>NZ_CP007501.1:1350861-1688576 GCF_000973625.1 Polynucleobacter duraquae
TCTGAGGAACACCAACACCCGCAACAATCCGGGTGGTGCAAATAGAGCCGGGGCCAATACCCACCTTCACGCCATCAGCACCATGATCAGCCAAAGCTTTAGCAGCCTCGCCAGTGGCAATGTTTCCACCAATCACTTGTACGTGTGGGTAATTTTTCTTAACCCACTTCACACGATCCAAAACACCTTGGCTATGACCGTGTGCGGTATCCACCACAATCACATCGACGCCTGCACGAACTAGAAGTTCAATGCGCTCATCGTTATCAGGACCTACACCAACGGCGGCTCCAACGCGCAATTTACCTTCGCTATCTTTACAAGCATTTGGATGTTCAGTTGCTTTCAAGATATCTTTAACGGTGATCAGGCCACGTAATTCAAACTTGTCATTGACCACCAGTACACGCTCTAAACGATGCTGACTCATCAAGCGCTTTGCCTCTTCTAGAGAGCAGCCTTCTTTCACTGTAATCAAGCGCTCACGTGGAGTCATTTTGGATTTCACTGGCGCATCTAGGTCTTCTTCAAAGCGTAAGTCGCGGTTAGTAATAATGCCCACCACCTCTTTGCCAGTCAGCACCGGGAATCCCGAGAAACCATGCTCACGAGAAAGTTGCATCACTTGGCGGAGTGTTGCATTTGGATCTACCGTAATAGGGTCACGCAAAATGCCAGACTCGTAACGTTTAACCTTGGCTACTTCCCTAGCCTGTTCAGCAGGCTTGAGATTTTTATGAACAATACCAATGCCACCTTCGCTAGCCATGGCAATCGCCAAGCGGCCTTCCGTGACGGTATCCATCGCTGCCGACACCAACGGTGTATTGAGTGAAATTTCTCGAGTTAACTTACTTGCCAAGCTGGCATCTCGAGGGAGTACCGAAGAATAAGCCGGTACGAGGAGCACATCGTCAAAAGTGAGTGCTTTTTGAATGAGTCGCATGCAAAACCCCTAGTCGCAAAAACCGATTATAGCCTCCTAGCCTTTCTTTTAGCTGCGGCAGCCTGGAATTTGGCATCTTGATTCTGATTAGCCTTCTTACGACGGACAGCCTTGGGGTCAACTAGGAGTGGCGAATACAGCTCCAAACGATCGCCCTCGTAAATAGGGCTACCCCAATCCTTGCGCTTACCAAAGACGCCAAAACAGCCTTTTCTGGCCAAGGCGGAATCATTAGGGCCTTGGGCAATTCCAGCCTTAATGAGGGCAAGTCCTACGGTGGGAGTCTCGGAGGGCGATAAGTGCAGCGTGAAAGGGCTTAACTCAGGCTCACCCAAGCGGGCATCACAAATCAGAATCTCCATAGACTGACTAGCCATAGAGGTCTTCAGCTCGCTTGACAAAGCAGTCCACAAAGGTACCCGCAATATGCCCGAATACTGGGCCAATGATCTTATCCAGGATGACGCTCTTAAACTCCCAGTGGAGCTTAAACTCCACCTTACAGGCATCATCCTTAAGGGGGATAAAGTTCCACTTCCCAGAAAAGTGCTTGAATGGGCCATCCACAAAGACCATATCAATGCTTTCGGGGCGACGATTGGTGTTTCGGGTATGAAAATACTGATTAATGCCCTTAAAGTGGATATTGATTTTGGCATCCAAAACAGTCTCGGATTGCTCAAAAATTTCCACTCCACCGCACCAAGGCAAGAACTCTGGGTAGCGCGCAACATCAGTTACCAAACCATACATACGGTCCGCGGATTGGCCAATTAAAACGGTCTTGTTGACGTCTGCCATAATCGATCTTGAGAAGCTAAATAAATATGAGTATCGTCGATAACAAAAAAGCCTTCTTCGATTATTTTATCGAGGAACGGTTCGAGGCAGGGCTGGTTCTGGAAGGCTGGGAAGTAAAAGCCATTCGCGCCGGTCGCGTGCACGTCAAAGAAGCGTATGTTGTCATCCGTCAGGCGGAGCTGTTCCTGATCGGCTGCCACATTACCCCCCTGCTATCAGCTTCCACTCATATAGTCCCAGACAGTACCCGCACCCGTAAACTCCTTCTCAATGCCATTGAGATCAAAAAACTCATCGGCAAAGTGGAGCAAAAAGGCTACACTTTGGTCCCATTGAACCTGCATTTCTCAAAAGGGAATGTGAAGTGTGAGATTGGGCTTGCCCGCGGCAAGAAACAGCATGACAAACGAGCTGCTACCAAAGAGCGTGAATGGGAAGTTCAAAAGGGTCGTATTGCTCGGGGCGATCTCAACGCTTAATTTTCTACGGCAATAAGGATCTATATATGCACCAATAAAGTGCATCATACAAGTAATGTGAAAGGTTCAGCGAAAAATAAAATGCCTAGATTTGTATCTAGGCATTTTTTTCATCTCGCTAGTGATTAGCCGGTTGGGAGTTAAGCTTCCTTCTTGCCCAACATCTCCCAGGTAGCCACTACGCTATCCGGATTGAGTGAGATCGAAGTAATGCCCTTAGCAACCAACCAACGTGCAAAGTCTGGGTGGTCTGAAGGACCTTGACCGCAAATACCGACATACTTGTTTTGCTTGAGGCAGGCCTCAATAGAGCGAGCAATCATGAACTCTACAGCAGGGTCGCGCTCATCAAAGTCAATTGCCAACAACTCCATACCGGAGTCACGATCTAGACCCAAGGTTAACTGAGTCATATCGTTTGAGCCGATTGAGAAACCATCGAAATGCTCAAGGAATTGGTCAGCCAAGATCGCATTAGAAGGAATCTCGCACATCATGATCAAGCGCAGGCCATTCTCACCACGCTTAAGACCTAACTTCGCCATCATGTCGATGACACGCTCAGCTTGTTTGATGGTGCGGACAAAGGGCACCATGATCTCGACGTTATCTAGGCCCATATCTTCACGAACGCGCTTCATTGCAGCACACTCCAAAGCAAAGGCTTCACCGAAATCGGCTGATACGTAGCGGGATGCACCACGGAAACCAAGCATTGGATTCTCTTCGTCCGGCTCATAGCGTGAACCGCCAATGAGCTTCTTGTACTCGTTTGACTTAAAGTCAGACAAACGCACGATCACGGGCTTTGGATAAAAAGCAGCAGCAATCGTTGCTACACCCTCAACCAATTTATCTTCATAGAACTGGCGTGGACTTGCATAGCCACGAGCAACACTCTCTACTGCGCGCTTGAGATCAGGGTCAATGTTTGGGTACTCCAACACAGCGCGGGGATGAACACCAATGTAGTTGTTGATGATGAACTCGAGGCGAGCCAGACCAACGCCGGCATTGGGGATTTGGCAGAAATCAAAGGCCAACTGAGGATTACCGATATTCATGGTGATCTTGACTGGGATCTCTGGCAATACGCCACGAGAAACTTCAGTCACTTCAGTTTCAATCAAGCCATCATAAATATGACCTTCATCACCTTCCGCACAAGAGACAGTCACCATCATGCCGTCTTGCAAATGCTCAGTCGCATCACCGCAGCCTACTACCGCAGGAACACCTAATTCACGAGCAATAATCGCAGCGTGACAAGTACGACCTCCACGGTTAGTGACGATCGCAGAAGCGCGCTTCATCACTGGCTCCCAGTTGGGATCAGTCATGTCGGCAACTAATACATCACCAGGCTGCACACGATCCATCTCACTTGGGTCACGAATAATACGAACCGGGCCTGCGCCAATCTTTTGACCAATTGCACGACCCTTGGCCAGCACCTTTGAACTACCTTTTAACTTGTAGCGCATCTCTACCTGACCGGCAACTTGGCTCTTCACTGTCTCTGGGCGAGCTTGCAGAATGTAGATACGGCCATCCTGACCATCTTTACCCCACTCGATATCCATTGGACGGCCGTAATGCTTTTCAATGATGACTGCGTATTTTGCTAATTCGGTGATGTCAGCATCTTCTAATGAAAAACGATTACGCTTTTCAGGAGCAACATCCACAGTCATTACCTTCTCAGCAGAGCCCGCTGGGGCAAATTGCATTTGAATCAACTTGGAGCCTAAAGAGCGACGAATAATCGCCTTCTTATCTTTTGCCAAGGTAGTTTTGAATACATAGAACTCATCTGGGTTCACTGCGCCCTGAACTACTGTCTCGCCTAAGCCATAGCTGGAGGTGATGAACACCACATCTTCAAAGCCAGACTCTGTGTCCAAGGTAAACATCACACCAGCAGCACCTAAGTCAGAGCGCACCATACGCTGGATACCAGCTGATAGCGCTACTTCAGCGTGGGCAAAACCCTTGTGAACGCGATAAGAAATCGCACGGTCGTTATATAAAGAGGCAAATACTTCGCGAATCTTCTTCAGAACATCATCAATACCTTCAATGTTCAAGAAAGTTTCTTGCTGCCCTGCAAATGAAGCATCAGGCAAGTCTTCTGCAGTTGCCGAAGAGCGAACGGCGAATGAGCCCTTGCCAGAGTCATCCAATGTTTTAAATGCGATACGAATCTCTTCATCAAGACGCGCCTGAAATGGGGCAGTCTCAATCCAACCGCGAATTTCTTTTCCAGCTTCAGCCAGAGCACGAACATCATCAATGTTCAGATTTTCCAAACGCTGTTGAATGCGCTCGGTCAAGTTGTTGTGTTCCAAGAAATCACGGAACGCCAGGGAGGTAGTTGCAAAACCAGTAGGCACACGTACACCCGTGGAGGACAACTGAGAAATCATTTCACCAAGCGAGGCATTTTTACCGCCGACTGACTCAACATCGGTCATCCGGAGTTGCTCAAAAGGCAAAACATAGGCATTTGCTACATCGTTACTTTGTTGCTGTTGGTTGGACATAAAGTACTCTCTAAGGATAAGGAAACTGGTCGAGCGGCCGGATAAAATACGGCATACTTCATCAACTGCATATTGTAGTGCTGACCAAGACCTCCAGGCCAATCTCATGTCTACCCAAGCGCGTATTGTTTTTATTGTTTCTGATGGCACCGGCATTACCGCCGAGAACTTCAGCCAATCGATTTTGGCCCAATTTGAGGCCACTTTTAAGCATATTCGGGTACCTTTTGTGGATAGCCCTGAAAAAGCCCACGATGCAGTCTCTAGCATCAATCAGGCAGCCTCCAAATATGAAGTCCAGCCGATTGTTTTCACTACTTTGGTGAATCCCGAATTGAATACCATTGTTGGTAAAGCCAATGGCCTGATTTTGGATATGTTCCAGACCTTTGTGGCTCCCTTGGAGCAGGCTCTCGGGGTTAAATCAACCCATGCTATGAACCGCCTGCATCACAATGCGGATACTGAGGCCTACAAAAACCGGATTGAGGCCATCAACTATTCCTTGGCCCACGATGACGGCCAATCTAATAAAAATCTAGCTGAGGCTGATGTCATTCTGGTGGGTATATCGCGGGTGGGCAAAACACCAACTAGTCTCTACTTAGCAATGCAATATGGTATGAAGGCAGCAAACTACCCTCTGATTCCAGAAGATTTTGAGCGTGGGCAGTTACCCAAAGATTTAATTCCGTATCGCAGTAAGATTTTTGGCTTGATGATTGATGCTGAACGCTTGTCAGAGATTCGTAATGAGCGACGTCCAGGCAGCAATTACGCTAAGCTAGAAAACTGCCGCTACGAAATCAATGAAGCCACCGCCATGATGAAAAAGGAATCCATTCCTTGGGTGACTACGACTAGTAAATCAATTGAGGAGATTGCAACTACCGTCTTACAATCCATGAAGTCAGATAAAACAATTTTAGGTTAGCACATTAACGCGTGTTAATTGCGGCGAATTCGTACCGTTTCAAATAGACAGATTGCCGCTGCTGTAGAAACATTGAGCGATTCGACTCTTGGATCAATCAGAATGGAGACGCCTTTGGCTTGAGCCATCAAATCCTCAGAGACACCCTGGCCCTCACTTCCCATTACCCAAGCAACCGGATGAATCAATACCTTGGGCATATTAAATAGATCGAGCTCGCCATCGGCAGTAGCGGCTAACAAAGGCGCAGTGACTGCACTGAGCACTTGCTGAGATGACCAGCCTTCATAAAGATCGAGCAAGCGATGGGCGCCCATGCCAGCCCGCAATACTTTACTTGACCATAGGTGGGCACAACCGGATATTGCAATTACCTGAGTAAAGCCTGCTGCCGCGGCAGTGCGCAAAATAGAACCCACATTCCCAGCATCCTGAATACGATCCAAAATAATGACATCTCCCTCAAGCGTAGCAACTGACTTTTGGGGGTTCAATGCAGATGGCGGAAGGTCCAGCAAGCCAGCAAGCTGTGGCGCATTGACCAGATCACTAAGCAAATCCCATAAGCCTTTATCCAATTGATAGACTCGTGTCTCTGGACAGATCTCTACATGGTCATATACAGCCTGAGCAATTTCTGGGTTTTGCAAACCCAACTCGGAGGTAATCAATATCTTGAGTGCTGGATCACCTACCCAAGTTTGTACTAAATGAATACCTTCCAACAAAGCTTGGCCGCAAGCAAATCTCGCCTTTTGTCCTTTTGGCCCAGTAGCCTGCAATTGACGAATCTCCTTAAACAAGGAATTGTCTTTTGAGCTGATAAATTCAATTTTCATAGTTGGGATTATCGACTATGCAGCGCCAATACATTGCGCACGGGAGAAAAGCTACGGCGGTGTTGATCGCATGCGCCGTATTCCTTTAGTGCAGCGAAATGGACTTCAGTTGGATATCCCATATGCTGAGCAAAGCCATATTGGGGATGCAGTTCATGCAAGGCCATCATTTGACGATCACGTGTGACCTTTGCCAAGATAGAGGCGGCTGAGATTGCTGGCTCTTTAGTATCGCCCTTGATGATAGCCTCGGCTGAGATGGGAAGCTCGGGACAGCGGTTGCCATCAATCAAAGCTTTATCTGGCCAGCCGCCTAAACGTGTGCTGAGATCTTCAATGGCACGGCGCATGGCCAACATCGTCGCTTGCAAAATATTGATCTCATCAATCTCGGCTGGGCTCGCCTCGCCAATGCCCCAGGCTTTGGCCTTCAGCAAAATTTGCTCAAATAAAAACTCACGCCTTGCTGCAGATAACTTTTTGGAATCTTTTAAACCAGCAATAGGATTCTCAGGATCGAGCACGACAGCACCAGCAACCACCGATCCCGCCAGTGGACCACGACCCGCCTCATCAACGCCACATACCCAAATCAGGCTCACACAGTAGTCCGATGTTTTGTGGCGGCAATGGTTTGCGCGACGGCCTGTGCAACCAATAAACCAGTTGGTCTACGTAAGGTCTCATGCATTGCTGCAAAACGGGTTTTCAGTTGAGCAACCTTACTTGGGTTGTTTAACCAGGCTAACAAGGCATCGGCCAATTTATTCGGAGTAGCGTCATCTTGTAGAAGTTCAGGAACAACAAACTCACCGCACAGAATGTTGGGCAAACCAACATACGGTAGATAGCCCTGTCGCTTCATAATCTGCGCAGTCAACCAAGGTACTTTATAAGAAATCACCATCGGCTTTTTCCAGAGCGCTGCCTGTAATGTCGCTGTACCACTAGCAATCAGTACAACATCGGCAGCCTCAAGTACTACATCGGCCTCACCATCAATCAGATGAATATGAAGGTCAGGATTATTATCAAGCATATTTTTAAGCAATGCTTCTAGCGGTTCACGCAGGCGTGGTGTTGCCACTGGGATTACAAAATGGAGAGGCTGTGCTGACATGCGCTTTGCAAGCTCTACTATCGCCTCAAAAAAGACTGGCGCAATCAGTTCAATCTCGGAACCGCGACTGCCTGGCAGTACAGAGATAAGCACTCCGCTTAATGTATTACTTGGTAGATTTAAGATTTCTTCTATTCTTTGCTTAGCACTTGCTGGATTTGGCTCTAGAGGTATTTCACTAGCAAGGGGGTGTCCGACATAAGTTGCGCTAATACCTGCACGCTCATAAATCTCCGTCTCAAACGGGAAGATGCAGAGCATGCGTTCAACTGCCTGCTTAATTTTGGTAATGCGCCCTGCTCTCCAGGCCCAAATCGATGGGGAAACAAAATGCAGAGTCGGAATACCTACCTTGCGCAAAGCCAACTCAACACCTAAATTGAAATCTGGTGCATCAATACCAAGATACACATCCGGGCGGCCTTCGCCCGAGAGATTGGCAATCAATTCTTTGCGCAACTTCAGAATGGCAGGTAACTGTTTAATTGCCTCAACGTAACCACGGACACTCAATGTCTCCATTGGCCAATCTGAGCGCAGGCCCTCGGCCTGCATGCGAGGACCACCAATACCATAGACCTCCAGATTAGAGGTGTCGGGAATCTGCTTTAGTGCACTCAATACTGGCGCTGCCAGCAAGTCACCCGAAGGCTCTCCGGCAACACAAGCAAGTTTAGACACTAGACCTTCTCTATCGAATAATGCCGCGCGTAGAGGCGGCAATAAAGTCATGGAACTCGGTCAGCTTTTCTGCAGTTTGGGCATCGGATGCACTAGCGAGAACCATCTTCTGAATCTCCACCTTAGCTTCTTCAAAGCTGAGACCATCTTTATAGAGAACCTTATATGCCTGACGTAGTGCAGATATCGTTTCGCTAGAGAAGCCACGACGTTTCAGACCCTCCACATTAATGCCATGAGGAGAGGCTTTATCTCCAGCTGCAATGACAAACGGTGGAATATCTTGAACTAATGCAGAAGCACCACCCAACATAGCATGTTGGCCGATACGAACAAATTGATGCACGCCAGACATACCACCCATGATCGCCCAATCACTCACTTTTACGTGACCAGCAATTTGTGCATTACTCGAAAAAATCGTGTGGTCACCAATTTGGCAGTCATGTGCAATGTGTACATAAGCCATGATCCAGTTATTATCACCAATTCTAGTGATACCCTCATCCTGCGATGTACCAGTATGAATGGTCGTGAACTCACGAATGGTGTTGCGATCTCCAATAATCAACTGGGTAGGTTCGCCACGGTATTTCATATCCTGGGGAGCACCACCAATAGCGGCAAAGTGAGCAAAGTTGTTTTCTTTGCCGATCGTGGTGTAACCCTCGATCACAGTGTGGGAACCAATCTTGCAAGCAGCACCAATTTTGACGTTAGGTCCAATGACGGAATACGGACCAATCTCTACGTCGCTGGCGATCTCCGCTTTACTATCAACTACAGCAGATGCATGAATCCGAGTCATTACGCACCTTTCGTACGAACGGCACAAGTGATATTCGCTTCAGCGGCTAACTCACCATCCACCGTAGCTTGCACTTGGAACTTATAGATACCAGCACGCTCGCGCTCTAACTTAGCCGTCATGATCAATTGATCGCCAGGCAATACAGGCTTCTTAAAGCGCGCACCATCAATACCAGCGAAGTAATAAACCGCGTTCTCTTCACGCACTTCGGAGAAGGTTAAGAGTGCTGCTGTTTGGGCAAGCGCTTCAATAATTAAGACCCCCGGCATTACCGGAAAATCTGGGAAGTGACCCTGAAAGAAGGGCTCATTCATAGTGACATTTTTTAGCGCGGTAATGCTTTGACGAGGCTCAATCTCTAATACCCGATCAACCAATAGAAATGGATAACGGTGTGGCAGTAACTTCAAAATTTGATTGATATCGATAGCGATAGGTTTGCTCATGTATTTACCTGCTGAATAAAATTTTTAGATTTTGTAAGATGGTGATGATTTATTTGGATTTATCTAATAAACGTAAGCGTTGACGGATTTTATCGAGGCCTCGCAGAATAGCTGCATTTTTCTCCCAGGCACTATGAAGCATTGAGGGATACACGCCCGTGTAATGCTGCCCTGGCTCAGTAATTGAACGAATAATTGAGGTATTACCCGACACGGTTGTTCTATCTGCAATCGTGAGGTGGCCGGCAAAATTCGCCGCGCCACCAATAATGCAAAAGTTACCAATCTTGGTACTCCCAGAAATGGCAGCGCAACCAGCAATCACACAGCAATTACCTATTACTACGTTATGCGCAATTTGAACTTGGTTATCAATCTTGGTGCCATCACCGATGATGGTGTCACTCATAGCGCCACGATCGATTGTGCTTGACGCGCCCACCTCCACATCATTGCCGATGACAACAGCACCCGTTTGTGGGATCTTGACCCACTCAGCGCCCGTAGCGGAAAAATCAGGGGCAAAACCAAAACCATCTGCGCCAATAACCGCCCCACTATGAATAATGCAGCGCTCACCAAGCTTGGTTTCTGAATAAATGGAAACATTGGGATAAATCAAGGTATCACTGCCAATATTGGAATTTCTAGCAACAGAAGTAATTCCCAGCAAGACAACTCGCTCACCTAATTTAACGCCAGGGCCGATTTGTACAAATGGTCCGATATGACATGTTGCTGGAATACTCACGCTAGGATCAATGGCGGCACTGGGATGCACTCCAGGTGTATAAATGGGTGCAGAAGCTTTAGCAAAGTGCTGCGCCATTCTGGCAAAAGTGGCGTAGGGATTTTTAGAGACAAAAAATACTCGTCCTACCGTATTGCTTCCAGGGCTCGCCTGGAGAAAATCTAAATCCGCCTGACTGACAATCAAACCACCTGCAGCGCTATCACCAGCTTGTTGGCGATACAGCGGATTTGAAAGAAAGGAGATTTGACTTGCTTGAGCTCTCTCGAGAGGAGCAAGACCTTGAAGCGAGAGGAGGCCATCCCCAACCAAGCTTACTTGAAACTGTTCGGCCAGCTCGATGGCGGTGGGCATAAAACTTACTTAAGACTATTCAAAGCCTTGATGACATCATCAGTAATATCAACCTTGGGATTGGCATAGGCTGGATCTTGAATAATGACATCAATTTTTCTTTGTTCAGCAATTAGCTTCAGGGCTTGATTGGCTTTTTCAGCAATCTTGGCACGCTCTTCGAAGTTACGCTGATTGAGATCCTCGGTGTACTCACGCTGTTTGCGCTGCAATTCACGATCCTGGTCGGCCAACTCACGCTGACGACGTGCACGCTCAGCCTCAGACATTACTGCTGAATCACGATCTAACTTTTCTGCAGCAGATTTGATTTTTTGGGCGCTGTCACGAATTTCGTTTTGGCGTTTTGTAAATTCACTCTGCAATTTAGTCTGACTAGCTTTAGCCATGTTCGATTCGTTGAATACTTTTTCAACATTCACAGCCGCAACCCGGGTTCCGGCATCTTGAGCTAATGCCGATGGCAAAGCAATGAATGACGAAACAGCAATTAGTCCGAACTGTATCCACTTGGAAGATTGATGAAGCTTCATAAAACTTTCCTTAAACAATTAAAACGCTGTACCCACTTGGAACTGCAAACGTTGAACGTTATCCGTTGGCAATGATTTGACCGGAATACCGTAACTGAACTTGAGCGGGCCCAATGGTGATATCCATGATAAACCCAAGCCGTAAGAATATCGCAAGACGAGATTGATATTTTCGTTATAGACATTACCGCCGTCTACGAAACCAAATACACGTAGGGTTTTGTCTACACCAGAACCAGGGACTGGTACGGTGTACTCCACATTATTAACAATTTTGGACTGGCCACCAGTTGGCTGGTTAAGGCCTGTATTTACATTGTAATAAGTGGGACCAAGGGATCCTGGTGCGTAGCCTCGAACCGATCCAATGCCACCAACATAGTAGTTTTTAGTAATCGGGAATGGATATTTACCGTAGGCCTCACCATAACCAACTTCACCATTATAGGAAAGGATATTACCCTTTGAGAAGGAGTGATACTTCTGATATTGACCAAACAAACGATAGAACATCATGTTGCCGGCTGGCGTACCCACCTCGGCACTCATCTGCTGCAGTGATCCAGTTGAGGGAATCAACGCACTATCGCGACCATCACGTGACCAACCTACCGTAACCGGCACATTATAAGTGGTCAGCGTACTAGGATATCCTGGTGCGGATACACCATAGTCTTGCATGTAATTTAAAAAAGGTACCGGCGTATTCGAGGTGGATGAGATCCTGAAAGCTTCAATGCCTGTTCCAAAAAATATCCGATCAACTTCTGTGTATGGAACACCGAACTTGATATTGCTACCAACTGACTTAATTTGATAATTAGGGTCACCAACATAATACAAGGGCTTGGATGAGCGATAGTACAAATCGGTGTAGCGGCTAATGCCATCCTCAGTGAAATAAGGATCATAGTTTGATAAAGCCAAGCTTTGATTAATCTTACCCAGAGACATATTCAAACCTACTGAAGTACCTGTACCAAATGCATTCTCTTGGTTAATACCGGCAGAGAGTATTAATTTTTCAGTTGAGGAGAAGCCCGCACCAATCGTGACGGCACCGGTTGGCTTCTCAGCCACTTTTACATTGACGTCCACTTGGTCTGGTGAACCAGGAACGTCCTGAGTAGAAATATCGGCCTCTGAGAAATAGCCCAAACGACCTAAACGTTTTTTTGAGAGATCAATCTTTTCGCTATCGAACCAAGAGCTTTCAAACTGGCGCATCTCACGACGAACCACCATGTCGCGGGTCTTGGCGTTACCAGTAATGTTGACCTGGCGCACATAAACGCGTCGACCAGGATCAACTACCAATGTCAGATCTACTTCGCTTAAGTCACGACGAATATCCGGCTGTGGGTTGATGGTTGCAAACGCGTAGCCATATGAACCCAGAATTTCTGCGATCGCCTTAGTGCTCTCGGTCAACTTAGCAGATGAGAAAGTATCGCCAGGCTTCAGAGTGATCAGCTGGATTAACTCAGCCTCTTTACCTAATAAGTCTCCAGCTAGACGCACATTCTTGACCGTGAACTTATTACCTTCGCGAATGCTAACTGTGAGAAAGATACCTTTTTTGTCCGGAGTAATGGAAACCTGAGTCGACTCAATCACAAACTCTAGATAACCACGATTAAGGTAGTAGGATCGAATATTCTCTAAGTCGGCGGTGAGCTTTTGCTTTGAATACAAATTGTCTTTGCTGTACCACGAGAGCCATCCACCCGTCTTTAACTGCATTTCGCTTTTGAGAGCGCTTTCGCTAAAGACTTTGTTGCCAATGAAATTAATCTCCTGAATCTTGGCTACAGGACCTTCATCAACGTTGAAGTAAATCGCCACTTGATTGCGCTCTACTGGAGTAACAGTTGCCACTACCTCAGCGGCGTACATCCCCTTTCCAATATATTGACGCTTGAGCTCTTGCTCAGCTTTATCAATTAGTGCTTTATCATAGAAGCGGGCTTCAGCAACACCAACTGCTTTTAAAGATTTGCGCACCACTTCCTGGTCAAACTCTTTCATCCCGGTAAATTCAATGCGGGAGATGGTGGGACGCTCCTCAACGATCACAATCAAAACATTGCCTTGAGCCTGAATCTGTACATCTCGGAAAAAACCAGTGCTATACAAAGCCTTAATTGCCTCAGCACTCTTTTCATCAGTCAAGGTGTCGCCCACTTGAACAGGCAAATAACTAAATACCGTTCCTGGCTCGACTCTTTGCAAGCCCTCAATTCGAATATCTTTGATCACAAAGGAGTCGGCAGCATGTGCATTTACACAAAAACTGGCAGCAACAATCAGGACTAACTGAACAAGAAAGCGAGTCACAGAGCGAATAGAGGGAATCAGAAAATTCAAAATGAAAGGTAGCGTTGCAAATCGTTAAACAAGGCTAGCAAGGAAAGGGATATCAGAAGCAAAAAACCCACTTTTTGGAGCTTTTCCTGCAGTGATAAAGATATTCGCTTACCAGCAACCAACTCCCATGCATCATACAGGAGCTGACCCCCATCGAGCATTGGTAAAGGCACTAAATTCAAGAGTCCAATACTGATACTCATGAGAGCTAAAAAGGCTACAAATGGCTGCCAGCCGACCTGGGCCGACTTACCTGCCATATCAGCAATACTTAAGGGCCCACCGAGCTGCTTTAGGGTCGTTTTACCCGTAAATAAACCCAGCATTAGCCGGAAAGAGACCTTGGTTATCAGAGAAACGCGCTGGTATGCAAAACCTAAGGCACCTATCGGCCCTAACTTGAGCTCTATCCACTCCGAGGGTGGGGTCACCTGGGGAAACAAGCCGAGAGCCTGAAATGGATCAGAATTAGGTGCAATTAGTGGTAAATCGTCCTGCTTGAAGAATTTAACGTGACGGCCACCAGCGGTATCCTGAATTTCTAAGGCAAAGCCTTGCTCACCAGTAAGTGCATTTAAGAGAAGCCAACGCAATGCATTCCAACTTGGGACCGGGTCAAACTCATCAAGAATAGGGGCACCACTGTAGTCAGATGAAAGGGATTGCCAACCTCGTACCTGATCACCTGCCGCCACCCCTAGTTTTGCGGCAATCGATTGCTCAGGAGGAGCTTGAAGTCGAGCAGGAAGCTGGGGTACACCCGAAACATAAATCACTGAGAACAAAATAACTGCCAATAGGAAGTTAGCGAAAGGCCCTGCAGCCACAATCATGGAGCGTTGCCATAGGGGCTTTACATCAAAGGATTGAGGACGCTCCTCTACTGAAATTATTTGTTCACGATCGCGGCCGTCCAACAATTTGACATAGCCACCTAAAGGAATGGAAGCAAGAACCCACTCAGTGCTGTTACTCGCGCGATAAGTAAATAGCGGCTTACCAAATCCTAAGGCAAAGCGAAGAACTCTAACTCCACATAAACGAGCTGCTAGGAAATGGCCATACTCATGAAAACTGACCAGCACACCAAGTGTGACTAAAAATGCAGCAAGTGTGATTAAGGCTTGCATTAAAAGATCAATCTATTTCTGAATGTTGCGAATAAATTGATTGGCTGCTTGACGAGCCTGAGCATCAACCCCAAGGATTACTTCTAAAGAATCCGCAGGGGCCGATGGCAAAGCATTTAAACAGTGCTCCACTACCTTCGGAATGCTTAAGTAAGGTAGTCCATCGCCCAAGAAAGCGGCAACGGCAACTTCATTAGCGGCATTTAATACGGCAGGCGCAGTTCCCCCTGCCTTTGCAGCAGCAAACGCCAAGCTTAAACAAGGAAATTGATCAAAATTAGGCTCTGTAAAACTGAGGCTGCTCAACTGTGTCAGATTCAAAGGAGCAACACCAGCATCAATACGTTCAGGCCAAGCCAGTCCATAGGCAATCGGAGTGCGCATATCAGGTTGACCCATTTGCGCTAAAACCGAGCCATCGCGATAACGCACCATCGAGTGCACTACGCTCTGCGGGTGAATCAAAACCTTAATTTTTTCTAATGGCAGGCCAAACAACCAAAAAGCCTCAATGACCTCAAGACCTTTATTCATCATCGTCGCAGAATCAACCGAAATCTTTCGACCCATCACCCAATTCGGATGTGCGCAAGCTTGGTCGGGCGTAATGCCCGCTAAATCTGTGAGGGGTCTATCCCTAAATGGTCCACCAGAGGCAGTTAACCAAAGCTCTTCAACGCCCAAATGAACAGATGGAGTTTTTGTAAAGCGATCAGGTAAACATTGAAAGATTGCATTGTGCTCGCTATCAATCGGGAGCAATTCGCCACCGCCCGCTTTCATTGCCTGCATAAATAAATTACCCGACATCACGAGCGCTTCTTTGTTAGCGAGCAGTACTCGCTTACCCGCTTTTGCTGCTGCCAAGGTTGGGACTAGGCCGGCGGCCCCTACAATCGCTGCCATTACGGTATCGCAACCCGACTCTATTACTGCGCTGACTAAAGCCTCGGGTCCATAGAGAACTTGAGTAGAAATCTTTTTCTCTTGTAACAGTTGACTCAGTTGAGCGGCACCATCAGCATCAGCCACCACTGCGATAGCAGGCTTGAACTCAATACATTGCTCGGCTAAACGCTCAATTTGTTTTGCGGCAGTCAGGGCTACCACTTTAAAACGATCAGGATGCGCGCGGATCACGTCTAAGGTATTAACACCAATCGATCCAGTTGACCCTAAGATAGCAAGCTGTTTAAGAGGCATTAAATCCACCCTGCTAGTAATGCAGCAATCGGCATTGTCGGAATGAGTGCATCAACGCGGTCTAGTACACCACCATGACCTGGTAATAGATGACTACTATCTTTGACGCCAGCCAAACGCTTTAACTGAGATTCAAATAAATCCCCAAAGACACTGAACGCTGTCAATACCGTGACCATCAGGAACATCGGCACCCAACCGAATTGAATAGCCCAAGCGCCAAATAAAGTATCACCTAGTGGTAAAAACGTGACGCACAAGAATGCATAGAGATAGCAAAGTAGTAAACCACCTAGCGCGCCCTCAATCGATTTCCCCGGGCTAATACTTACAGCTAGCTTATGTTTGCCAAACGCTTTACCGACAAAATAAGCGCCGATATCAGCAACCCAAACTAAAGCCATTGTTGTTAATAAAAAGACTAATCCCAACTCACGCAAGAAGACCAAAGCAAACCAGGTTGCTGGCAGAATAATCAAGCCCGTAATGCTGTAGAAAGGTTTGAATTTTTGAAGCGAGAGATTCATTCCTTTGGCTAAAATGAATGGCGCTAAAAAGAACCAAAACAAGACCGCCATCATGAGCAAAGAAAATTGCCATGTGATTGCTTGCATACCCAGCAACAATAAGATGATGACTAAACAAAAAACAGCATAGAGCCAGGCAGCCTTTTTAGCTTCCGGGGCAATCATGCGACTCCATTCCCAAGCAGCGGCAACCAAGGCAATCAGGAAAAATATACCCAAGTAAATCGGTGGTAAGAAAAATAAAATAGGTAATAGCACTGCCATCAAGATGGTGGCAGTAATGATTCGAGTGATTAGCATGGAGAAATAAGGAGGGTTAGACTGCGTCGCTCAATGACTCAGACGCTAACTGAGCGCTAGTGCGTCCAAAGCGACGCTCGCGCTGACTAAACCAGTCAAAAGCTATATGTAATTGAGCTTCATCAAAATCAGGCCAAAGAGTATCCGTGAAATATAACTCGGTATAGGCCAGTTGCCAAAGCAGAAAGTTGCTGACGCGCTGCTCGCCACCAGTTCGAATAAATAAATCTGGCTCTGGCGCATAGGCCATAGATAAATAGGGTTGTATTAATTCTTCAGAGACTTGCTCTGGTTCCAAACTCGGGTTGGCGACCAAAGATTGGCGCATCGCCTGCAAGATATCCCAGCGTCCACCATAGTTAGCGGCAATCGTGAGCGTAAGCCCTTTGCAGCCTGCTGTTTTTTCTTCTGAGAACTGCACCATCTCCTGAATCCCAGAATCAAAGCGGCTTAAATCCCCAATGAGACGAAGACGGATGTCGTTTTCAGCCAAACGAGAGACTTCACCCTTTAAGGATTTCAGGAATAGCTTCATTAAAAAGCTAACTTCCTCTGGAGGGCGGCGCCAATTTTCAGAGCTGAAGGCAAACAGAGTGAGATATTCCACGCCTAGTTGGCGACACTCTTGAACAATCTTACGAACCGCACCTAAACCCTCTGAGTGACCCGCTACCCGTGGCATGAAACGCTTACTTGCCCAACGTCCGTTACCGTCCATGATGATGGCGACATGACGTGGAATAGCACTAACCTCTGGAATAACTAAGGTTGAGCTAGTGTGCTGTGTCATAAGGCGAATAATGAGAATGAATCTGACGATTAAACCGTCATGATCTCTTTTTCTTTTTCAGAAACGATCTTGTCGATCTCGACCACTGCGCGATCAGTCATCTTCTGAATATCATCAGTCGCACGACGCTCATCATCCTCGGAAATTTCTTTATCTTTGGTAAGGCGCTTTAAATGCTCATTCGCATCGCGACGTAGATTACGTACGGCAATCTTCGTATCTTCACCCTCGTTTTTGACAACCTTAGTCAAATCACGGCGGCGTTCTTCAGTTAATGCAGGCATAGGCACTCGAATCACAGTGCCTTGCGATGCTGGATTGAGACCCAAATCCGAATCACGAATCGCCTTTTCAATTACGGCAACCATCGTTTTTTCAAATGGTTGCACGTTAATCGTTCTAGCATCAGCCAAACCTAGGCTAGCCACTTGGCTTAGTGGTGTTGGATTGCCGTAGTAATCCACCTGGATGTGCTCCAAGATTCCAGGGTTTGCACGACCAGAGCGAATCTTCGCCAAATTGGTTTTCAGAGCCTCAAGAGACTTCTGCATCTTTTGATCGGTAGTGGTTTTAATTTCTGCTGCGGACATCAAGCCTCCTATTAAACGTGTACTAAAGTACCTTCAGACTCACCCTGAACCACACGCATCAATGCGCCTGGCTTGAGAATCGAAAATACTTTGATTGGTAATTTGCGATCACGGCACAATGCAAAAGCAGTTGCATCCATTACTTGCAAGTTTTTGATGATTGCCTCGTCAAAAGTCATTGTTTTATACAAAGTCGCTGTTGGGTCTTTCATTGGATCAGCGCTGTAAATACCATCTACCTTAGTAGCCTTAAGCACGATTTCAACGCCCATCTCTGCGCCGCGCAAAGCAGCTGCTGTGTCGGTAGTAAAGAATGGATTGCCCGTGCCAGCAGCAAAGATCACTACCTTACCCTCACTCAGAGCACGAATCGCACGAGGACGGATGTAAGGCTCGACCACTTGATCCATTCTTAAAGCAGACTGCACACGAGCTTCAACACCTTTTTGGCGCAAAGCATCTTGCAGCGCAAGAGAATTCATCATTGTGGCCAGCATTCCCATGTAGTCAGCGGTTGCACGATCCATACCGGCCGCACCGCCCGCTACACCTCGGAAAATATTTCCGCCACCAATCACGATAGCCAATTGAACGCCACTGTTTACTACGTCAGCTATTTCTTTCACCATGGAATCAATTGTGATTGGATTAATTCCAAAAGCATCATCCCCCATGAGGGCTTCACCAGAGAGTTTTAAGAGAACACGTTTGTAGGCTGGCATCGTTTTATTTTCCGTAATTTGCTGGGCAATTTATCTGCTTAGCTTATTGATCTTTAAGTACTTTTTAATATCTTGCCCAAATTATAAAGGGCTTGGCACAGATCAAAGAAAAGGGCATGGAAACCGAGGTTTATATGCCCTTTTGGGTATTACAGCCGTACCGGAAGAGCCCGGCAAGCTTGGAGCTAATTAAGCGCCTTTAGCAGCGGCAACCTGAGCAGCAACTTCAGCTGCAAAGTCATCTTGACGCTTCTCAATGCCCTCGCCCACAACAAACATAGTGAAACCCTTGATCGTGGTGTTAGCAGCTTTGAGCATTTGCTCAACAGATTGCTTGTCGTTTTTAACGAAAGTTTGGTTCAACAAAGAAACCTCTTTGAGGTACTTCTGAATAGAACCTTCAACCATCTTCTCAACGATTTCTGGTGGTTTGCCAGATTCAGCAGCCTTTTGAACCGCAACACTACGCTCAACAGCAATCGCTTCAGCAGGAACATCAGCCATCGACAAAGCCACTGGCTTCATTGCAGCAATATGCATTGCTACGTCTTTAGCTGCAGTCTCATCACCCTCGAACTCAACCATAACGCCAATACGAGTACCGTGGAGATAAGAAACCAACTTGTTGCTGCCAGCAAAACGCTTGAAGCGACGCGGCATGATGTTCTCGCCGATCTTACCGATCAAGGCGCTACGAACTTCATCCACAGTTTGGCCATTCATGGGTAATGCAAGTAAGGCAGCAACGTCGGCTGGATTCTTTTCAGAAATCAAATTTGCGCAGGCTTGTGTAAATGCCAAGAAATCATCATTTTTTGAAACGAAGTCAGTTTCGCAGTTCACTTCAAGCAAAGTACCTGTAGTGCCATTGATCGCTGAAGCAACGATACCTTCAGCAGTAACACGGGATGCGGCTTTACCAGCTTTGCTACCGAGCTTTACACGCAGAATTTCTTCTGCACGAGCCATATCACCATCAGCCTCAGTCAATGCTTTTTTGCACTCCATCATCGGAGCATCAGTCTTGGCGCGTAACTCGCCAACCATTGCAGCGGTAATAGCAGCCATTATTCAGCTTTCCCTTCTTCAACAAACTCTTCTTCGCCTTCTTTAACAGCAGTCAAGATTTCTTGAACCGAATTTGATTTACCTTCGAGGATTGCATCAGCAATCCCACGAGCGTAGAGCAGAACAGCTTTGCTGGAGTCATCGTTACCAGGAATGATGTAATCAACACCTTCTGGTGAGTGGTTGGTATCCACTACAGCGATAACAGGAATACCAAGCTTGTTAGCTTCAGTAATAGCAATCTTGTGATAGCCAACGTCCACTACGAAAATCGCATCAGGAACGCCGTTCAAGTCTTGAATACCACCAAGTGCTTTTTGCAACTTGTCGAGATCGCGATCATTAGTCAACGCTTCTTTCTTGGAAAGCTTTTCCCAATCACCAGCTTCTTTAGCAACAGCCATGTCCTTCAAACGCTTTAGGGAGCCTTTAACAGTTTTGAAGTTCGTGAGCGTACCGCCCAACCAACGGCTGTCGATATATGGCATACCAGCACGAGCAGCTTCTTCAGCAATGATCTCGCGTGATTGACGCTTAGTACCAACGAATAAGATAGTTCCACGGTTAGCAGCAACTTGTTTTGCAAATTTCAGGGCGTCCTGAAACATTGGCAATGTTTTTTCTAAGTTGATGATGTGAATTTTGTTGCGATGGCCGAAAATGTAAGGGGCCATTCTTGGGGACCAGAAACGGGTTTGGTGACCAAAATGGCAACCGGCTTCCAGCATTTGACGCATAGTTACTGACATAACTTCTCCTAAGGGTTGGTTTCTGAGATTGAGTCCTAGCTGCGCTAAAAAGCGCCACCCTGGAAGGCTCAACCCGCTATTTCAGATCAAAATTGACCTGAGAACGAAATTATAGCTTAAATATCAATGGTCTAGACGCCCCACCCCTGGCGCCTTACTAGAGAACCTGCCCAGAAATACCGTTAAATGGTGCATCTGCCTATTATTTAGGCATCTTCCCACTAGTAAAAAGCTTCAAGTCGTTGATAATCAAGGGATGAACAGTGTATTTACCGCCGAAAAAGACATCCAAGGGATGCGCGAAGCTGGCCGCTTAGCCAGTGAAGTTCTTGACCACGTTGCCCCGCACGTGAATGCTGGTGTCAGTACGGCTGAACTAGATCGCATCTGCCATGAATATATGCGCGATGTCCAAAAGACGATTCCAGCCCCACTGAACTACCAGCCACCCGGCTACCCACCCTTCCCGGCATCGATCTGTACTTCGGTTAACGATGTGATCTGCCATGGCATCCCTGGTGAGAAGATTTTAAAAGCTGGGGATGTTGTCAACCTCGACATCACTGTGATTACGCCTGATGGCTACTACGGCGATACCAGCCGCATGTTTATGGTTGGTGAAGTTTCAGTATTAGCTAAACGCCTCACCCAAATTACTTTTGAATGTATGTGGCTTGGTATTGCGCAAGTGAAGCCTGGCGCATCGCTCGGTGACATTGGCCATGTTATTCAGACCCATGCTGAAAAAGCCGGTTATTCAGTTGTTCGTGAATACTGCGGTCATGGCATTGGCAAAGTGTTTCATCAAGATCCACAGATTCTTCACTACGGCCGTCCAGGCACCGGTGAAAAGTTAAAAGAAGGCATGACCTTCACTATTGAGCCGATGATCAATGCTGGTAAGCGCGATATTCGGACAATGCCTGATCAATGGACGGTGAAGACTAAAGACCGTAGCCTCTCAGCGCAATGGGAACACACACTTTTAGTGACAGCCACTGGCGTTGAAGTGTTAACTTGGTCAGAGGGCAGTAATCCAATTCCTGATTGCGTTAAAGGTCTGTCATTTAGACCAAATCTAGCCAACGCGTAATTACTAAACTAGCTCAAGCGCAATGGGTCAAACTCTCGCAGCAATGAAACCTATTGTTGATATTTCCAGCTTAAGGGCTGCACGAGAATTAGCCTATGATGACTTTCGCGAGCATCAAGTTGTTGGGCGATTAACCAAGCAACTGAGCAAGCTCAGCGATCAACTCCTCATTAGTATATGGAACTCCTGTGATTTAAATTCGGATGCTGCACTTGTGGCAGTGGGTGGATTTGGCAGGGGCGCCCTCTTTCCCTATTCCGATATTGATATTCTGATTTTGCTGCCTGCAGATAAGCAATACTTTGAAGATGTTCTTGCCAGCAAGATTGAAAAGTTTGTAGCGCAATGCTGGGATACCGGATTAGAAATTGGCTCCTCAGTGAGAACTGTTGCCGAGTGCATATCCGAGGCAGAACAAGACATTACTGTTCGCACCTCCCTTCTTGAATCACGACTCATCTGCGGCAAGAAAGCTCTCTTCAAAGAGTTTGAATCTGTTTATGAAAAGACTTTGGATCCAAAGTCATTTTTCCAGGCAAAGCTGGCTGAGCAAATCCAGCGTCATTACAAATATCAAGACACGCCCTACTCATTGGAGCCCAATTGCAAGGAGAGCCCTGGTGGCTTGCGTGACTTACAGGTGATTTCTTGGGTCAGCAAAGCTGCACATTTTGGTAATACCTTCAAGGATCTCAGTCTTGCAGGCTTGGTAACTCAACGTGAACTAACTGAGCTGAATCGCAACCAGCGTTTTTTAGAAACTCTGCGCGCAAACTTGCATTTACTAGCGAAGCGTAGGCAGGATGTTTTGGTATTTGACTTACAGACACCATTAGCAGCGGCCGTGGGCATTACAGAAGAGTCCTCTAGACTGGCTAGTGAGGCCATCATGCGTCGCTACTACTGGGCGGCAAAAGCAGTCAGTCAATTAAACGATGTATTACTGCAAAATATTGAAGCGCTCCTTTTCCCTCAAGAATCTAAAACAACACATGCTATTGCTGGCGAGGGTAATGAATGCTTTATTGAGCGTCAAGGAGTCCTAGACATTACTGACCCTCAGTTATTTCAAAAGCATCCAGAACAAATTCTGCGGACCTTTTTAGTTTTTGCGCAAACATCCAACGTCAAGAGCTTATCGGCAACGATCTTTAGAGCTTTGTTTAACGCTCGCCAAAAAATGGATAGCCAATGGCGCAAAGATCCGGTCAACCGCGCACTATTTATTGAAATTCTTAAGGAGCCCGAGGGAGTCAGTCGCGCCTTCCAACTCATGAATCGGACCAGCGTACTTGGTCGCTATCTGCCAGCCTTTAGAAGAATCGTTGGCCAAATGCAGCATGACTTGTTTCATGTCTACACAGTGGATCAACATATCCTGATGGTGCTGCGGAATGTGCGCCGCTTTATGGTGGTTGAGCATACACATGAGTTTCCTTTTTGTAGCAGCCTGATTGCCCATTTTGAAAAGCCTTGGCTATTAGTCATTGCTGCACTCTTTCATGACATTGCCAAGGGGCGTGGGGGTGATCACTCCGAACTTGGTAAGACAGACATGCGCAAGTTTGCCAAAGATCATAGTTTAGATAAAGCAGATACTGAGCTCTTAATTTGGCTAGTTGCAGAACACTTAAACATGAGTCAAGTGGCTCAGAAAAAAGATATTACCGATCCCGATGTAGTTCAAGCGTTTGCTAAAAAGGTGGGTGATGAGCGCCATCTCACTGCACTTTACCTGCTCACTGTTGCTGATGTCCGTGGAACGAGCCCCAAAGTATGGAATGCCTGGAAAGGCAAACTATTAGAGGATCTTTATCGTGTCACTCTACGCGTATTAGGCGGAGCAAAGCCAGATGCCTCCTCAGAGCTAGCACAACATCAAGAAGAATCCCGCGCCAAGTTGCGCCTTTACGCAATTGAAGACTCTGCTTATGAAAATCTCTGGAAGCAATTGGATGTTGCCTTCTTCTTGCGCCAAGATGCCGCTGATATTGCTTGGTTAACTCGCCATCTACTGGATAAGGTGAATAGCGAAATCCCCGTTGTACGTGCTCGCCTCTCCCCAGTTGGCGAAGGATTACAGATTGCCGTCTATGTCAAAGACCAAGAAGACCTCTTTGCCAGAATTTGTGCCTACTTTGAGCGGCATGGTTTCTCAATTTGGGATGCCCGTATTCATACAACAAAGCATGGCTATGCACTCGATACCTTCCAAATTTCAGGAAGTAACTTAGTAGATGAAGGTGGTAGCTACCGTGATCTGATTCAACTAGTTGAATACGAATTGACAGCTGCACTACAACATAATGACCCATTACCATCACCCAGTATGGGTCGCCTATCGAGGCAATCACGCACATTCCCAATTCAGCCACGCGTACATATGACTCCAGATGAGCGCGGTCATTACTATGCTCTATCCCTCTCAGCGAGTGATCGCACTGGCTTACTCTATGTCATCTCCAGAATATTAGCCAAGCATCAAGTCTCATTACATACTGCACGCATCAATACATTAGGTGAGCGAGTGGAAGACGTATTTCTATTGGATGCGGCAAACTTGAGCAAGAACCCTAAGCTACAGATCTTGCTAGAGACAGATTTACTCGAGGCTTTAGGGGCTTAAGCGTGATCTTGCAGCTTTTGCAAGGCTCGTTTAATGCGCGGGCTAGTAATTTGATCAAAAGGCACCCATGCTTTTTGAATATCCTCAGGAGAATCTCGCTCCTCAATCACCTGCAATACAAATAAAAGATCAATATGCAAATGTGCGCCCTCGCCTTTCTTTGGATTTGCAGGGATTTCATGCAGATCAATATCAACTGGATCTAATTGACCCTCGATAGACTCGCAAAGAATCCCCGTCTCCTCGTAAACTTCTCTTATTGCCGCCTCAATGGGAAACTCACCATCTTCAATGTGGCCGCCAGGCTGGAACCATTGCTTGATATAGGGATGAAAGATGAGGAGAGCTTTACCATCCTTAATAACCAGACCACTTCCAGTAATGTGGCCCAACTGGTTGGATCTTGAAAATGGATTTTCTGAATCCAATATTCTCCGAGAGAGTGAAATGAAGGATAAAGGGGAATTCATTACAAAAGTCTCTTTGTGCTGCGACCAATAAAATTGAAGATTGAGAACATATCTAGAGCTTGCTTACCGTATTTTGATGCATGCTTCCCTCTCAAAGCCTTAAGCTTATAGAGGGGAAACAAAAATGCCTACCTGATGTTTGTGTAGGAAGTGACCTACTTAAGTAGATCCATCATAGCCGCTTCATCAATTACTGGAACGCCTAGCTCCTCTGCCTTTGTGAGCTTGCTTCCAGCATCCGTACCTGCAACTACATAGTCAGTTTTTTTGGAGACTGAGCCTGCTACTTTGGCGCCTGCTTTTTCAAGCAAATCTTTAGCTTCGTCTCTTGTCATAGTCGGGAATGTACCCGTGAGTACAAAGGTTTTTCCTGCGACTGCTGCACTGATAACTTTTTCTTCTACAGAAAGCTGCATTCCTGATGCTAAGAGTTGCTCAATCACTTCACGATTATGAGCTTCTACCATAAAGCTGGTAATGGAGTCTGCCACTACAGGGCCAACATCTTTTACTGTCAGCAAGTCTTCGTGGTTGGCATCCATCAAAGCGCGCATGGATTGGTAGTGATTGGCCAAGTCTTTGGCGGTAGTCTCACCCACGTGACGAATGCCTAACGCAAAGATGAATCTGGCTAGCGTAGTGTTTCTAGATTGATTGATTGCGGCAATGAGATTGTCAGCTGACTTCTCACCCATGCGCTCTAGATTAGCGATTGCTGTAAAGCCAAGGCGATAAAGATCAGCGGGTGTTCTCACTAAATTATGATCAACTAACTGATCAACAATCTTCTCACCCAGACCTTCAATATCAAGGGCTCTTCTATGTGCAAAATGAATTAATGCCTGCTTACGCTGTGCGCCGCAGAATAAGCCGCCACTGCAACGGGCAATGGCTTCGTCAGCCAAGCGCTCAATATGTGAATCACAGACCGGACAATTTTTTGGCATTACAAATTCTGTTGCGCCTTTTGGTCGACGTTCTTTAAGGACCGAAACCACTTCCGGAATGACATCCCCAGCCCTTCTGACGGAAACAGTGTCACCAATGCGGACATCTTTACGCTTGACCTCGTCTTCATTGTGCAAAGTAGCATTCGTAACGGTGACGCCACCCACTTCAACTGGAGCAAGTCTTGCCACAGGGGTGATTGCACCAGTGCGCCCAACTTGCACATCAATTCCAAGTACGGTAGTTAAGGCTTCTTGCGCTGGGAATTTATGGGCTAAGGCAAAGCGTGGAGCTCTAGATACAAATCCCAGCTTAGCTTGCTCTGCAAAGGAGTTGACCTTATAGACCACGCCATCAATGTCATAAGGTAAAGAATCACGCTTTGCTCCCACCTCCCCATAAAAGACCAAAATATCTTCAACGGACTTGAGCACACGACGCTCAGCGCAGACTGGCAAACCCAATTTCACGTAAGCATTGAGAAGCTCTTCATGGGTTTTTGGCAGCCAAGACTGTGGCTCTAGGGCTCCTAGTCCGTATGCAAAGAACGAGAGTGGTCTTTTGGCAGTAATCTTAGAATCTAGTTGGCGCAAACTTCCTGCTGCAGCATTACGGGGGTTAGCAAACTCTTTCTCACCCTGGGCAGCGGCTTGTGTATTCATTTTCTGGAAATCTTTCAGGTACATAAAGACTTCACCGCGCACTTCCAATATTGCTGGGATATTGTCACCTATCAGCTTAAGTGGAATAGCCCGAATAGTTTTGATGTTGGCAGTGACATCTTCACCACTGGCGCCATCGCCTCGGGTAGCAGCTCTTACCAAAGAGCCATGCTCGTAGCGCAAGGAGATTGCTAGACCATCAAATTTAAGTTCGCCTGCGTAATCTACTTGATCAATATGCAGACCTTCACGGCAGCGACGATCAAAGGCAACTAACTCAGCATCTTCAAACGCATTGTTCAAAGAAAGCATCGGTACTGCGTGAGTTACTGAATCAAATTCCTTCAGTGCAGCACCGCCCACCCTTTGCGAGAGTGAATCCACAGTAATCCATTCAGGGTGCAAGGCCTCTATCTCAAGTAACTCACGATATAGGCGGTCGTATTCACTATCAGGAACTATTGGATTATCTAGAACGTAGTAGGCATGCTCTAAGCGCACTAGATCCGCTTGTAATAATGCATAGCGATCCGCTAAATTTATCGGATTAGAGGACGACAAGTGATTCCTCAGCTAAAAAGTCTGCTGGCAGCAGAGGATCCAGCAGGAACACCGCTTCTCTCGAGGTTTTCATATAAACCCTCAAGGTGTTTGCGAATGCTTTGAATAGAAATTTCAGATAAATTAATTCCGTTGTCATCGACTAAACGACCATTAGCAACTTGTGCAATTTCAAGGCCCTCTGCCAGCATGCGCTCGAATGCTTTCTCATCAAAGGAAACTAAGGGCAACTCCAGGAGTAAGGTAAGTTGCTGCACAGGCTCACCAGGGTTAAGGTCATTGCTGCTAAAAATAGGGGCTCGATTACTAAAGTATTCATAAGTGCGGCCACTGCGAGACAAGATAAATCCACGTTGACGCATCAAAGAATCAAGGCTGTTCCAAGGGTATGCTTCATCAAATAGCACGTTGATGCTCAATTGAATATCACTTTCAGCAGCCATGAAGTCCAACTCTTTAGCCTTATCCAACATCGTAGTTACGCTTGGCATGTCAATCTGAGAGCCAAGTGTTAAGGCAAGCGCCTGTGCTCTAGAACAAAAGTCAGATAACTCTAGCACGCCTATGGGACCGCGACGACTTGCCAATTGAATAGCAAGCTGAAGTTCCGAATAAGAAGAGTCCGGCATAAGCAAACCCCATGCCTCAGAAGAATCATGATCCACATTGAAACCCTCGCACATCCAACGGGCTGATGATGGAGCAGATAAATCTTCCCAGGAATGCGTTTCCTTTAGGATCTCCGATCCCATAATGGGCTGGGGGAAACGCAAAGTAATCACGCAGTCTATTCTTGGATCAATTGAAAAGGCTGGCAATTTAGACTTTACTGGCAAGGAACCTTCTTTGAAAACTGGCTCAATCTGTTCGCCACGACTGGGGTCAGCAAAACCAGTCCCAAAAGTTGGTTCACGCGCACTTCGCTCAGCAGCGTAATACTCAACTCTCGCTTTTGCTTTACGCAGTGCGCGAGCGTATTTAATATTCAGAATAGCCACTAAGATCAGTATTAGTAGGCCAATAACAGCCAAAGCAAACTGCAAGTCAGACAAACCTAACGCTGTCATGATTTGCTCTAGATCCACTTAAGCTGCCTCCACCATCGATACTGCAGAAGAAATATCCACCGCCACAATACGCGATACACCCTGCTCTTGCATGGTGACACCAATCAACTGATGAGCGATTTCCATAGTGATCTTGTTATGTGAGATGAATACAAACTGAGTCTTATTAGACATTTTGGCAACCATCTGCGCATAACGCAAGGTGTTCGCATCATCTAGTGGTGCATCAACCTCATCGAGTAAGCAGAACGGTGCAGGATTGAGCAGGAAGAGAGAAAAGACTAGGGCAATTGCGGTTAGAGCTTTTTCGCCGCCGGATAACAAATAGATGGAACTAAGCTTCTTGCCTGGAGGCTGAGCCATGACCTGAACACCAGCATCCAAGATCTCCTCACCAGTCATTACTAACTCCGCATGACCGCCACCAAACAGCTCGGGGAATAACTTACCGAAATGGATGTTGACCTGATCAAAAGTGCCCTGCAAGAGATCACGGGTTTCTGCATCAATCTTAGCAATCGCATCCGTCAAGGTCTGCATTGCTTCGTTCAAGTCGGCTGATTGTGCATCCAAAAACTGTTTACGCTCACGCGAACTGGAGAGCTCGTCCAAGGCAGCCATATTAACCGGGCCTAAAGATTGAATCTCGGAGTTGAGTAGATTTACTTCAGCTTGCAGTGCCCCTACCTTCAGATCTGGACTGAAGCTTACCTCAAGTGCAGATAGGTCGGCTTCAGCATCTGACAACAAAGTTGCAAACTGCTCAAAGTTCAAACGGGCGGCCTGTTCGCGCAACTGTAAGTCGACCACTTTGTCACGCATAGGTTGAAGACTGCGCTCAATCTGCAAGCGCACTTCATCTGCTTCACGTAATTGATGCAATAGTGCATCTTGTTCTGTACGGGCATTCGACAATGCAGCTTCGCGAGCGCTACGAGCCAGCAAGAGGCCCTGTAATTTATCTTGTGCCTCTTCATCACTCAGAGTGTCCAGCTCTTGCTCGGAAGTAGCCTGCTTGTCCTGAATCTCCATGATCTGAACACGCGCAGTACTTTGATCACGTTGTAAGTCAGCAATCCGTTGCTGCAAAGAACGGGTTGTAAATGCAGCTTCTTGGGCAGACATCTCGGATGAGCGCAAAGATTCACGTAGGTGATCGCGCTCTTGAGTGGCTAGCTCCAGTTTTTCTTGAGCAATGGCTAGATTCTCTTGCAAGCCTTGCTTGGATTCCTCTGACTGCGCAAGCTCTTCAGAGGATTGCTCTTGAGTTTGACTCAACTGCTCTATTTGCTGACGTAGCTCACTTAACTCACCCTGAATTTGCTCAGCGCGTTGACTGTACTTTTCTTCAGCTTGCGTTAGCTGCATTCTTTCTACTTCAAAGCCATGTACTTCTTGTACGGCATGCTCTGCGGCAATACGGGTTTGCTCAGCAGCTTGATGGGCAGCTTGGTAATTAGCAACACATTGATCTAGCTCACCTTGCAACTCACTCTGAATAAGCTTCTGTGCGCGTAATTGCTTCTCGAGACCTTCCATCTCTTGAGCACGTGCCAACATACCAGCTTGCTCAGAGTCTGCTGCATAAAGCTGGACACCCACACGGCTCACTAAGTGACCTTGCTGAGTAACGAAAGCACCGCCTGCAGGTAACTTCTCACGGCGATGTAATGCATCTTCCAGGCTATTAGCAATATAGATGTTATCTAACCACTCTTGCAATACAGCAGCTACGCGTGGTGCACCTGCACTTTGAACACGAGTTAATAGTGCAATGAAATCAGCTGGCACGGTAGTGTGCGCAGGAGAAATGTCTTCTGTGAGTAAAATCGCTAAACGACTTGGAGGCGCATCATTGGCTAAGGCTAAAGTTTCTTGAACGCTCTTGGCTGTAACAGCGGCTAAGCGCTCGCGCAATACGGACTCTAAAGCGGCTTCCCAACCACTCTCGACTTTAAGCTCTTGCCATAAACGCTTACTCTCTTTTAAACCTTTGCTCTCAAGCCATGGGCCAATTTTGCCTTGCGCTTGAACGCTGGCCTGCAAGGCAGTTAGTGCAGTTAATTTAGCTTCGGTTTGCGCCAACTCTTGGTTAGCAGATTGAATCTGTTGTTGTGCGATATTACGAGCCTCATCGGCAGCAGGCACACGTTGTTGTGCCTCACCTGCTTTTTGTCTCGCTTCATCCACTTTACGTTGTGCCATCGCATGACGATCAATTGCCATTTGCAATGCTTCGGCATCAGGTCTGCGCATACCTGCGAGCTCAGCTTCAAGACGGGTATCGCGCCCCTTGAGTTCTTCTACTTGTGAAGTGATGGCTTTCACACGCTCACCTAAACTAGCTAAGCGCTGGTCAATCGTTGCTAAGTTCTCGCGCGCATCATTGAGTTCGCGCATATGAACTTGATAGGCCTCTTCGCGAGCTGGCATTTGCTCTTGCAAGCCAGATAAGTCCGCCATTAATGTTTGTTCTTTTTCAGCAGCCAAGCTGAGCTCATGCTCGGCAGAGCGTTGCGCTTGAGCGGCATCAGTTTCTTGAACGGTCCAACGTTGCAGTTGAGCTTGTAAATCTTGGGATTGTTGTTGCAGGCGCTGGCGCGCTTCTTGCACGTAACGAATTTGTGATTCAACCTGACTCACATCAGCATTGGTTTGATACAAGTCTCCTTGAGCCTGAGAAACCTGATCTTGCAAAGCGTACTGCTCAGTGCGCATTGTCTCGAGCTCAGTCTCCACATGACGCATTTTGGCAGTCTGTTCTTCCAAGCTGACCTGTGTGTCACGAATACCGTTGGCATGACGCTCTTGCTCCTTGCCAGCTTCGGTCTGACGTACGAACCACAAAAGCTGCTGCTGAGATTTCATCTGCGTAGATAGTTCAGCGTGACGCTCAGCTACGGTTGCCTGTTTCTCTAAACGAGTGACTTGTTGATCGAGTTCACGCAAAATATCTTCTACGCGCACTAAGTTTTCTTTTGTATCTTCAAGGCGGGAGGCGGTTTCTTTACGACGCTCTTTGTATTTAGAAACACCAGCTGCTTCTTCTAAGAAAACACGCAACTCTTCTGGCTTTGCTTCTAAGATTCGGTTGATAGTGCCCTGCCCAATAATGGCATAACCTCTAGGGCCCATACCGGTGCCTAAGAAAATATCTTGAATGTCTTTACGGCGCACAACTTGATTATTGACGTAATAACTAGAATTACCATCGCGTGTCAAAACGCGCTTAATACCCAATTCAGTAAATGCACTCCACTGACCTTGAGCGCGTCCTTCAGAATTATCAAAAATAAGTTCGACGCTGGCACGACCCGACGGTTTACGCAAACCAGAGCCATTAAAAATGACGTCTTGCATGGATTCGCCACGCAATTCACTAGCGCGAGACTCACCCAAAACCCAACGCACGGCGTCAATAATGTTCGACTTTCCGCAACCATTAGGACCCACAACACCGATCAATTGACCTGGCATTTCAAAATGGGTTGGGTCGACGAAAGACTTAAAGCCGGAAAGTTTGATGGATTTCAGTTGCACGGCGTACTTTGCAGGGAAAAAGGGGGTTCAAATAAGGGGGCAAAAATTATTACTAAAGTGGGAAGATGATAGCAAGCTTAAGGCTCCCCACACGGGTTTTTGCCCCACCGATATAATGATCAATCTATATCCAGGGACAAAATCCCTTAACAATCTGATAGTTAACTGAAAAGCATGAGCAAATCACCACAAAGCATCATCGATCAAGCCTGGGAAAACCGCGCAAACCTGTCTCCTGAGGCCGTTTCTGGAGAAATCCGCAATGCCGTGAACGCCGTTCTCGAGGGCCTCAATACAGGCAGTATTCGCGTTGCTGAGCGCCTCAGTGTTGGCAAATGGGAAGTAAACCAATGGGTTAAAAAGGCAGTTTTGCTGTCTTTTCGTCTGGAAGACAACAAACCAATGGGCGCTGGTGGCTATACCCAGTTCTACGACAAGGTGCCGAGCAAGTTTGAGCACTACACCGCAGAAGACTTCGCCAATGGCGGTTTCCGCGTTGTTCCGCCTGCAATGGCTCGTCGTGGCTCATTTATTGGCAAAAATGCCGTTTTAATGCCCTCCTACGTCAATATCGGCGCTTACGTGGGTGAAGGCACCATGGTCGATACTTGGGCAACCGTAGGGTCATGTGCCCAAATCGGTAAAAACGTGCATTTATCTGGTGGTGTTGGTATTGGTGGTGTTTTGGAGCCAATTCAAGCAGGTCCAGTGATTATTGAAGATAACTGCTTTATTGGCGCCCGATCCGAGGTCGTTGAAGGCGTGATTATTGAAGAAAATGCTGTTCTCTCCATGGGCGTTTACATTGGTCAAAGCACCAAGATCTACGACCGCGAAACCGGTGAGATCCATTACGGCCGTGTACCAGCAGGTTCTGTTGTGGTGCCAGGCTCCCTTCCTTCCGCTTGTGGCAAGTACAGCCTGTACGCTGCAATCATCGTGAAGAAGGTAGATGCTCAAACTAGAGCTAAGACTGCGATTAACGAACTGTTACGTGATTAAGTCTTAAAGCTAAATATATGAGTGCCACCCTAGAGTTAACTGAAGCCCTCATCTCCTGCCGCTCGGTCACCCCGGCGGACGGAGGCTGTCAGGACCTCATTGCCAAACGCCTTCAAGCTATTGGTTTTCACACAGAGAGCGTAGTGAGTGGTCCCGAGAATTTTCAGGTTACTAATTTGTGGGCAATCAAAAAAGGTGTGTCTGGAGATCAAGGTAAGGTCTTAGTGTTTGCTGGCCACACTGATGTTGTGCCAACTGGCCCACTAGAGAAGTGGACCAATGATCCGTTTACCCCAACCATCAGAGATGGCATGCTGTACGGTCGTGGGGCTGCGGATATGAAAACCTCTTTAGCAGGATTTGTGGTCGCTACCGAAGAATTTGTCATCACCCATCCAGATCACAAAGGCACGATTGCCTTTTTGATTACAAGCGATGAAGAAGGTCCAGCTAACGACGGCACTGTCATCATGTGCGAGCGCTTGCAAAAACAAGGCCAGCGTTTAGATTACTGCGTGATTGGTGAGCCAACTTCAGTTGATCAACTCGGTGACATGATTAAAAATGGTCGCCGCGGATCACTCTCCGGCAAGCTTCGGGTTAAAGGTATTCAGGCGCATATCGCCTACCCTCACCTGGGTAAAAATCCGATTCACCTTTCAGCACCTGCAATTCAAGCGCTAGTTGAGACTGAGTGGGATAAAGGTAACCAGTATTTCCAGCCTACGAGCTTTCAGATTTCGAATATTCATGCAGGTACTGGTGCGAACAACGTCATTCCTGGCGAGCTAGCGATTGATTTCAACTTCCGTTTCTCCACTGAGAGTAAGCCAGAGGAATTGCGTAGCCGCCTAGAAGGAATTCTCAAAGCTGCAGGTCTCGATTTTGAAATTGATTGGGTCTTAGGTGGTAGCCCATTTATTACTGGTGATGGCGCCCTTGCTGGCGCCCTACGTAAGGCCATTAAGGCTGAAACCAAAATTGATACAGAACTCTCCACTACTGGCGGCACAAGTGATGGTCGCTTTATTGCGAAGATCTGCAAAGAAGTTGTCGAATTTGGCCCGCTCAATGCGACTAGCCATAAGATTGATGAGTGCGTGATTGTGAATGATGTTGTGCCACTCAAAAATATCTATCGCAAGACACTCGAGCAACTGGTTGCTTAAGACTGTTTAGTCAATTACTTTTTTATAAACATTCCTTATGGACCCTGCGCCCCAGCAATCTCTGACGCTTGATCAATGTATTGATCAGATTGCACAAGAACTAGAAACGGCAGATTTGCATTATGGTCATGGTGCCATTGATGCGCAGAGTGAAGCCCTCTGGATTGTCAGCAAACAACTTGACTTCAGCCCTACAGATGCACTCGATCACTTAGAGCAAGTGATGAGTGCCGAGCAAATTGCCCGAGCGCTTGAAGTGACACAAACCCGCATCTCCACACGTAAGCCATTAGCTTATATCTTGGGTGAAGCCTGGTTAATGGGTGTGCCTTTTTTCTCTAGTGAGCAGAGCATTGTTCCCCGCTCCTGGATAGCTGAGCTCATCGTAGATGGTTCATTGGAGCCCTGGCTGCCTGCTGATGGCAAAGCACTAGATCTTTGTACCGGCAATGGCTCTTTAGCAATTTTATTAGCCTTAGCATGCCCTGATATTCATGTGAGTGCATGTGACATTAGTTTGCCTGCATTAGCAGTGGCGTCTCGCAATCTCGATCGTCATAGCCTGACTTCACAGATAGAGCTTTTTGAAGGTGATCTATGGGATGCACTACCAGAGCCTCATGAAGATAATCTCTTTGATCTCATCATTTGTAATCCGCCTTACGTTAATGCAAATTCGATGAATGCCCTGCCTACTGAATACCAGGCGGAGCCTGCTATTGCATTAGCAGGTGGCGATGATGGGATGGATCTGATTCGAAAGATTATTGCTGGTGCTCCCGACTATTTATCTGAGCGTGGTGCCATTTTGATTGAGATTGGCAATGAGTATGAGAACTTTAAAAAGGCTTTCCCACAAATCCCAGTCATTTGGATGGAAGTATCTGCAGGCGATGAGCAAGTACTACTGATTCAAGCAGAAGACTTGCGCTAAATTACATCCTGAGATTTAACTAAGCTCCGCTGCAGCAGAGATCGCTTGATCAATACGTTCTACTGGTATCACCCTTAATCCCGGAATCTTTGCCTTAGGCATGTTGGCCTTCGGGATGATTGCTACAGTAAATCCAAGTTTAGCGGCCTCTTTCAAGCGTTCCTGACCCCGTGGGCAGGGGCGAATTTCTCCAGCTAACCCAACCTCACCAAATACAATCAACTCCTTGGGTAGGGCCTTATTGCGAATTGAAGACTGAATTGCTAGCAACACTGCTAAGTCAGCTGCTGGCTCTGAGATCTTCACACCACCAACCGCGTTTAAGAAGACATCCTGATCAAAGCAGGCAACACCAGCATGACGATGTAACACCGCTAAGAGCATGGCTAAACGCGCTTGCTCCAAACCAACTGCCAAGCGACGTGGATTAGGAATATGCGCAGTGTCTACTAGCGCCTGAATTTCTACCAACAGTGGGCGACTGCCCTCTTGTGTAACCAATACGCAGGCACCCGGAACCATCTCCGCATGCTGCGAAAGAAAAATCGCCGATGGGTTTGCAACGCCACGCAGACCTTTTTCGGTCATAGCAAACACACCTAACTCATTGACTGCGCCAAAACGATTTTTAATCGAGCGCACTAATCTAAATGAGGAATGCGTGTCACCCTCAAAATACAAGACGGTATCTACAATATGTTCCAGTACACGAGGGCCCGCTAAATGACCATCTTTAGTAACGTGGCCCACCATCAAGACGCAGATACCACTTGATTTAGCGGCCCTGGTTAATTGTGCTGCACACTCTCGTACTTGCGCAACCGAACCTGGAGCTGAGCTGAGCACCTCCGAATACAAAGTCTGAATGGAATCGACCACCAAGACCTGTGGCTTCACCGTATCCATAATGGATAAGAGCTTTTCTAACTGAATCTCAGCGAGCACTTCTAATTGTGGCGCATCGAGTGCAATACGTTTTGCACGTAATGCAATTTGCGCTGCAGACTCTTCGCCACTGCTATAGAGCACGTTCATACCAGCAGCACTCATCTCAGCAAGGGCTTGGAGCAAGAGAGTAGATTTACCAATCCCAGGATCGCCACCTAAGAGCACAACACCACCAGGAACTAATCCACCACCTAGTACGCGATCAAACTCTTCTACGCCAGTGCTAAAGCGCGGGAGATCTTCGGCCGAAATAGCAGAAAGCTTTTGGCGGGGAAGTGACTGCGCCAATCCCTGAAAGCGGGTGTTTGAGCTCACCTCAGGCAAGCCCTCCTCCAGCGTATTCCATGCCTGGCATGAGGGGCACTGACCTTGCCATTTGGCAAAGGTCCCGCCGCATGACTGACAGATATAGATTGTTTTTATTTTAGCCAAAGGATTAATCGAGCTGAGTGCCCGCTTTGTTTTCTTGAGCACGTTTAGGTGCATCTTTACGGCGCTGTTCTAAATCGGCTGCACGAGCGGCTGCTGCTTTTTGCTTCTCTTCAAATTCTTTTTGATTGGCTAAGCGCTCAGCCGCTTTTTCAGCAGAAGCACGTTCAGCAATCTTGGTGGCATCGCGTTGATCTTTAATGCTGGCGCGTAACTTGCGCTGCACCTCATGCAACTCTACCTCTTGCACACGAATGGGATCAATTTCTTTGCGATATTGCGCACGTGAATCTTTTAAGCAGTCATTTACCCAATACTTTTGATAACACTCTGAATTGGTTTTATCCCAGCGATACTTAGCCCAGTCACGTTGCAACTCGAGGTCACGTTCAATCTTATCCAGTTGCTCCAACTGGGCTTCCTCAGCAGGAGTAGCGAGTACTAGGCTGCTAAAGGAGCAAGTCAATAGAAATGCCCCCAATGACAGCATTGAACGCAAGGTGCCGAGCTTTCTCAAATCTCTACCTTTGCACCGAGTTCAACTAAGCGATTGGTAGGAATCTTGAAAAAGTCCGATGGCTTGGCTGCGTTTTGCATCATCCAACCAAACAGCTTCTCTCTCCATAAGGCCATTCCAGGATTTGCCGATGGAACAATAGTGTCACGAGAAACAAAGAAGGAGGTATCCATCACATTAAATTGAATGTTTTCTTGCTTTTGCAGCAAGTCCAAGACTTTATTGATATCTGGTGATTCTTTAAAGCCATGTACCGCTCTCACCAAATAAATACCGCCCCCAAAGTCCTTCATCGTAATGCGCTCACTGTCACTAACATAGGGCACATCCCAAGTACTTAATTTGACAAAAAAGATACGCTCATGCATCACGCGGTTGTGTTTTAAATTATGCAACATCGCGATCGGCACAAAATCTACGTGGGCCGTCAGAAAAATAGCAGTGCCCTCGACGCGATGAGGTGGGTGGGCTAACAAACTAGAGACAAAGGCCTGTAAAGGTATGGCGCCTTCTTCTACTTTAGCGCGCAATAACTTCCGCCCACGATACCAAGTAATTAAACAAGTAAAAATGATAAGGCCTAGAAATAATGGATACCAGCCACCATCTTTGATCTTAATTAAATTAGCTGACCAAAAGGCAAAATCTAAAGCAAAGAAGATGGCTGTTAAACAAAGCACCAGGAAAATGTTCATTTTCCATTCACGGTACATCACTACGCCTAATAAAATTGCAGTAATCATCATGGTGGATGTCACAGAAATTCCATAAGCAGCTGCTAAGTTCACTGACTCTCTAAACTCAATAATGGTAACAACCACCATAAATAAGAGGGCCCAATTCACCACGGGAATATAAATTTGTCCCTGTTCTGAATCGGAGGTATGCATGATGGTCATGCGCGGCATAAAACCAAGCAATATAGCTTGGCTCACCAAAGAGTAAGCGCCTGAAATCACCGCCTGGGATGCAATGACTGTAGCTGCAGTAGCAAGACCAACAACAGGCCATAAAGCCCAATCAGGAACCATTAAATAAAATGGGTTTGAGGCAGCCTCTGGATTGGATAACAAGAGTGCGCCTTGCCCTAAGTAGTTAATTAACAGACTAGGCAAGACAACAATGAGCCAAGCATATCGGACAGGATTTCTTCCAAAGTGCCCCATGTCTAAGTAGAGCGCTTCGACACCAGTAACAACAAGGACAACAGCGCCCATGACAATATAGGCAGTTGTTGGGTGATCTAGCACAAACTGCACTGCATACATTGGATTAATTGCACCAATGATTTGAGGCGCTGCGCCTATGTTAATGAGGCCTAATGCCGCGAGAGTAATAAACCAAGTGAGTGTGACCGGGCCAAATAGATTACCAACAGCCGCCGTGCCATATTTTTGAATCAAGAATAAGGCAACCAAGATTGTTAAGGAAATGGGGATGATAAATTTATGCAGCCCAGGCGCTGCAATTTCGATACCCTCAACAGCGGATAACACTGAAATTGCTGGAGTAATCACAGACTCTCCCAAGAGCATACAAGCTCCAAGCATTCCTAAAATCATTAAAAAGAAGTAACTCTTCGATTTACTATCAAATGTTCTTAGTGCCAAAGCCATCAGAGATAAAACGCCACCCTCACCTTTGTTATCAGCCCGCATCACAAATAAAACATACTTAAAGGTCACTACTAAGATTAATGACCAAATCATCATTGCGATTACACCAAACAATGCCTCTGGTGAAAACGGGATGCCGTGCTTAGGATCAAAACATTCTTTGAGGGCATATAAAGGGCTAGTGCCAATATCACCAAACACTACGCCAATAGCGGCAAGCATCATCGTCGCAAGACCTTTTTTATGGCTGTTCTGATCGTCATGCAGATCAACTGGCTTTAATAAAGTCGAATTCGAAAATTCAGGGTTGCTAATTGACATTTGAAAGCCCTTAGTGAATGTTGCGTGGCAATATGTTACTCCTTATGCATGCTGACTCTACAGTCTTTTTTCAATGAAAAAACAGCCCTGTTAAGTGCTATTTCAAGGATTCGCTCGACAGAGCTGGTCGAAAAATGGTAGAATCTTAGCTTCAGACGCGGGGTGGAGCAGTCTGGCAGCTCGTCGGGCTCATAACCCGAAGGTCGTAGGTTCAAATCCTGCCCCCGCAACCAAACAGTAAAAGGCTTTAAAGGCGATTGTGTCTTTGAAGCCTTTTTGCTTTTTTGCTGTGCATGGGTTATGTATTGATTAGACATCAATAACCCATTAATTAAGCACATGGAAGACCAGTTGGGCATCGGCTGAAGGGCGCTTACCCCGTCCTTCTAAATGCCCCACCCCAGCTTCTGAATCTACATTGAATATCAATGCATCTTATGCATTAATTGCATAAAGAATATTACGTCCATTTCTCCAAATTAATTAGCTAAATAAAAACTAAATCCGTGCTTCCATTTGTCTTGCTATCTTTGTACAAGCTATATAAAGAATTTAAACTAACCTCATTGAGTTCGAGGACATGCAAAGGTCGATTTAAATCATAAATGGCAGTAAATTTACTTTTCAATAATGCCTTCTTAAAATTCTCGAAACAGTTAGCTCTATCCATGCCATACGGCCAAAATTCTGTAACTAGAGGCAATCCTGCATCGAGCACATGACTGGCGCCCTCAAGAATGAAGCCTTCATATCCTTGAGTGTCCATCCACATAACTCCAGCATCTAATTTATGCACTTGAAATAGGCTATCAAGTGTTGTAGATGACACATCAATAGTTTTTCTATTGCCCTCATCATAGCCTGCATCCCCTGTTTCATCAGTTACCCTCACTCTGTGGTCGCCATGATTCTCGCTTGAGAGCTCAAACTGTAAAACCTTATTAGCATGATTTCCTAGGGCTGCATTTCTAGGAATCACTGATGCCTGAAGGTCGTTTAAAAGAATATTGGCAGTGAGTAGTTTGTAATTTAATGGGTCTGGTTCTATTGCTATTGCAGTCTTAAAATAACCTCTTTTGACGGCAGGGATACATATAGTCCCTATGTTTGCACCGATATCAATTAATAATTCTTGTGGCGAATTAAGATTTAATAGCTTAAATACGAACTCCATTTTTTCAAAATCAAATGGCTCACCTCCATTTACAAAAGTACTCCTTCCTATTGCTTGGTCGTTAGACGAAACAACAAATAGCTCAGATTGTCCCGCCGAAAGAAGTAGCCCCCCCCTCATGAACGAGGAGGTATTTCTGGCTGCATCAAATATGCTTTGGAGTAACACACGTTTAAAGATATGACATGTGAAGATTGACTTCAATGTCAAATAAGAGATTTTTCTTGGCAAATAAAAAAATTTCCATTTAAGGCTGGTTCCCTTAAACCATTGAATTATTTTTTTGCTCATTTTTAACTTATCCTAAATTTATATATTTAATTATATAAATTAAATTAAATATTTGTAATTATATAGCTTAATTAGCTAGTGCCGTAATCTGATTCGCTGGACTACTGTTAAAAAAATTTGTTGCCGCTGATTAATCAAACCAAAGAAACTATTTGTTGGTAGTTTGGTAGACCCTATTACAGAAGGTTTGATGGTTTTTTTACGACTAAAAAAATGCCCGCATAAAGCGGGCAAAGGCACCACATACAACGGAGGAGACTACTCAAATATTTACCAGCTCTTTAGTTCTGATAAATTTTTGCCCACAAACAACTTGAAAATCACTTTGATCCAGATAACCCTCTGGTCTATCGCTATTCTCAAGTTCATAAATATTTCCACGCTCTATTAATTTCAATTTATGGTCAAAGTCATAGCCGAATGCTCTGATACGCAGATCTAACTCTTCCCTACTAATATCCCTAGTGATTCTTAAGTAAGCCATGTAGTCTGCTTTGGTAAATTTCTTATTTCCCCACGGGATTGGATAAGAAATCAGCGGCGTCTCGTTTAGCAACTCTTTCTTCTTTTGACCAAAGAGCGCCAACATGCTATCCATGGTCAGCCTATACAAGTCAAAAGCATTGGCATTTTTTGGTACAGGGAACGCGTGAATTCCATTGATCTTTCCCGTGTCCACCAATTCATCCATTTCATGGACTGTCGTTCCGTAGACTTCATCCCCTTCGTAGATCGCCATCTCCAACGAAGCATAGCCTGGTCGAATTGGAGGTCCTGGATGAAAGTTATAAGCGCCGTATTTCAGCTTCTTAATGATTGATAAGGGAACAATCACCCCGCTGAGATAAGCAATCAACCTAGAACGATCTAAAAGCGAATGTGGCAACGCAATCAAGCTAGCTAAGTCATTGAGCAAAATAATTTCTACCGCAGGGTTAATACCTTTAAGTTCCGAAGAGAACTTTTCATAGTGCTCGCCATTATGAAGAAGAATGATTGAATTAATCATTTTCAACAGCCCTTGTATGGCGCTGAAGCCATGAACTATGTTTAAGGGAAAAGGATAGAAGCAAAACTATCGCCATAGTTCCAAAGAAACCCGACATTACGGTGACGAGACTCTCTCTTAAATAATTGCCAGAGGAAATAACGTTAAATTCAAAAAGTACAAACGTATATGAAAAGCCATGAATAACACTACAAAACAATGCGAGCCCAACGATCTTAAGATAAGTAATATTTTCAATATCTGGACTAACATTCATTACCTTTAATGCCAACTTAACTGAAGCCCAAAAAACAATAGCGTTTTCCAAGGCGATCATCAAGGGAAGAGTCGAACCATATTCTGGATGCTGTATTGACTGCCTAACTAAAACGCCAATAGCAAGCCCAATAGCTCCCCAGATATCAAAAAGCAAAACACACAATACTTTGACGCCAGTCGGCAGATAAAAGAAGGTTGAGAAATCGTTATTTCTCAATACATCTGGCAAGTAACTCATAGGCAGAAAAGCCAAAAAGTAGAGGGCAATAGAGATTGCTATCTTTATTAGGGCACCTGTGAGTAGACTCTTCATCTATATTGTCGTAAGATTTAGTTAATTGATCTTACCCGATAATACTAAAAAATAGTACTCTTAAAACAGCTACGAGACCTATGGGAAATACCTACCTTCGTTTTTTTCGGCTCATGTCTGCGATTAACAACCCAGCATTTCCAACGCTGGACGACACTTCAAGAAAAATACTGGAGGTCGTTTCGGCGGAAGCCTATCTTTCTAACCGCTATTTGACGGTCAAGCAACTGATAGAAATGAATGCTCTAGGCTCAAAAGCAAACCTTCATAGCAGGCTTCTTGGTTTGGTAGAAAGCGGCTATATAAAGCTGGTTCCCCAATCTGATGCCCGCTATAAAGATATCATTCCCACAGCTAAAACAAAGAAATACTTTGACACACTAAGCAAGGCAATTAAAAAGTCGCTAGAAGCCTAAAGAGAAATATTCACAGCGCAATAATCGCCCGAAGGTCGTAGATTCAAATCCTGCCCCCGCAACTAGTATTACAGCTCTAAGCCCTTACTTTTAAGGGCTTTTTGCTTTTCTGGGATTTGGAATCTACAAGCGCCTAATGCATACCTTAAAAATTTTTCTTTGCTGCATCACTCTTTCCAGTGCTTTATAGCCCCTTTGGCTTTTTAATGGCCTCATGAAAACCACCATCAGCAGCCAGCTCAATTGCACTTGGATATTTCATCTTCCCTCCTCTAGGTCAATACTTTTTCACACTGGCACCGCCAATCATTTACCCACTTCTATCGGAAGGCGATGCCACAGCCTTTGGGAATACCTTCTCTGAAACAGGGGGTCTTCATTTAACTTGTTTGCGTTATAAAAACTCCAAACCTGTGCACCAGTAGTTGGTGTTTGATAAAACGGAATATTCATACCTTGGTATCGAGCAGTGACTGTTGGGTGTGGATGACCGTATCGATTGCGATATCCATTTTGGGCAAATGCTTGATTAGGACTGAGCGCTGTTAAGAGTTCGTGAGATGAGGATGTTTTGCTACCGTGGTGTGGTGCCATGAATATCAAATTCTTATCCTTAAGATGATTGAGAGCTGTTTGAGTTAAGTGCTCGGTGATTTCAGCCTCACCCTGCTTTTCTACATCACCCGTTAACCAGAATGAAGTTCCCTGGTTGCGAACTTCCAAAACACAACTGACTTCATTTGGTTTTCTAGGATGCTGATCCTCAAAAACTGTCTGCTCATTTGGATGCCAAATATAAAAGTCAAGCCCATCCCATGACCATCGCTGACCAAAGCGACAGGGAATGGCAGGAATCTTTCTCTCTTCCAAATTGGTGAGCAAGGGGTTAGTACTGAGTAAGGATCCCATCATGGATTCAAAGCCAATTTCTTCTAGTAGAGTTGCGGCGCCTCCAATGTGATCACTATCACTATGACTAATGACCATGCGATCAATTTGATGAATCCCCCTACCCCTCAAATACGGCAAGATGATTCTTTGACCAGCGTTATCTTTTCCCTGAATGGGTCCGGTGTCGTATAGCAATCGTTTTGTTTTAGTTTCGATGAGGACTGCCGTACCTTGACCTATATCTAGTACCGTCGCGCGGAACTCGCCTTTTCCCAAATGACCATTAGTCAACGGCTGCATAAATAGAGTTGCGCACAACACGAGTCCTATCACTCTCGACACCCAAGCCTCTTGCATAGATCCAGGACGAATCGCTATGATGATTCCAATAATGGATAAGGCTATCGCCCACCAACTAGGCTGGCTAGACCAAGCGATCGACCATTTCCAGTTCGCCATCCATGCAAGCATGATGGCCAAGTAGTCCATCGTGGCATGTGCTGGTATCAATAACAACCTACCAATGAAGTCAGGCAACAAAGCACCAGCAATCGCTAAGGGAGTTACAACGTAACTCACTATGGGAATAGCAATGGCATTTGCCAGTGGTGAAACGATCGAGACTTGATAAAACCAATATAAGGTCAATGGTAAAAGTGCGATGGTAACGACCGCCTGAACCCGGCAGGCTTCACGGAGGGCTTGAATCACTCTATCTTTCCAATGAACTTCTAGCTCTCTACCAGTAGGTAGGCCCAGCAAACCATCAGAATCTTGCATGGCATACAAAATCGCCGCCACTGCTCCAAACGAAAGCCAGAAACCCGGCGTATAAGGTGCCATCGGATCAATGACTAGTACAAAAAATAGAGCCCACCACCAGATATCAAAAGACCGAGGATTTCTGCCGGACCATAAGGCAAATGCAACTACTCCCACCATATACATCGTTCGCTGCGCTGGAATCTGAAAGCCTGCTAACCATGCATACACAAAGGCCGTCAAAAAACCTGCTGCAGCAGCGACCTTACCAACTGGGACTAAAAGTGGCAGCGTGTTACGACGCCAGAGTAATGTGGCCAGCATGGCGCCAAATCCAGCCAACATCGTTACATGCAGGCCCGATATGGAAATAAGATGTCCGATCCCAGTAGCATTAAATACACGCCAATCTTCTTGGTCGATTGCATTTTGATCGCCCATCACCAAGGCAGCAATCACTCCGCCATAGCGCGCATCTCTTGGTAGCAAGCGCTTAATCTTTTGTCTTAACTTCCAACGCTGATACTCCATGGCTAGAGCAAATTCTGTAAAGGCAATATCTTTCTCAAGGATTAGCTTTCCTGACCTAACTGATCCACTGGCACCAAAGTCTTGATGGAAGGACCAGCGCTCAAAATCAAAAGTATGGGGATTGAGAGATCCATAAGGTCGTTTGATTTTGACCTTAAATTCCCAGCGCTGACCCGGAATGACTTCGGGCACATCCTGAGGATTACGCCATGCGGGCTGCCAACTCAAATAGATCTGCGGAGGAAATGATTCAATCCTCTTGCGCCCCAAAAATGCCTGATCTACCTCAAAGGAAAACTTGGCGCTACTTAAAGAGCTTTGTGGCAAGGCATTCACTCTACCCTCGAGCACAAGATCTTTACCTTCATGCTCTATGGATAGAACATTACTTAAGCGGTCCTGCGCGTAGTGTGCATTCCAAGCAAAACCCAAGCTACAACAACAGGCTGCTAGTAATGCGCCGCTAACATGATGAGATTGAAGCAATACATAATTAACACGAGCACCAAGCAGAGAGGCAAGGACAACTGCTGCACATATCCAGCGCCAATACTCTGGCACAGTAGATAAAAATAAAAGTAGCGATCCCCCGGCGATAAACGCCGCAATATTGGTGCGCAAGTTTTTAAGAGGCGGATTGGAGGTTTGGGTTGTCAGTCATTAGGGATGACCAACGGGGTAATGCTTGCATGGCATTTTGCCAAACTGCTTTTGAAAATACTTCTTTACTGACTCCACGAATGTCTGCCAATTGGCTAGCGATTCTGGGAAGCAAAGCTGGTTCATTGAACTTGCCACCCTCCTCTTTTAACCAGGCCGGCGGAATGTCAGGGGAATCGGTTTCAGTAACAATGCTTTCTAAAGGCAACTCTTTTAAGAGGCGGCGAATCTGTAACGCTCGATCGTAGGTTGCGGCGCCTCCAAATCCCAACTTGAATCCCAGCTCAATAAATTGTTCAGCCTGCTGATGACTGCCATTAAAGGCATGCGCGATACCGCTAGGAACCGTTCTTTTACGGAGCGCTTTAAGAATGGCATCCTGCGAACGGCGTACATGCAAAATCACTGGCAATTGAAATTGCTGTGCCAAATCTAATTGTTTGTGAAAGAAAAATTCTTGCCGCTGAGGATCGAGACCCTCAACAAAATAATCCAAGCCAATCTCACCAATACCCACAAATCGAGGATCATCTAATGATTGCTCAATTTGCCCTTGAAGAACATCGATGTCGCTATCTTGCGCTCGATTAATGTAAAGCGGATGAATGCCTAGCGTGTAGACCAATCCTGGGATTTGATTGCCATGCTGGCTTGCTAAATGTTTAGCTGGTATCCAATCAGAGGCCTGAACCGCAGGCAGCAAAATGGCTTTGACGCCTTTATCGGCCGCACCTGAAATAATCTCTGGGAGAGAGCCTCTAAACTCTGGAGCATCTACATGGCAATGGGTATCCACCCATGCAAGGTCTGTATTCACTTCACTCATTGTACGAAGGTCTTTAATACTCCGCGCTCTAAATGCAAAATCCGGTCACAACGTTTTGCGCGAATAGGATCATGGGTCACGATCACAAATGCAGTACCCTGCTCACGAGCAATATCTAGCATCAAGTCAAATACGCCGTCAGCAGTTTCGGTATCGAGATTACCCGTCGGCTCATCCGCTAGAACACAAGTGGGATTACCAACTAGCGCACGGGCCACTGCAACACGCTGACGCTCACCACCAGACAGTTCGCCTGGCGTATGCTGAACACGCTTTGCCAGACCAACTGCATTCAACATCACGCTCGCTCGCTCCTTAGACTCTTCATTACTTAAGCCACGAATACGCAAAGGTAGCGCAACATTCTCAACAGCACTGAATTCATCCAAAAGATGGTGGAATTGATAAATAAAACCCAGATTGTGATTGCGTAGTTGATCTAATTTACTTACCGACAGTTTGTGGAGATTCTGCCCAGCAAGCATAACAGTGCCGGCACTAGGGCTGTCTAAGCCACCCAATAGATGCAACAAGGTACTTTTACCTGAACCAGAAGATCCTACGATGGCAACCTTCTCAGAAGCGCTTACCTGTAAATCAATTTCCTTCAGGACATCAACTGCAGTAGGTCCTTTGCCATAGGTCTTTGCTAAACCCGATGCACTCAGAATAATTTGATTGGAATTACTCATAGCGCAATGCCTCCGCAGGCTGAACTTGAGCAGCTCGGCGACTTGGGTATAAGGTGGCCAGCACAGAAAGGCCAAAAGCCATTAGGCCAACAGTAAGGACATCAGACAAACGAACATCCGATGGCAACTCACTAATAAAGTACACATCGCGAGGCAAGAATCGTACACGGAAGATGGCTTCAATTGCAGGAACGATCACATCAATATTTAAAGCAATCAGGAGGCCCAAGCCAACACCGGCTAGAGAGCCAAGTAGACCAATCGCTAAACCTTGCACCAAGAAGATTCGCTGAATGAGTCCAGGACTTGCGCCCATGGTTCTTAAGATCGCAATATCAGCTTGCTTCTCATTTACTGTCATCACCAGGGTAGATACCAAATTAAAAGCGGCAACCGCAATAATCAAGGTCAGAATGATGAACATCATCTTGCGTTCAGTTTGAACAGCAGCAAACCAATTGCGATTGGAGCGCGACCAGTCGCTCACCCACAACGCTTGTGGCACAACTTGAGCCAATTCAGAGGCAATCTCTGGTGCACGCTGCATATCATCAACCTTCACGCGTAAGCCTGATGGATCTTGCAAACGTAATAAAGCTGCGGCATCTTTCCAATGCATGATAGCTAAAGAGCTGTCATATTCATAATGACCACTGTCCACGATGCCGACGACTTGTAGTGTTCGCATTCTGGGCATAGCGCCTGCCGGTGTGAGATCACTTTCTGGCACTATTAAATTCACTCGATCACCAAGGCGAGCACCAACCATATTGGCAAGCTGTGCACCTAAAGCAACCCCAAAGGCGCCTGGCTTCAAATCATCGATGCTGCCGGTGACGAACTGCTTTGGCAAATCAGAGACCTTGCCCTCCTCACTTGGAAGTACCCCACGAATAGACACGCCACGCATCACATTCTCACGACTGAGTAGACCTTGCGAGGCGACCATCGGAGCGACACCTACAACGTGGGGCTGGGCAGCTACCTTCAGTGCAATCGGCTCCCAATTCGCTAAACCATCTGGGGCGGTAATCTCCACATGAGAAAGAACGGATAACATGCGATCGCGCACTTCCTTCTGAAAACCATTCATGACTGAGAGCACCACAATCAGGGCGGCAACGCCCAAAGCGATACCTGCAGTGGAGATTCCAGAAATAAAAGAAAGGAAGCCATCACGCTTACCTACCGTCTTGCGACGCTTGGATCGGGTATAACGCAGACCAATTTCTAGCTCAATAGGGAGTCTCAACATACTTACAGTTTAGTGAATTAAACGAGCAAACCAATGGATTCTGTAAATGCCACCTAAAATCAGGGGAATGACTGCTAATTTGACCTCCCAAACAAGTACTTTGCGACGCTTTACCCTGATGGTGTCAGGGGAGGATGCTATTGACGCTGGATTAGAGCGAGATACCCCGCCCAGCGGACTTCCGCAAGAGCGCTTTCTATTGGGTGATCGACTGCCGATTGCCCCAGTCTTACTATTGGGTCAAAGCGACCTAGCAGTTAACCCAAATGAAGTGATTGCCTGCCTTCAGCCAGTCCACTTTCATGCTACCCGAGATCATTTAATCCTCATGGCTCAAAGTCAGATTGATCTGACAGCAAATGAATCCGCCAACTTGCTACAAGTTGCCCTCCCCTTCATCGAAGAAGATTTTAGAAACAAGGTGTTATTTCAGGGACAGCGTGATTGGTTCATTCCAGCAGGTCCATTTATCAGTCTTGCGACGCACTCTATTGATCAAGCGCATGGTCGCAATATTGATTGGTGGATGCCGCGCGATACAAACGTGACTGGAGTTGCTAAGCTTTGGCGCAAACTCCAAAATGAAATTCAGATGCTTTGGCACATTGATCCGGTCAATCAGGAACGCGAACAACGTGGATATCCCAGCATCAACTCCTTATGGATTAGCGGTATCGGCAAACTAGCTGATATTCAGACCCCTCGATTGCTAGAGAATGTAAATCAGCTATATGGCGATCACCCCGTCTTGGTTGGGTTAGCCAAATATCTTGCAATCCGTCAGCAGCGTGAGATTGATTTCTCAAAGCTACAAAATACCTTTGCATGGATTGATCGTCCCGAGATCATTTGGGACAGCTTGAGAAAAGCGCTTTTGAGTAAAGAGTTAGATGAAATCGAAGTGATCGATTTTCCTCAGGGTCAAACTCGCCACAGAATCCTCACAGCCAAGGACTTAAACAAAAAGTCATGGGCCTTCTGGAAAAAATCAGAACCTTTAACTTGGCAAGAAATCATTTCAGAATGAGTCTTTTTTCTCAGCGCCCTTTTTCTGATCGCACCGCTAGCTGGTTACAGCAAAGTGGTCTGCACCCGTTATTAGCAAGGCTGTATGCAGCTCGTGGTATTGATAAACCAGAAGAGCTTTCTTTAGATCTAAAGCAACTACTCTCACCAGTAGAGCTAAAGAACTGCATTAGTACTGCTGCCTTACTGGCCAATATTTTGGAGCGCAAAGAATCCATGCTGGTAGTAGCAGACTATGACTGTGATGGCGCTACTGCATGTGCTGTTGCACTGCGTGGATTGAAAATGCTGGGTGGGCCAGATACCCCTATTAAGTTTTTGGTGCCCAATCGTTTTACGATGGGCTATGGACTAACACCAGAGGTGGTAGATCTTGCCGCTCAGCAAACCCCCAAACCTAAATATCTCATCACAGTCGATAACGGGATCGCCAGTGAAGCTGGGGTAGACCGAGCTCGCGAGCTGGGAATGGAAGTCATCGTGACTGACCACCACCTACCAGGTGATCGACTGCCCAAAGCCACTGCAATCGTCAATCCAAATCAACCAGGCTGTAGCTTCCCAAGCAAAGCACTTGCTGGTGTGGGTGTGATGTTCTATTTATTAGTTGCCCTAAGAGCAGAACTTCGCAAGCGTGAAAAATTTACTGCTGAGACTCAACCTAAGATTGAGAGCCTATTGGATCTCGTGGCCTTAGGCACCGTAGCAGATGTGGCACAGCTTGATCGCAATAATCGCATCTTGGTTTCCAATGGTCTTAAACGCATTCGCACAGGAGTATCGCAAGCTGGTATTCAGGCGCTGTTTCAGGCGGCTGTGCGGGATCCTCGCAAAGCGAATACCTTTGATCTAGGTTTTGCTATCGGCCCTCGCTTAAATGCAGCAGGACGTCTAGCGGACATGACTTTAGGTATTCGCCTATTGATTTGCGATAAGCCCGACGAAGCCATTGAGTTAGCTTACGAACTTGATCGTATTAATCGTGAGCGGCGTGTCATTGAGGGTGGCATGCAAGAAGCTGCTCTCGCTCACCTCGCTGAAGATCAATTAGCAGGCACCATGGCAGAGCGTTCCAGTATCTGCCTTTGGAATGCAGAGTGGCATCAGGGAGTAGTTGGCATCGTCGCCTCTCGTCTGAAAGAACGCTTTAATCGTCCCGCGATTGTCTTTGCTCCAGCTGATGGCGCTAGCGGTGAGGAGTTGCGTGGCTCTGGTAGATCATTGACAGGCTTTCATCTACGCGATGCCTTGGATATTGTTTCTAAGCGTGAGCCTGGCTTAATTCTGAAGTTTGGTGGACATGCCATGGCGGCTGGTCTTAGCATTAGAAAAGGTGATTTTGAAAAGTTTGACACCGTGTTTCAACAGGTTGCCAATGGCTTACTCAATGATGAATTGCTAGAGCGTCGCCATATTCATGATGGGCCACTAGATCTATCTGAATTCACACCCGAAACAGGCGATCTCTTGGCTGAAGAAATCTGGGGTCAAGGCTTTCCTCAGCCCATTTTTTATGGTGAGTTTGAGATTGGACAGCAAAGCCTCATGAAAGAAAAACACCTGCGCCTGCAGCTTCGTCCAATTGGAATCGGTCCATTGGCTAGCAAGCCATTTACTGGAGTCTGGTTTAACCATACCCAATCCTTACCAGCCAAGGCCAAGCTGGCCTATCGCCTAGTCACTGACCGTTTTCAAGGACAGGCACGCGTACAACTCATGATTGAGGCCCATGACGAGGGTTAAGCTGCAATAACCCCCTTATAATCAGGGGATGGAAGCCGAACAACTCAACATTATTTCAAATACCCTGTCCGATCTGCTCACTCGTGAGCAAGCACTTCGGGGGTATCTTTGACTTCGAAGTAAAGTCACGACGCCTTACGGAAGTGAACTCCATTCTTGAAGATCCTACTATCTGGGATGATCAAAAGAAAGCGCAGGCCCTCGGCAAAGAGAAGAAATTGCTCGACGGCGTGGTTGCTACTCTCACTGATTTAAATAGCAACATCACTGGCGCACTCGAGTTATTCGATATGGCTAAAGACGAAAGTGATTTTGAAACGATTAGTGCGATCGAGCATGATGTCGAGAGCTATAGCAAGATCATTCATGATTTAGAGTTCCGCCGCATGTTCCATAACGAAATGGATCCATGCAGTTGCTTTATTGATATCCAAGCAGGAGCCGGCGGCACTGAAGCCTGCGATTGGGCCAGCATGCTCTATCGCCAATACTTAAAGTATTGCGAACGCAAAGGCTACAAGACAGAAATCCTAGAAGAATCCGATGGTGATGTTGCCGGCATCAAGAGTGCCACCATCAAGGTCGATGGTGAATATGCTTACGGGCACCTGCGCTCAGAGACTGGTGTGCACCGTTTAGTACGCAAGTCACCTTTTGATTCGTCTAATGGTCGCCATACTTCTTTTGCCAGCATCTATGTATACCCAGAGATTGATGACTCGATTGAGATTGACGTTAATCCAGCAGATATTCGCACCGACACCTATCGCGCCTCTGGTGCGGGTGGCCAGCACATTAACAAAACCGACTCTGCTGTTCGCTTAACCCACCTTCCCACCGGAATCGTGGTGCAATGTCAGAACGACCGAAGCCAGCACCGTAATAGAGCTGAAGCGATGACAATGCTGAAATCACGACTGTACGAGCATGAGATGCAAAAGCGTCGTGTAGAGCAGGATAAATTAGAGGCCACTAAAACCGATGTGGGCTGGGGTCATCAAATCCGCTCTTACGTGCTGGACCAAAGTCGCATCAAAGACTTGCGTACTAACGTTGAGATATCAAATACACAAAAGGTATTAGATGGTGACCTTGATGCCTTTATTGAAGCCAGCCTGAAACAAGGCGTTTGATTCATTACCCCCATTCCAGTTATTAATATTCCATATGAACGATCCAGTGAATTCAACTCCTAACCAATCTACAGCCACTGAAGCCGTAGATGAAAACCATATCATCGCCGAGCGTCGTGAGAAATTAGCCAAGCTACGTGAAGGTGGTATCGCGTTTCCAAACGACTTCGTACCAACCCACTTAGCAGCAGATCTTCATACTCACTATGACAGCCTCACTAAAGAGGAATTGGCCGCTAAGAAAGTGCATGTCAAAGTGGCTGGCCGCATGGTACTCAAGCGGGTGATGGGTAAAGCCAGCTTTGCCACCATTCAAGATCGTAGTGGCCAGATTCAGTTCTACATTAATGATGAAATTAGCGGTGCTGATATTCATGGTGCATTCAAGCACTGGGATATGGGAGACTTTATCTCCGCTGAAGGTAATTTATTCAAGACCAATAAAGGCGAGCTCTCCGTTGAATGCAGCAAGCTGCGCCTGCTGAGCAAGTCTTTACGTCCTCTGCCAGATAAGTTTCATGGTCTATCAGACCTAGAAACCAAGTACCGTCAACGTTACGTTGACTTGATCGTCAATCCAGAAAGTCGCAATACCTTCAGGGCTCGTAGCAATACGATTGCTTCTTTGCGTCGCCATATGCTCGATGCAGACTTCATGGAAGTTGAAACACCCATGCTTCATCCGATTCCTGGTGGCGCAACTGCAAAGCCCTTCATTACGCACCACAATGCCTTGGATATGCAGATGTTCTTGCGTATTGCGCCAGAGCTGTACTTGAAGCGCCTTGTGGTTGGCGGCTTTGAGCGTGTGTTTGAAATCAATCGTAACTTCCGTAATGAGGGTGTTAGCCCACGTCATAATCCAGAATTTACGATGATGGAATTCTATGCAGCCTATACCGATTACCGCTGGTTAATGGATTTCACGGAAGGCTTAATTCGCTCTGCTGCAATGGATGCGCAAGGTACTGCTGTTCTAACCCACCAAGGTCGTGAACTTGATCTCAGTAAACCTTTTCAGTGCTTAACAATTACTGAAGCCATCCTGAAATATTGTGGCCAATCTAACAAGATCTATGAAGCAGCTCAATTAGAAGATGCTGCATTCATTCGCGCTGAATTGAAAAAAGGTGGTGAGAATCCAGACTCTCCTACCCTCAAGAGCGCCGGTATCGGCGCCCTTCAACTCGCTCTGTTTGAATTAGTGGCTGAGTCACATCTTTGGGAACCAACTTACATCATCGATTACCCAATCGAAGTAAGTCCTCTTGCCCGTGAATCCGATACCCGCCCTGGCATTACCGAACGCTTTGAGCTATTCATTACCGGCCGTGAAATCGCCAACGGCTTCTCTGAGTTGAATGATGCTGAAGATCAAGCCAATCGCTTCCGTAAGCAAGTAGAGCAAAAAGAAGCAGGTGATGAAGAGGCAATGTACTTTGACCATGACTTCATTCGTGCACTGGAATATGGCATGCCCCCGACTGGTGGTTGCGGTATTGGCATTGACCGCTTAGTCATGTTGCTAACTGACGTACCCAATATTCGTGATGTGATTTTGTTCCCGCATCTGCGTCGCGAAGAAGAGTAAGTAGTTAGAACATCTTCTCCGTAAATCAAAAGCCGCAGAATGCAAACTCTGCGGCTTTTTTTCGACTACATCAGGAATGGTTAAATAGCTGGATATAACTTCGTGCTCTCGCTATCAATGACAGTCACATTCACCGGAATACCAAGACTCACACTAGAAGATACAGTACAGAAGTCCTGAAACTGCGCTAATACACGCTCGAGGTTCTCCAGAGTATTTCCTGGAACACCAATCCGAATCTCTACATTGATGGCCAATATGCGTAAACGGTTTTCTGCGTTTCTACCTATTTCACAATTGGCCTTCGTTTCGATTGGCTCAGGATTTTGCTTAAACTTTCTGAGCGCAAAGAGCAGCGAATCAGACAGGCAATTCGCCACACCCGCCAATAAGAACTGTGATGGCGTAGCGCCTTGTGATTTTCCCAGGGGTGGTGGCTCATCGCCATAAACAGGATCACGCTCTTCGTTGTAATAAATAGCAAATTGGTAATCAGCTTGCTGAACTAGTCTTACGGAAGGATCGCTACTCATAAAAACTCCAATAACTTAAAACGCTATCTTAATAGATAGCAGGAATTAACTTTTTGACTCTACGCTGGTAGTCTCGATAATCTGGAAAACGCTCTACCAACCAGACTTCCTCCCGCCTTGCTTTGATATCAAATAAGAAAAATAGGCCAATCGCATAGATCAAGATATAAATGCCGGGGAAGATGAGTAGCCAAGCAATTGCTGCTAAGAGCACCCCAAAGTAGATCGGGTGCCTTACAAATTGATATAAGCCATTTTGAATCAGAATGGCATTGTCTTTTGGGCAAGGTAGAGGGGTGAGATTTTTACCGAGATTAATCACGGCGATTACCATGATTAAAGTGGCTAGCAAGCCAATCGCAATGCCACAAGACTGGAGAATGGAAGCAAGGGGTTCGGATCTGATTAAAAGAGAGCCTTGAGGGCCGAATAAGATCAGGCCAATCAGAATTCCCTGTACCACCACATACCATGCACCTCTTTCAAAGATCGATTGATGTGGCGATGAAGTCATGGCGTGGCCTTATGAAGATAAGACCACAGTCTAGCTTGAATTAGTACGTTAATGCCTTATTAAAGTGCTCATCAATGCTAGCCTCATCTTGGGTCAACACATGTTGTGCAATCAGGAAAACCCCTGAAATAAAGCTGAGGCAAACTAGCACTCCAAAAGCATGATATTGATTTAGGCCACTCTGATTAAGGGCATTGAGATACTGGGCGCTATCCAGGGCCAGGTGGGTGGATAAGCTCAGTAGAGCCAAACCCAAAAATATCTGGATGATGGTTAAAAATAAGGGCTTTTGGACTTTGGGCTTAGCAGACATAGGATTCTCTCGATTAGGCATAAAAGAATCATAGGGGGCTAGCCTACATAAGTAAAAGAATCCCTTTTTATAAGCTTAAATACTTTTTTATCTATAGAACCATCCCTAGAATGAGGATAATTAGGTTTTATACCTTAATAATTCGTATTTATGGCTGCCTACAACACTGAAACCGTCCTCACTGTTCATCACTGGAATGACACCCTGTTTAGCTTTACAACCACCAGAAACAAAGGTTTACGCTTCCGTAGCGGCCATTTCTTGATGATTGGTTTAGAAGTTGAAGGCAAGCCATTAGTTCGCGCCTACAGTGTTGCAAGCCCTAACTATGAAGAGCATCTAGAGTTTTTAAGCATCAAAGTTCAAGATGGCCCCCTCACCTCTCGTCTTCAGAAGATTCAGGTAGGCGACCCCGTTTTGGTGAGCGAGAAATCCGTGGGCACCCTAGTCATAGATGACTTGAACCCAGGAAAACACCTCTACTTATTTAGCACCGGGACGGGATTGGCGCCTTTCATGAGCATTATTCGTGATCCGGATACTTATGAGAAATTTGAGAAAGTAGTCTTAATTCATGGTGTTCGTTTGGTAAGCGAGCTGGCCTACGGTGATTACATTAAAGATGAGCTCACTCAAGACGAATATATTGGTGAAATCATTCGCGAGAAATTAATCTACTACCCAACGGTGACGCGCGAGGCTTTTAAACACACTGGTCGATTAACTACCGCGATTGAGTCAGGCCAACTATTTAAAGATATTGGCTTACCCCCATTAGATCCAGCAGTCGATCGCGCCATGATCTGCGGTAGCCCATCCATGCTAAAAGAAACCGCTGAAATGCTAGACTCCAAGGGCTTCAAGGTATCTCCTAGCCTTGGTCAATTGGGTGACTATGTATTTGAGCGCGCATTCGTAGAAAAGTAAAAAGCCTATATACCCAAAAGTAATTAAGTTATCGCTATATGTTTCTTGTGGATATATAGACAACTTGGTAAATTAGTTCTCATAAGAAATTTACCAAGGAATTGAGATGTCCCCTGTCCGAGAGCACTACAACCCGATTATTACGCAGTTATTGCGTGAACATGATCGCTTGCCACATGAGAATGTGGCTGAACGAAAAAACTTCCAACGCAGAATTCTGTTCTTGATGACCACTATCAAGATGGAAGAGTTTGAGGACTCTTACAGTTAAAAATCTTTCTTACAAAGAGCTGCTAATAAAGATTAATCCGATTACAGCAATAAATACAGTTTCAACAACCAACATGACTACGGGTTGCCAACCTAATTTGGCCAACTCCTGAAAGTTGGTTTTCAGTCCAGCCGCGCCAATAGCAATTACCAACATCCAACGGGACATTTCACCAATAGATTGGGTAACTGAGCTTGGCAAAATCTGCATAGATGCAACGACTGATAGCGCCACAAACCCCAATAAGAATATCGGTATCAGGCGTAGACTTCCCCATCCTAAATGTTGAGATGATTTTTCAGCACCAAAGAAAATAGAGATAAATAAAACGACAGGCAACAGAAGAGCGACGCGGAAAAGCTTCACAACAGTCGCTACATCCCCCGCCTCAGGGCCAAACAACATGCCCGCAGCAACTACCTGCGCCACATCATGAATGGTAGCCCCCAGAAAGATGCCAGCAGGTAAAGCGGTGATATCGAGCAACTGCAAGGCGAAAGGGTATACCACCATGGCTATAGTGGAGAGGACGGTTACCCCAACTACTACCAGGAGAGTAAATCGCTCATTCTCTTTTGTTTTTGGCAGAACTGAAGCTACCGCTAAAGCTGCTGAAGCTCCGCAAATACCAACGGATCCACCCGCAATCAATCCAAAATCTGGGGACAGCTTTAAGAGTTTGGCCAAGAAGAATCCCAAGGCTACCGTGGCAGCAACTGCAAACATCACCATTAATCCGGTATTCAAACCAATTGCGCCAATATCAGCAAATGTAATCCGAATACCTAGAAATGCCACACCCAAACGGAGAACCGTTTTGGCGCAAAAATCAATTCCTGACTTTACTGCCTCATTGAGATATAAAAAATGGAGCGACAAACCAATCAGTAATGCGTACAACAACTGGGGGCCACCATAGTTCTCAGAAAGAAAACTGGTGGACATGGCAATGAGTAGGCAAACCAAAAGTCCTGGAGTATTTTTCCGAATGGTGGTCAACATCAAACTAAGCTACCAACTCACTGAAATACTCATGTTGAGTAGTATTTAAAGTAGAAACACGCCACTCTAGAGGCTCATCCTGAATGCCCAGCGCCACTCTTCGAATAACTAGTACGGGAGACTCCGGATTTAATCCTAGCCATTCAGCGTGCTGTTTGCCTGCTAGGCCGGCACGCAAACGCTCGCTACTTCGCACAACAGTTTGGCCGTATTCCATTTGATACATCTGATAAATACTACCTTTACGTTCAATAAAGTCTGCACGGGTTAAATTTTTAAACCTCTGCTTATCCAAGGTGATCTGATCGATCATGACGCACTGATCTTCCAATGACAGGCGATTGGTAATTCTCCAAACGGGTGCACCCTCTTTTATCCCTAACTTACTCGCCTCTTCCTTATTGGCAGTAGCGCTAATTAGGGAGACTAATTCAACTTTGGGGTAAACCTTTTTCTCAGCATCGTGTTTAACAATGTGAAAAAAATAATACAAAAGTCTTTTGAGATCATGCTCAACAACATAGGTTCCCCTGCCTTGGCGTCGAACTACGATACCTTCCGCAACCAACTCGTCCACCGCTTTGCGCAGGGTACCTATAGATACATCTAACTCTTTTGACAAATCCTTTTCGGCAGGCAATGCCTGCCCCATAGGATATCGACCCCTGACCAGATCCTCGGTGATCTTTTGCTTAACTTCCTCGTAAGCGGTCAGGTTTCTCATGCTGCAGTCTTATGCTGATTCGTATAAACGAGTCAATACGAACTCACGGTGACCGAGAATTTCAGAAGCAGTCAATTCACCATCAGCCGTACGCTTCAAGCAATCTAACAACTTGTTTCCTGCTTCATCCATATTCTCTTCGCGACGCAATAAGCCAGACACATCAACGTCGATATGCTCACCCATCGTGCGGACAGTCTTTGGATTAGCGCAAATCTTAATGACTGGAAGAATTGCATTACCGATCACATTACCCTGACCCGTTGGGAAGAAATGCGCAGTGAAGCCGGCGGCTGCACACAAGGTGACCATTTCAGCAGCAGCTGATGATGAGTCCATAAAATGCAAACCAGGAATCTTCGGCTCCTCACCTTTATCCAGCACGCTATCCACAATACATTTCTTACCAATTTTCTGGATATTACCCAAAGCCTTCTCTTCAATGGTTGTTAAACCACCTGCAATATTGCCTTTGGTTGGCTGAGAGTCAGAGAGATCACTCGTCTTATGACGCTCAATCACATCCTGGTAGCGATCAAACATCTCGCGGAACTTTTTCTTCACTTCAGGAGTACGGCAACGCGCTTCAACTAAATGCTCGCCACCAGTTAACTCAGTAGTTTCACCAAACACCATGGTGGAGCCAATTTCATATAACTTATCAAAAGCATCACCCACGGTTGGGTTTGCACCACATCCAGAAGTCGTATCGGATTCACCGCATTTGGTAGAAACCCATAGCTCAGATAATGGAGCAGAAACACGTTTTTGCTTAGATGCATGCTTCATCATGTTGTAGGCAGCTTTACTAGCGGAAGCAATGGTTGCTGTGTCGCCATTACCTTCGATCCAGAATCCCTCAACTGGCTTGCCTGATGCCTTGATGCCATCAACGATAATTTTTGTCCATTGCGGCTCAATACCGATTACCACTACAGCAGCAACGTTCGGATTAGAACCTGTACCAATTAAGGTGCGAAAGTGTAAATCCAAGTCAGCTCCGAACTGTAAACGACCATAGGAGTGAGGGATTGCCATCGTTCCTTTGATGTTATTGGCTACTGCTTCACAGGCTGCATTGGATAAGTCATCCAAAGGCAAAATCAATACGTGATTACGAATACCCATGCGGCCGTTTTCACGGCGATAACCTAAAAAGGTCGCGTCTTTCAAATTAGTCATTTTTTATATCTCTCTCAATGAATAGGTAGGTCAGGTACCGGATTACCAGCGCTTAGTTTTTACGTTTTGGACGTGAAGATGCTCGCCCTTTTTGATTGGGGCTACTACCTTGCCAATATCAACGCCGTATTTCATTACCGTGTCACCTGGCTTGAAATCGTTCAATGAAATTTTGTGACCAATAGGAATGTCACTTTCAGACTTGATATTTAGAGTAAGGTCACCATCCATAACCCAACCAATTAGGTCTGTTCCAGCCTTTACATCCTCGACTACTACTACACCTACGCCATCTGCTGGCTCATGCACGACAAAGTGGATCATTACTATCTCCTCAATAATCTCGTTTATAAAAAACTACTCAGTCCATGACTGGCGAATGCCAGTCTGAATTTCTTCCACAACCACATCTGAAACTGTGACGCCATCACTCAATCCTGTAGCGCGCTGCTGAAAACGACGTTGTCCAGGAAGACGGGTACCAGCATCGGCACTTAAAACCTGCAAGAAATCCTGAATACGGCTAGCGAAAATAGATGCGCCCGCCAAACCAGGATCAATCGTTAATATCAACTGTCCAATACGCGGGCGATTACCTTTAGGATCAAAAAAGGAATCCGCCTCATAAGAAAAGCGACTACCTGAAAGTCCAACTACTAGCAATTCAACAATGAGGGCAAGCAAGGCTCCTTTATCGCCACCCAAAGGAAGCATTAAGCCCTTCAAGCCCTCTTGCGGATCAGTAGTCGGCTTACCATCTGCAGTCAATGCCCAGCCTTCTGGAATGGCTTGACCATTTTTTGCTGCAACCAATAGCTTTCCGCGGGCTACTGCGGAAAGTGACATGTCTATAACTAAAGGATCGCCGCCAGGGGTAGGGAAAGCCGCAGCTAGGGGATTAGTTCCAAAGATGGCTCTGCTACCACCAACCATTGGCATAGCAGCTGGAGTATTTCCAAACAACAAGGAGACGTAACCTGCTCGTGCCGCAGCTTCAACATAATGCCCCGCAACACCAAAATGATGGCTATTAGTCACAGCCACTAAACCAAGACCATTTTTTGAAGCTAGACTCACCGACAGGTCAGTTGCAAACCGTAGTGCAGGAAAAGCTAGGCCATCACGCGCATCGACCAAAGCAGCTGCCGTTTTAAATGGCCGAACCCTTAACTTAGGATCTAGCTCAATTCGGCCATTTTTTGCATGTGCAGCATATTGGGGAACTCTCGCCAAGCCATGCGAAGCCAACCCATCCAACTCCGCCAGTGCCAGAAACTGTGCAGTCTCATAAGCCGCCTTTGAATTGATACCGGCAGCCTGAAGGCCTTTGTTTGCTAGCTCAAGAATCTCTGGATAGCTCAGATTCATGAATGCTCCCCATGAATGAAGTCGCCTAAATACAGGGTTTTCAGGGCTTGACTAGATCTAGCTTTAGGGAACAAAATAACTGACATATCTGAATCATATAGATGATTTAGATATCTTGCAATACCCAATTCGTGGTGCAGCGCAGAAAGTATCTTGAAGCACTGCAGGAGGAATGGAGGAGACAGAAGTAATGAATAAGCATATAACTATTAAATAGCAGTTGAGTATATTTTTTTCATAGCGAAATAGCTAAGATATAAAGATCAAATTACCACTGGAGGTCACCGATGTTGAAGATTCAAAAATTGAAGATAAGCAGACGTTTAGTTTTACTTGCAGGAGCGCTGACTCTTGCATTCCCCCAATTAGCAACAGCACAATCCTGGCCAACAAAGCCGATTAAATTAATCATTCCTTTTGCAGCCGGCGGCACCACCGATATTCTTGGCCGACTCTTAGCTCAGCAGTTAACAAAAGATTTAGGACAAAACGTCATTGTTGAAAATAAAGGCGGTGCTGGTGGCAATATCGCTGCTGAATTTGTAGCGCAAGCACCAGCAGATGGCTATACCATCATGCTCGCCTCAGGCAGTATGCTTACCGTGAATCCCAGTTTATATAAAAGATTGCCAGTAAATTACAGCAAAGATTTTGTGAACATTACTAATGTTGCTAGCGGCCCCATGTTGCTATCTGTCAGCAGCAAAATCCCAGTCAAGAATTTAAATGAATTTATTACCTATGCAAAAACTAAGGATCTGAATTTTGGCTCTGCAGGCATTGGAAGCCAAGTTCATATGGCCGCTGAAAACCTAACCTACTCTGCCAACATTCCGGCGACTCATGTTCCATATAAGGGTGAATCTGCTGCCATCAATGACTTAGTGTCTGGGCAAATCGACTTTATGGTTGGCAACCTCACTGCCGCAACAGGTTTTGCCAAAGCTGGTCAGATTAAGCCGCTTGCTGTAACTAGCGCTAAACGTGTCAAGCAACTTCCCGATGTTCCAACAGTTGCCGAAAGCGGAATCCCCGGATTTGAAAGCACTGGTTGGTTTGGTTTAGTGGCACCGGCCAACACTCCTAAGGTCATTACGGACAAAATCTATGATGCCACTGTGAAAGCGGTGAAGTCAGATGCCATGCAAAAGAGCTTGGAGCTTAATGGCTTAACCCCGGTTGTGAATTCTCAGAAAGACTTTGATGCTCAGATTAAAGCTGAGTTAGTTAACTGGGAAAAAGTAATTAAGGGTCGCAACATTAGCACCCAGTAAGAATTACTAGCGGAATATAAAAAGCGAGGATTTATCCTCGCTTTTTATATTCCCTGAAAAATATTTTACGTTAGCTGTCTAAACAATAACATTGAACCCGCAAATACTAATATCGACCCATAGGCGATGCGCATGGAAGTGTTGCTTAGCTTCGTGTGAACATGTGAGCCTGTCCATATCCCCAAGAAAGTGACAGGCATTAAGCAAACCGCGAGGCCGATTACCTCCCAGCTCAAGATGAGTCCCGTGACCAACATTAAGGTGAGCCGCAAAAATGTCAGCATAAAAATAGCGAATGCCATAGTTGCACGAAGCACTTTGGGATTATTAATTCTTAAGCCAAGGTAAGAGACATACACTGGTCCACCAGTTGCAAAAAGAGCTGTAAATACACCGCCAAAGAATCCAAATGGCACTGCCCACCATCTGTTAATTGGATCCCGAGAATCAACATTTCTTTGAACCAAAACACGCACGCCGTTAACAGCTGCAAATATCCCAAGAATCAGTAGCAAGGGTTCGCTTGGTGCCTTTACCAATAAAAAGATACCCAAGACCATTCCGACTAAGCTAAAAGGAAATAGCCATTTCAATTCTTGGATATTTGCATCGCTGGATGACTTTCTACCGATGTAAAGCGAAGCGCAGATATCAATGATGACCATCATGGGAACTACAACCTTGAGGGGGTATATCTGTACCAGCAAAGGGACGGCTACTATTGACGAGCCAAATCCTGAAACTCCAAAGATGAAGAATCCACAAAGAACTATTAAAGCTGATAGCGCAAATGAGGCCGGCTCAATCAATTCAAAAATATTAAGCCTCTACCAAAATAGTCTCGCCAGGCTTCACCATCGTAAATTGAACTGGCCTGTTTTTAATTTCTAATCCTTCTATACCCAGATGGACAGCGGTAAAGTAAGACTCCTCCAAAGAGCCGGGCTGCGGAAAATCTTCACGATAATGCGCTCCTCTTGAGTTTTCTCGGGCAAGAGCAGCATCTGCTACCGACTTGCTCACTAAGATCAGGTTACTTAAATTCATCCAATCTTGCCAAGTAATGCTGTACTCCCTCTGGATGTCGCCAACCCCTATTTGGTGCAGCTGCTGATCTAGTTGATCGAGCTTCACGCGAGCACGTAACAAGCTTTCTCTTGTTCTGGAAATGCCCACGTCATCCCACATACATTCTGCTAGGGCATCACGAATCGATTCAATATCGCCAGCCGGTCTCTCCAATGGGGCCTCATGCGCCTTGATGCTAGCAAGTACCTCTTCCATATTGCACTCTTGCAGACTCTGGGACACAACCCAATTTGCCATCTCTTCACCGGCAATGCCGCCAAATACAGTTGAATTAGCTACACCATTGCCACCCAGGCGATTTGCTCCGTGCACCCCTCCAGTATCTTCACCTGCTGCAAATAAACCTGGTAACTCGGTACTGCAATCCGCCTTGAAAATTAATCCGCCCATCATGTAATGCGCAGTTGGAACGACCTCTACGAGATCTCCGGCCAAATCAAAACCGCTGTCCGCACAACGCTCGACCATGCCTTTAAATAGCTTGCGCACATTATCAGGACCTAAGTGACTCATCTGAATATAGACACCGCCGTTTGGTGTAGATCTACCTGCACGAATTTCAGAATTAATCGATCGCGAAACGATATCCCGAGTAGCCCGTTCATTGCGCGGATCGTAGTTACCCATGAAGCGTTCTTTATTGCCATTGAGCAAATATCCGCCTGCGCCACGTAATCCTTCCTCAAGTACGGTTCCCGTCATCCTAGTGCCAGGTCCCGCCAGTAAGCCGGTAGGATGAAATTGCACCATCTCCATATCGCGCAGAGTAAGACCTGCACGAAGTGCCATAGCCAAGCCATCACAGCTCTTATCACCCGATGGTGTGTGGTACTTGTACATGGTAGGTCCACCACCGGTAGCCAGCAGAACTGCCTTTGCTCGCACTAGGGTGAATTGACCAGTCGTCATATCGAGCATCAATACACCAGCGAGAGACTTTCCATCAGCACTATGAATTAACTCGACTGCCCTATGCTCCTCAAGTCGATGAATTCCTCTTGCCCATACTTGCTCAGCCAGTCGACTGATAATTTCAATTCCAGTTAAATCGCCCTTGTGAACTGTCCGGTCAAAAGTTTGCCCCGCAAATGCTTTTTGATGAACTGTGCCATCTGGATTGCGATCAAAGAAACAGCCGAGCTCATTCTCAAGCTCACGAATACGTTCAACCGACTTATTTACCAATGTCCATGCCAACTCTTGGTCCGACAACCATTTACCACCTTCGATTGTGTCCATAAAATGACGTTCAACAGAGTCGCCCTCTGCCAGCGCCACGTTATAACCACCTTGCACCATGCGAGTACAACCACATTTACCCAGCAATCCTTTTACGGCAATGGTGATGTGCAGATTTGGATTAGTTTGGTGGGCGTGTAGAGCTGCAAAAAGCCCTGCACCGCCAGAACCTAGAATGAGAATGTCTGTCTCAAGAGTAGTGATATTCATGAGGAAATTCCTAAGCTCTTTAGTACAGCCTCTTTGTTACGTGCAACGTCACTTTTTACTTCTTGATAAATACTACCGCCATGACTATCCATCGCTACTAGCAAAGGTCCAAAGTCTTTAATCTTGAAACGCCAAAGAGACTCTGGATTGAGATCGTCCATATCCACATCTTCAATTTGCTCAATCCACGTTGTCTCTAGTGCTGCTGTACCTCCGATAATTGCAAGATACACGCCACCAATTTCCTGAAAAGCTGCCGCAGATTCTTCGCGCATACCGCCCTTACCTACAATCATTCGCACGCCATTCTCGGTCATCAGTGGACGCGTAAAACGCTCCATGCGATCTGATGTGGTTGTGCCAATACAGATTGCTTGATATCCAGCTGGGAATTCCTCACTCACCGCCACCTTGCGCACATTAGGAGCCGTATGAATTACTGCATGACCATGGAGATCAAAGCGAGTTTTTCGACCCTTATCAAACAAGTGAATCTGCGTGGCATCTCGAATACCAAATAAGGTATTTTGTAGAGTCACGGTGTCATTAATACGCAGCTTTCGAATATCCGATTCGCTAACAGGAGTTGGAAGGTTATAGTGGGCCATCTTAATTCCTAAAATCCGTAAGTCACACCATCAGGCGTGAAGGTTGCTCGCGCTCTACGAGCTGAGTGGCACTGCATATTGACAGCTACTGGATTTAAGGTGATATGAGTATGGGCAAGCTCTATATGCACGGCAAACGCTGTGCCATCACCACCCAAGCCTTGAGGACCAATGCCTAATTTGTTCACGGCAGCAGTTAATTCTTGCTCTAACTTGGCGCCTTCTTCATCGCTACATACGCTACCCAATGCTCTTGTAGCAGCACGCTTAGCCATTGCGACACATTGCTCAGAGGTGCCACCGATACCAACACCGACGATGGTTGGCGGACAAGTCTTGCCTCCCGCAGAAACAACGCTATCAATAACAAAGGCTTTAACGCCATTAATTCCATCAGCAGGAATGGCCATCTTCAAAAAAGAATTGTTTTCTGAACCGCTTCCTTTTGGAACCATCTCGATTTCAATCATCTCATCATCATCACAAAAATCGATGCTGATTGCTGGCATATCAATACCGCAGGATGTGTGATTATTCTTGCGCGTGATCGGATGCACTACAGAAGATCTCAATGGGTATTCAGTAGTTGCACGCTCGCAACCTTTACGAATCGCCGCCTTGAGCTCCATGCCATCTAGCTGCACATTACGGCCAATCTTGACCTTATAAATTGGTAAACCAGTATCTTGGCAAAGTAGATTGTCCTCACGCTCGGCAACAGCAATGTTGGTGATCATGGTTTTGAGAACCACTTGAGCGCGTGCATCTGATTCGCCTTGATTTAAGCGCTCAATACCAGCTTTAACATCATCTGGCAGCACCTTTAAAGCACGAATATAGAGCTCCTTGCAAGCCTCCTCAACTGCTTTCATTTGTAGCTGCATAAATTATCCAATCAGTTTGCTAAATACAAAAATAGAAGGCCGCAAGCAATACCAAACAAAATAGCTACTTGGGTCCAAGCCTTACGCAATCCGCGCCATGGGCCAAATTCAATCATGATGAGTCGAATTCCGCCCACCAAATGGACCGCCAATAAAATAACCAGCGCCCACTCGCCGAATTTAAAAACCCAAAAGTCCGTTAAGCCTAAGGAGCGCTCAAACCCAGTAGCGCCACGTAAAGACTGCGAAAGCATTAAGAAATGTAAGGGAATGAAGCAAGCCAGTAGCAGCCCGGAGAATCTATGGCATGCATATGCAAAGTAAGAGAGGTGAGACTTTGCGCGTAAATCGAGCTTTGGTCTTGAGCTCATAACGCACCCCCGGTAAAGACACCAATCACTGCTGTAGTCCCTAAGACGAGTATGAGAACCGCTAGCAGCGAAGATAGGGCTTTAGAAATAAATCCCTTAGAAAACGTTTCTTCGAGAATATTAGCCAAGCCAATAGGCGCATGTACAAAACAGGCTAAAACAAAAATCTCATAAAAAATAGCAAAGGCAATATTACCTTGAGTGCGCCCCAGAATCTCCTCAGCAGTTAAGCCGCCACGTATTGCATAGAAAATAATGACAAGATGGATGCTGACGCAAAGACCCAAAACCATGGCGCTGATTCTCTGGGCATACCAAAGCTTTGCCTGCATCACGGCTTGACTCATAACTTGCCCCACTTGCTTCCTCGTACAGCAGCTCTTGCTACTAACTTTTTCAATCCGGCAATACTAGCCGTAGGTTCAAGTTTCTTAGGGCAACGCTCTGTACAGGATCCCTGCGTATGACATGCATGGCAACCTTCATCACCAGCAACGGCACGTAGGCGATCTAATTGCTGTACATCACGCACATCATTCGTTAAGGTCCAGGCACGATTCAAGGCGGCTGGACCGAGGTAGTTAGGGCGGCTCTGCACAACTTCACAAGAGGAATAGCACACTCCACAACCGATGCATTCGATACCAGCATTGGCTAATTGACGTTCAGGTGACTGCGGCTCTACTCTTGCAAAATCATCATGACGGGTTTTATCCCCCTTGAAGAAACCAACCGCACCCTTCCACTTATTAAAGAACTCTCGCATATCAGTAGCAAGGTCTTTAATGACTGGTAGATTATTCAAGGGGGCAATCTCCAGGGAGTCCCCTTCAACAATCTGGGAAACGTGAGTACGACATGTCCAGCGAGCAACGCCGTTCACTGTCATGGCGCAAGAACCACACATACCCACCCGACAAGCAAATCGGTAGCTGAGGGTTGGGTCTAGCTTACGCTGAATAAAGGTAACGACATCCAATACCGTTTGATTTGGATTGCGAGGCACCAAATACTCAACAAACTCACCCTCTTGAGCACCGCGCCATACTTTGACTTTGAGATCTGAATTAGACATGGGCTAATTATATAGATAGATAGTAAAAAATAAATCGAATATAATTTTCTACGAGATAAATTAATACTTTATATTAAAACCTATGTCCAGCATCCGAGTGCTCAAGAACTTTCTAGCTATTTCCAGGCACAAGAGCGTGGCAGCCGCTGCACGTGAAATAGGTCTTACGGCTGCCGCCGCAGGACAGCAATTGCAACAGCTAGAAGCAGATATTGGTGTAGAGCTATTTGATAGAACCAAACGATCTATGACGCTTAATCATCATGGAAGATCGTTGGTCGAACCCATTCAAGAGATCATTGCGCGCTATGAGGCTCTAGGATCAGACTTTAAATCTGAACTCAGTGGCACCATTGTTCTAGGCGCACTAGTCTCCACTTTAATGGGCGCTTTTGGAAATACATTAAATGAGCTCAAGCAGAACTACCCAGAGCTTGAAATTAAACTCATTGCAGGCCTTTCTAGCAACTTTCTAGAGCAAGTAATCGAAGGCAACCTAGATGCAGCAATAGTGACTGAGTCACCCTATGCATTACCCCAAAATGTTCAATGGACCGAGCTATATACAGAGCCTATGATTGTCATCCATCCAGCAGTTAAAAATAAGAAAGGGTTAACGCCGAAGCAGTTGGCCGATGAATTTCCGTTTATCCGTTTTGAACGAAATACTTGGACTGGCCATCTCGTAGATCAAACCATTCGAGCAAATAAGCTCAACATTAAAGAAGGTATGGAGCTCAATTCTGTAGAGGCAATCATTGAGCTTGTAAGACAAGGGCTTGGATATTCAATTGTTCCCAAGCTAGCCAACGTTTCTTGGGAAAACGATCGCCAATTAAAGATATCTCAATTACCTGGAAAAACAATTTACCGAAAAGTGGGCTTACTAGAAAAACGTAAGCATTCTCGTGAAAATATTACTCAAGAGATTAAGAAATACTTCTTAGATGAAGTGATTGCAAAAAGAAAAACCACCCCGTAGGGTGGTTTGAAATAAATCTATGGAGGCACTACCTAAGAATGAACAACAACTTCATCGTATTCCATCAATAGCCTCCCCCGACAAGGAATTGCTTACTTAATGTGCACAATGCCTCAGATTGGTGCAATAGCTAATACTACCCAAGTGCCTGCTATTTGCAGGGATACCTTGCTTCAAAGAAGCGGACCAGCGTCTTAGCTGCGCGCTCCTGATTAAATTGGGGATTACTTTGGTTCCAAGCCAAGAACTCCTGAAGAATGACTTCTCTTGTGCCAGCTTCCGATGAGAAGCAAATGCTCGGCTTTTGTTTTGCATTTCGGTTAGCAAGGTAAGTCTGATAAACACCCTCACCAAAGCCAAAGCAAAAGTTCTGAGCATCTGTATCGTTGAGGTTTTTGCATAGCTCAACCAATGCAGCAGTGGAGGCATCATTTTTAGGCAGATCAGACTGAGCAAAAGCATTTGCCTGCGACAGCAAGACTGCACCAATGATAAGTGGGATTATCCGGAATAGTTTCATAGTGTCTTCTTTATAGATTAGCGCCTAAATCCACCCATACGACCACCGCCAAAACCGCCGCGACCACCAAATCGATCATCATTCATTCGATCAGCACGCGCTTGCTCTCGCATCGCATTTTCTTGGACTGCCTCACGATTGGTATTTGGATTACTACGATCTTGCTGGTAATCATTTCTTGCCTCTTGATTTAGGCGGTCAGCTTGAGCGCGCTCTTGTGGCGTAGCATTTTTCTGAAAGGCGCTATCTGCGCGCTGCCCCGCCGCTCTTGCGGCTTGTCGATCTTGCGGGCTAGCATTATTTTTCCAATCATTCAGAAGTCGCTGTTGGTTCTGAATGCTACTAGGGCCAATCAGCCCCCTATTCGTTCTTCCAGGAGAGTTTGTATTATTCACATTAATCGTGCCGTCAGACCAACTAGGCGTGGACCAAAATGCACCACCTACTGCCATCCCAAGTCCAAAAGACATCATTCCCCAGGCGGGGTTATAAGCAGGATATGGCGGGTAGTCTGGATAAGGCCACGCTCCATAAACAACCGTGGGGTTATAGCTCGGCACGTAGACCACTTGAGTATTGGCGGGACCAATTAATACGTTCGAGTTAGCATCAGTACTGACTGTAATTTGCTGATTTGACTTGAGAGTTCCAGCTTGAACGGCGCGTTTGCGTAAAACCTGCACCGCCTTCATCGTATCTGCAGGTTGTAGCTTGTAGGCATTACCCAAATTTTGGGTCCACTGCAACTTACTACCCATCATATTGAATGCTTGCGGGAATGCGATCAGTGACTTCACACTATCGTTCCATGATTGTGCTTTGAGGGCATCTTGCAATGCAGTGCCATTTAGACTGGAATTGCTGTTACGCCAGTTATAGGCTTCAGCCACCTCTAGTGGATAAGTTGATGCCAACAGCATCAAAGACAGTAAGGAGTCCGGGTATAAGGCAATCGGAGAGAGTAAGGACTGCAATTGCTCTGATGAAATCAACTGTGGCGAACTGTTATAGCCCCCACTTTGAGTGTAGGACTGTGGATAGTCGATATTTTGATAGGGATCACTATTATTTGAGCAAGCGCCCAAAAGTGAAATAACACTAATGCAGTAGCACGCCTTATATTGAATATTCATACGCTCGTTAATCCTCCAATAATGATAGAGTTTAATACCGGGTTTGAATTTAGTGGTTTTCTTTAGCGTGATTGATAGAGTACTTCGGTATCTCAATAACTAAGTCCTGGCGCGCCACAATAGCCTGGCAAGATAAGCGAGACTGAGGATTGAGTCCCCATGCACGGTCTAACAAATCTTCTTCATTCTCATCAGGCTCATTCAGACTCTGATAACCCTCTCTCACAATCACGTGACAGGTAGTACAAGCGCAGACCATATCGCAGGCATGCTCAATCGGAATATGGTTTTCTAGCAAGGCTTCACAAACAGAAGTGCCTGGAGTCACTTCAAGCACCGCACCTTCAGGGCAATACTCGCTATGGGGTAGAACGACGATCTGAGTCATTTGGGTAATTTTCTTTTCTTAAATTTCTGCAACATTCTTACCGGCCAATGCCCTCTTAATACTGGCATTCATACGCTTTTGAGCAAACTCGTCGGTAGCCTTGGCAGCATGATCGACTGCTTTTCTGAGAATGGCGCTATCAGCTTCTTCTGTAAGTAACTTTTGCAAGACGGCCATTTCTTGATCAACCTCAGCCTGCTCTTGAGAGTTCAATAATCCACGATCAGAATCCAAAGCAGTTTGTACGGCATCTAGTAATCGTTGGGCATTCACTTGCTCTTCACGCAAAGATCTTGAGAGAAGATCTATTTTGGCCGAGGCAAATCCATCTTGCAGCATGCGGGCAATTTCAGCATCAGTCAAACCATATGATGGCTTAATATCTATTGAGGCTTGCACACCTGAACCCTGCTCCATGGCGCTAACGGAAAGTAATCCATCTGCATCCACTTGATAGGTCACCCGAATACGGGCAGCCCCGGCAGCCATTGGTGGGATGCCACGCAATTCAAACTTGCCTAAGGAGCGGCAGTCTTGTGCCAACTCTCTCTCGCCCTGCACCACCTGAATCGCTAAAGCGGTTTGGCCATCTTTGAAGGTTGTGAAATCCTGAGCACGCGCTACCGGAATAGGTGTGTTGCGAGGAATAATTTTTTCTACCAAACCACCCATGGTTTCAATGCCAAGAGACAGCGGAATGACATCTAAGAGGAGCCACTCATCATCCTTGCTTTGATTACCAGCAAGTAAGTCAGCTTGCATTGCAGCGCCTAAAGCAACAACCTGATCTGGATTGAGATTGTTTAAGGGTTTGGTACCAAAGAGCTCGCCCACCGCACGTTGCACCTGAGGCATGCGAGTTGCTCCACCAACCATCACGACACCTTTGACTTCATCAGTTTTAAGGCCTGCATCGCGCAAAGCCTTCTTCACAGCAACTAAAGTCTTATTGATTAAGTTTTGGGTGATTTCAAAAAACTGAGCTTGGCTAACTCCCACATTAATCACAGTGCCATCTGCAAGGGCTTCATGAACGCGTGCTAACGGGTTATGACTCAATTGCTCTTTCGCATGTTTGCAAGAGAGCAAGAGCTTACGGTGATCCTGAATCGATAGTGGTGGAAGCTTAGCTTGCTCAATCACCCAACAATAGAGACGATGGTCAAAATCATCACCGCCCAAAGCAGAATCGCCACCAGTAGAGAGCACCTCAAATACCCCTCTGCTCATACGCAAAATGGAGATATCAAAAGTGCCGCCACCTAAATCGTAAACTGCGTAGATACCCTCGGAGGCGTTATCCAAACCGTAAGCAATGGCAGCAGCGGTAGGCTCATTGAGTAGACGTAAAACTTCAATACCAGCCAACTTCGCAGCATCTTTAGTTGCTTGACGTTGAGCATCATCAAAATAAGCGGGCACAGTAATCACCGCACCAACGATGTCGTCATTTACCGAGTCTTCCGCCAACTGGCGCAAGCGTGCCAGAATTTCTGCTGAAACTTCAATGGGGCTCTTATCACCCGCCACTGTTTTGATCTTTAACATCCCGGGCTCGTCTACAAAGTCGTAAGGAGTGCTTTCGATATTCTCTACATCCACAATACCCCGGCCCATGAAACGTTTCACAGAAACAATCGTGTTTTTAGGATCAGAGACAATACTTTCGGCAGCCTCGAAACCCGCTTGAGTTCTGCCATTTGGGAGATAACGCACCACTGAAGGGAGTAATTCGCGCCCCTCTGAATCAGGGAGAACTTGAGGTAAGGCATCCCGCACAATTGCGACTAAGGAGTTAGTAGTACCTAAATCAATACCTACCGCAATCCGACGCTGATGCGGAGCAAGTGATTTACCAGGTTCGGAGATTTGTAATAAGGCCATGGGGTCTAGAGTGTAAAGCTATACCAAAGCTGAGATAGCATCATCTAGCTCTAGCGCAAACTTATCAATAAAAAGCAGCCCTCTGAGTAACTCAGCTGCGCGCTCATAGTTTTTAGCTCTATCAATAGCCTGTGTAATTTCTACCAGGATATCTTGTTTGGCTTGATCAACCTCTTCAGCTAGAGCTTCGAGAGCCCCAAGATCCTCATCTTGGTCTTCGAGACTTTCACGCCATTCCATTTGCTTCATCAGAAAAGCAGCAGGCATGGCCGTATTGGTCTCAAGACGCGCATCCACTTTGTGGAGTTGGCAAAGATAGAGCCCGCGCTGAATGGGATTTTTCAAAGTTTGAAATGCTGTATTTGCTAGGGTAGCCATTTGCATTGCCAATCTTTGCTCGGTATCGCTACCGCGAGCATGGCGATCAGGATGTACTTCTTTTTGGATCGCCAAATAGGCTTGATCTAGTGCAGACAAATCGAGATTGAATTGCTGCTCTAAACCAAAGAAATTAAAGTAATTGTCAGACGCGGAAGGATTCACCACAACCACACTCATCTTTTACATTCGGGTTTTGGAACTTAAAGCCTTCGTTCAAACCTTCACGTACAAAGTCTAATTCGGTGCCATCTAAATAGGCCAAGCTCTTAGGATCAATAAAGATAGTGATGCCATTAGATTCAAATTTTGCATCTTCAGGGGCAGCCTCATCCACGTACTCCAATTGATAGGCTAAGCCCGAGCAACCAGTGGTGCGAACACCCAAGCGTAAGCCGCAACCTTTTCCGCGCTTATCTAAATTGCGCTGAACATGTTTTGCTGCTTTGTCGGTTAAGGTAATTGCCATGATGAAAGCCTCTTTATCTTTACAGGGCCGGATGCTTTTCTTTGTAATCAGCCACTGCTGCCTTAATGGCATCTTCAGCCAAGATAGAGCAGTGAATTTTTACTGGTGGCAAAGCCAACTCTTCAGCAATCAAGGAGTTCTTAATCTCCAAGGCTTGATCCAAAGTTTTACCTTTAACCCACTCAGTGACTAGTGAAGATGATGCAATCGCAGAACCACAACCATAGGTCTTGAACTTGGCATCTTCAATCACACCCTGATCGTTTACACGAATCTGTAACTTCATCACGTCACCACACGCAGGTGCGCCAACCATGCCGGTACCTACTTGGTCATCGCCTTTTTCAAAAGAACCCACATTGCGGGGATTTTCATAATGATCAATTACTTTGTCGCTATATGCCATGGTGTTTTCTCGCTATCTCTTTTATCTTTAATCTTGCTTCAATATATTCAATGCTGATTCAATAATTCTTAGTGAGCTGCCCACTGGATGGTGCTGAGGTCAATACCATCCTTAAACATTTCCCACAAAGGTGAAAGTTCACGTAACTTCGCAATCTTCTCTTTTACTAATTTGATTGTGAAATCCACTTCTTCTTCAGTAGTAAAGCGTCCCAAAGTAAAACGAATTGAGCTATGCGCCAATTCATCATTGCGGCCAAGAGCACGCAAAACATAAGAAGGCTCCAAGGATGCTGAAGTACATGCAGAACCAGAAGAGATCGCTAGGTCTTTCAAGGCCATCAACATCGATTCGCCCTCAACGTAATTAAAGCTGATGTTCAGGTTATGCGGAACACGATGATCCATGTCTCCGTTGACGTAAACCTCTTCAATATCCTTCAAACCATTAAGCAAGCGATCGCGCAAAGCACGAATACGAGCATTGCCCGAAGCCATCTCAAGACGTGCGATACGGAAAGCTTCACCTAAACCAACGATTTGATGAACGGCTAAGGTGCCTGAACGCATACCGCGCTCATGACCGCCACCATGAATCTGTGCCTCAATACGAATACGGGGCTTACGACGCACAAACAAGGCGCCAATACCTTTAGGGCCATAAGACTTATGAGCAGAAAAGCTCATTAAATCTACTTTAGTTTTTTCTAAATCAATTTCTACTTTGCCGGTAGCTTGCGCTGCATCCACATGAAAAATCACACCACGTGAGCGGCATAACTCGCCAATACCTGGAATATCTTGGATTACGCCAATCTCATTATTGACGTACATCACTGACAACAAAATAGTGCCCGGCTTCATTGCCGCTTCTAGCTGAGCAAAATCAATCAAACCATTTGGAAGAACATCTAAGTAAGTAACTTCAAAACCTTCGCGCTCAAGTTCGCGGCAAGTATCTAAAGTAGCCTTGTGCTCTGTCTTCACAGTAATGATGTGATTGCCACGATCTTTATAAAAGTGCGCCGCACCCTTAAGCGCTAAATTAATACTTTCAGTCGCGCCGCTAGTAAATACGATCTCTCTTGGGTCGGCATGGACTAACTGAGCCACTTCTGAACGCGCCCACTCAACCGCTTCCTCTGCAGCCCAACCGTAGGCATGGCTACGAGATGCAGCATTACCAAACTGCTCACGCAAGTAAGGCAACATCTTGTCTACCACGCGCGGGTCAATCGGCGTAGTCGCCGAATAGTCCATATAAACCGGAAAATGCTTAGGACTAAACATCGGGATTGACTGCTGGGGAATGTCTTGTGGTGCGTTCATTTTTTGCTTATCGATTTATAGGTAAAGAGATGAATCTCTTGGATTAACTTTGCCGAGCTAAATTAAAAACAGAATTCACTAGAGGACGCTTCGGGGCATCTTCTTTTTTTGCTGCGACTGCTGGTACTGGCTTTTCTGCCCTAACACTGTCAGTCTTGATTTTCTTGGGGCGCAAATCCTGCAACACGATTCCGCGTCCAGATTGCTGATGTACCAAGTCTCGTAATGACACGGAACTCAGGTACTCCACCATCTTGGCATTCAGGTTCGACCAAAGATCATGAGTCATGCAATGACCTTGGCTTTCTTCGTCGGTATGACAGTTGCCCTTACCGCCGCATTGAGTTGCGTCCAGGGGCTCATCAACGGCCACAATAATGTCGGCCACGCTAATTTCCTCGGATTTACGGGCTAGGGTGTAACCACCACCAGGTCCACGAGTACTTTCAACGATATTGAAGCGGCGTAACTTGCCGAAAAGTTGCTCTAAATAAGAGAGGGAAATCTTCTGTCTTTGGCTAATTCCGGCCAAAGTTACAGGCCCGTGCGTCTCACGCAGGGCTAAGTCGATCATTGCGGTTACTGCAAAACGGCCTTTAGTTGTAAGTCTCATATGTCACCTTGGTAATGGATTGTTATGGACAGCTAACAGTCGGGCGGGTAATACCCGACCATTCCACTCAACTTTACCATATACCCCACTAAATTGCTCAGGCATTAACCCCTCAGGTCTAAATGGCGTCCCGGGAACGAGCCCCAAACGCCATTTCCTTCACCTTAGTCAATCTGTCGCGGGTAGAGGCGGCCTTTTCAAACTCCAAATTCTTGGCCTCAGAGTTCATTTGCTTCTCTAAACGCTTGATTTCGCCCGCCAGGTCCTTCTCGCTCATATCCTCATAGCGTGCCCGCTCCTGCTCAACTTGCATCTCAGAGCGCTTCTCTTTGACGTCATAGACCCCGTCAATAATGTCTTTAATGCGCTTTTTAACGCCACGGGGCTCAATCCCATTAGCCTTATTGAAGGCAATTTGTTTGGTACGGCGACGCTCCGTTTCGCCCATCGCCCGCTTCATGGAGTCGGTAATACGGTCGGCATACAAAATCGCCTTACCTTTGACGTTTCGTGCCGCTCTACCAATGGTTTGAATCAAACTGCGCTCAGAACGCAAGAAGCCCTCTTTATCTGCATCCAAAATGGCGACTAGAGAGACCTCTGGAATATCTAGGCCCTCGCGTAATAAATTAATACCTACCAATACGTCAAAGACACCTAAACGTAAGTCACGCAGAATTTCCACTCTCTCCACCGTATCAATATCGGAGTGTACGTAGCGTACCTTTACTCCGTTATCCGATAAGTAATCCGTGAGTTGCTCAGCCATACGTTTTGTTAATACCGTTACTAAAACACGCTCATGGACTTTGACTCGCTCATGAATCTGATTCAGCAAATCATCTACCTGAGTACTTGCTGGCAATACTTCAATTTCTGGGTCGACCAATCCGGTTGGTCTTGCTACTTGCTCTACCACTTGTCCGGTGTGCGTATTTTCATAATCAGCCGGTGTTGCAGAAACAAAGACGGTTTGACGCATTTTGGTTTCAAACTCAGTAAATTTGAGTGGGCGGTTATCCATTGCTGAAGGCAAGCGGAATCCAAACTCTACTAAGGTATGTTTGCGAGACTTGTCGCCGTTGTACATCGCATTGAGCTGACCGATGAGGACATGACTCTCATCTAAAAACATGAGTGCATCATTGGGCAGGTAGTCGACCAAGGTAGGCGGCGCCTCACCAGGCATAGCGCCTGAGAGGTGGCGGGAATAGTTCTCAATGCCTTTGCAGAAGCCTAATTCGTTGAGCATCTCTAGGTCAAAGCGGGTACGCTGCTCTAAACGCTGCGCTTCAACCAGCTTACCGTCTTTTACAAATTCATCTAAGCGAATGCGTAACTCTGCTTTGATCGTTTCAATTGCTTTGAGAACCGTATCACGCGGCGTGACGTAGTGCGAGCTTGGATAAACGGTAAAGCGTGGAATCTTCTGACGAATTTTTCCAGTGAGTGGATCAAAGAATTGCAAGCTCTCGATAACATCATCGAAGAGCTCAACGCGTACGGCTAATTCATTATGCTCAGCCGGAAAAATATCAATCGTGTCGCCCCGAACTCGGAAAACACCACGCTTAAAGTCGGTTTCATTGCGATCGTATTGCATCGCAATTAAGCGCATCAAAATATCGCGCTGACTCATCTTGTCGCCAGGACGTAAAGTCATCACCATGCTGTGATAGTCGCCTGGATTACCAATACCGTAAATTGCGGATACGGTTGCTACGATGATGACATCTCGTCGCTCTAATAAACTCTTGGTAGCAGACAGTCGCATTTGCTCGATATGCTCATTGATTGATGAATCCTTTTCAATAAACAAATCGCGTGTCGGAACGTAGGCCTCCGGCTGGTAGTAATCGTAGTAACTAACAAAGTACTCCACCGCATTTTTAGGGAAGAATTCCCGAAACTCACTATAGAGCTGGGCAGCTAGGGTCTTGTTTGGGGCAAAAATGATGGCGGGACGACCTGTTATGGCAATCACATTAGCCATAGTGAAGGTCTTACCCGAGCCAGTCACGCCCAACAGCGTCTGAAAGGTCAACCCATCCTCAATACCAGCCACTAACGCATCAATTGCGGCCGGCTGATCGCCTGCGGGCGGAAATGGCTGATAGAGCTGAAACGGGGAATCTGGGAAGGAAACGAATTTAGCTGGGTTTAAATCGTGGCCTACCTCGCCCAAAGGATCGGCTACAGGGGTTTTCTTGCTTTCGGCAACTGGGGAATTCGAGGAAGTTTTAGGCAACTTGGGGGGCATCTCAGCTATCATTTCAACTGTAAGTTTTAGTTCACAGCGAATTTTGTACAAACATCGATTTTGCCGTTTTTATTTAGAAATAGTTGAATCTAGCCTCAAAAACAGCCACTCAAAGCAAATTTAACTGAAAAATTCCCTTATCCACCCTTTCTGACCATCAAATGAACCTTTTTACTTCAGTCCAGCTAGCCCCTAAAGACCCTATTTTTGGCCTCACAGAAGCCTATGTCGCCGATCAACGTGCAGACAAGGTCAACCTAGGTGTTGGCGTGTACTACACCGACGAAGGCAAGGTACCTCTTTTGAAGGCAGTGATTCAGGCCGAAGAGGCGATTGTTGCAAAGCACTCACCGCGTAGCTACATTCCAATCGAAGGTCCAAACCCTTACAACAGCGCAGTTCAGAACTTATTATTTGGCGCTGACTCCTCGCTCATCAAAGATGGTCGCGTGGTTACCGCCGAGTGCCTTGGTGGAACTGGCGCGTTGCGAGTTGGCGCTGACTTCATTAAGCGCCTCAACTTAAATGCTCCTTGTGCAATCAGTAATCCAACCTGGGAAAATCACCGCGGCATTTTTGAATCTGCTGGCTTTGAGGTAGTTGAGTACACCTACTTCGATGGCAAAACCCGCGGCGTAGATTTTGATGGCATGGTGAAGTCTTTAGAGTCTTTCCCAAAGTACACCACCGTATTACTTCACGCTTGCTGCCACAACCCAACTGGTGCAGACATTACCGAAGCGCAATGGCGTCAAGTGATCGATATCTGTAAAGCGAAAGACCTCATTCCATTTTTAGATATGGCCTACCAAGGCTTTGCTGATGGTATTGAGAAAGATGGCATTGCTGTGCGCTTGTTTGCAGAGTCCGGCATGTCTTTCTTTGTATCGAGCTCCTTCTCCAAATCGTTCTCGCTTTATGGTGAACGCGTTGGCGCTTTGTCTATCGTGACGCAAAGCAAAGATGAGTCTACTCGTGTGCTCTCTCAATTGAAGCGCGTGATTCGTACAAATTATTCCAATCCTCCAACGCACGGCGCTGCAATTGCAGCCGCTGTTTTGAATTCACCAGAACTCAGACAGCTTTGGGAAGATGAGCTAGCTGAAATGCGTGATCGCATCAAAGCGATGCGTCATGGATTGGTTGAAAAATTAGCTGCTGCTGGCGTTAAGCAAGACTTTGCTTTCATTGAAGCTCAGCGTGGCATGTTTTCTTACTCCGGATTAAGCGCCGAACAAGTAGAGCGCCTACAAAAGGAAGATGGTATTTATGCCCTTTCCACGGGTCGTATTTGTGTAGCTGCTCTTAATACCAAAAATATTGATAAGGTAGCTCAAGCAATTGCCCGCGTATTGGCTTAAAAGCAAGTAATCAGCGGTTACACTGGATTATCAGGAGGCATCATGCTTTATCAGTTACACGAATTTCAAAAAGCCTTACTTCAACCAATGAGCTCATGGGCTCGCGCTGCATCTGAAGCATTTATCAATGCTTCCAATCCAGCATCAAAGGTTCCGGGATCTGAACGTTTAGCTGCAAGTTATGAACTGCTCCATCGTCTTGGTAAAGACTATAAAAAACCAGAATTTGGTATCCGCTCAGTACAGGCGCATGGTCGCGAAGTAGCGATTCATGAAAGAACGATTGTTGCCAAACCGTTTTGTAATTTAATTCGCTTTAAGCGTTTTTCCGATGATCTTGATGCCATCAAAAAACTTAAGGGCGACCCAGCGGTCTTAGTAGTGGCTCCTCTGTCTGGTCACCACTCTACATTACTACGCGATACTGTACGCACCCTGTTGCAAGATCATAAGGTTTACATTACCGACTGGATTGATGCTCGCATTGTCCCTGCTGAAGACGGCAGCTTTAGCTTGGATGACTACGTTCACTACATACAAGATTTCATTCGCGCTATTGGTGCAGATGATTTACACGTGATCTCGGTATGTCAACCAACCGTTCCTACTTTGGGTGCAATCTCATTGATGGCCTCTGCCGGTGAGAAAACGCCCGCTTCAATGATCATGATGGGCGGTCCGATTGATGCGCGCAAATCACCAACTGCTGTTAACAACTTGGCCGATCAAAAGTCCTATGACTGGTTTGAAAGTCATGTGATTTACAAGGTACCGCCAAGCTATCCAGGCGCTGGTCGTAAGGTTTATCCAGGCTTTTTACAACACACTGGCTTTATTGCCATGAACCCACAAAATCACATGCAGTCACATTGGGATTTTTTCCAAAACTTGGTGCGTGGCGATGAACAAGACGCTGCATCCCATATTCGTTTTTATGATGAATACAACGCAGTACTAGATATGGATGCGCAATATTATCTAGATACCATTAAGACGGTTTTCCAAGACTATGCTTTGCCGAACGGTACATGGGCGGTATCAGGCGATTTAGTTAAACCACAAGATATTAAGAAAACTGCGCTTCTCACTGTTGAAGGCGAGTTAGACGATATCTCCGGTAGCGGACAGACTCGCGCTGCACATGCCTTGTGTGCAGGAATTCCGAAAGCCGATAAGGATCACTACGAAGTTGCTGGCGCTGGCCACTATGGCATTTTCTCTGGTCGCCGTTGGCGCGAGAAGGTGTATCCAAAGATTAAATCGTTTATTCGTGAACACCAGGGCGTGCAAAAGAAAACTCGTGCTAGACCTCCGAAACTAGAAGGCTCAAAGTCTGCATAAATCAGCGGCGCGACTTTCGAGTCGCGCTTCTAGTTTTAGGGCTCACCAATTGCAATGAATATGAAGCAGACGAGAGAACTTGCAGATCGTCTCGAGGATATCCTTCCTCAAACCCAATGCACTAAATGCAGCTACCCAGATTGCCGAGCTTATGCACAAGCAATGGCCACTGGCGAGGCTTTGCCTAACCGTTGCCCTCCTGGCGGCGTAGAGGGCATTGTGCGGCTGAGCGCAATTCTGACTCCCATATTTCCTCAAGATGCGTTTGAACTACACCCCAGCATTGATCCTGAGTGTGGCTTAGAGCGCCCTAGACCTGTTGCATTCATCGACCCTAAGACTTGTATTGGTTGCACGCTTTGTATTCAAGCTTGCCCTGTAGATGCGATTGTGGGTGCCTCTAAGCAAATGCATGTTGTCTTGAGTGATTGGTGCACGGGTTGTGATCTCTGTATTCCTCCTTGCCCTGTAGACTGCATCACTATGCAAGATGTCACTGACCAAAAGACTGGCTGGGATGCCTGGTCTCCAGATTTGGCGGACGCAGCGCGCGCAAGATATGCAGCTCGTAATGTCCGATTGGATCGCGAGCAACGTGACAATGATGAGCGACTAGCAAAGAAAGCTGCTGCCAAACTAGTTGCAGTAAACGCAGAGAATCCCGATTCAGAAGAAGCCCGAAAAGAGCAGGAAAGAAAGCGAGCCATCATCGCCGCAGCAATCGCGCGAGCTCAGCAACAAAAATGATGAATCTCGAAAAGCGCCAAGCTTTCTTTGAGCTACTCAGGGAAAACAATCCCCATCCAGAAACCGAATTGGAATATAGCTCTCCGTTTGAACTGCTCATTGCTGTATTACTATCGGCACAAGCAACTGATATTTCAGTAAACAAAGGTACGCGTCAGCTATTTAAGCTTGCCAACACGCCCCAAGCCCTTCTGGATCTGGGCGAGCAAGGTGTGAAGCCTTTTATCCAACACATTGGCTTATTCAACTCCAAGGGCAAGCATATTCAAGAGACCTGTCGACTACTGCTTGAAAAGCATGGTGGCGAAGTGCCTCAAAATCGCGAAGAGCTAGAGTTGCTCCCAGGCGTTGGCAGAAAGACTGCGAACGTGATTCTCAATACCGCCTTTGGTCAACCCACTATGGCTGTCGATACCCATATTTTTAGAGTCTCAAACCGAACTGGTTTAGCACCCGGTAAAGATGTTCTGAAAGTTGAAAAACAATTACTCAAGCGCATCCCAAAAGAGTTTTTAATGGATGCGCATCATTGGCTTATTCTGCATGGCCGATATACCTGCAAAGCCCGTAGTCCGGATTGTGAGCAATGTATTGTTGAGCCTCTCTGCGGCTTTAAACAGAAAACTGGTAAAGGAAAAGTTCGTGGCAATATTTAATCCGACCCGCGAAGAGGTAAGACGCTTTTTTTGCGACACCTGGAAGAAGAAAACTGGAGATCAAATTCTGTCGCCAATGGAAACGCTTGCTAGCGATTGGATGGGTGAGCACCCCGAATATCATGCCCTCCTAGCTGATCCAGAGGGGGCAATTGCGCAAGACTATACGCCAGAGCGTGGTGAGACCAATCCCTTCTTGCACCTCTCCATGCACTTGTCGATTAGCGAACAAACCTCGATTGATCAACCCCCAGGTATTAAAGAAGTTTCTGAAAAGTTAGCAAAGAAACGGGGCTCTGCACATGAAGCTCAGCACGCCATGATGGAATGTCTAGGACAGGTGATGTGGGAAGCGCAACGTGAGGGGCAAGCACTCAGCCCCGAGAAATATCTTGAGGCACTTCAGAAATTAATCTAGTAACTTCGCTTCACGAGCATTCGCTTGCTCAAAATGACGGTGGAGACAACCAAAAAAGCAAAGACCATATTCATTAAGGTGATGCGGTCATCCAAGAAAAAGCTTGATGCCAGCAGCGTACAAAAAGGCTGGATCAATTGCACTTGGCTGACTCTTGCAATTCCACCGATGGCAAGACCTTCGTACCAAAAGAAAAAGCCCAAGTACATCGGAAATATACTGAGGTATACAAAGCTTGTCCAAGCAACTACATCAGCACCCCAATACGATGAAGAAAATGTGAAGTAAGTTGCCACGATATTAATAGGTAATGAAATCACTAGCGCCCAAGAAATTACTACGCGCGGGTTCATCTTTCGAGATAACTCCCCGCCCTCTACATATCCTACGCAAGCACAAATGCCGCCCAGTACTAGCAGGATATCTATATAGGTAAAACTTCCAGAACTTTTAAGAAGGGCATACATCATTACCAATGCAGCACCCAAGATGGATACGAGCCAAAAACCGATCGAGGGGCGCTCTTTGAAGCGGATGACTCCGATCACTGTAGTAGCTAAGGGCATCATCCCCAAAATAACGGCGCCATGAGAGGATGAACCCTCCTTCATGGCCAGTGTAGTAAAGATTGGAAACCCAAAAACTACACCTAGTGCAATCACAGCAAATTTCGCTAAGTCAGTTTTACTGGGGAGCGGTACTTGCTTATACGCAAGATAGCTTAAAGCAACTAAACCAGCTAAAGAAGCTCTACCAAAAGCAATGAAGTAAGGATTGAAGCTTTCAACGGTAATCTTACTTACCGGCAAGGTGAGACTAAAAACGAGAATGCCAATAAAGCCAATGAGCATTCCCTTAGTTTCTTTATTCACTATCAACCTTGGGGGAGAAAAACACTACTGAACAATTTTAGGAAAGTGTAGCAATGGCAGCTTTGATTACTGCAGGCAGTTGACTTGCAAGTTGCTGACGTTCGGCTAGCTTACTGAGAGATAGCTCTTGAACTCTTTTTGACCAAGCCGATCCCGGAAAGAAAGCATCGTCCTTATATCTGGGAATCACATGCCAATGTATGTGGGGAACCATATTGCCTAAGGCTGCAATATTGACCTTATCTGGACACATCGCATGCCTTATCGCTTCCTCTACCGCAAAGACTAGGGACATCAGGTGTTCGCGCTCACCACGGGTGAGATCAGTCATTTCAGCGACATGATGATTCCAGATGACCCTACAAAAGCCAGGCAGATCAGGATCATTTACCAAGATGATTCTGCAATCATCCCCGCGCCAAATTAATTGACCCTCTTCAGGTTTAAGCTCTTCTTTACAGAGTACGCAATTAGTCATGGGAAGAATGTAAACGAAAACGGCATCTAAGTCACCCTTATGGGGTAATTTAGATGCCGCGACAGTAAGGGTAGATTCTTTTACTGTTCTATTACGAACTACTTAGGGATTACTTAGTGAAACTGCTCTTCCTCTGTAGAACCAGTCAACGCAGTGACTGAAGACTTACCACCTTGAATTACCGTAGTGACATCGTCGAAGTAACCAGTACCTACTTCCTGCTGATGCGATACGAATGTGTAACCACGATCACGAGCAGCGAATTCTGGCTCTTGTACTTTCTCGATATAAGCAGTCATACCGCGCTGCATGTAGTCTTGAGCTAAGTCGAACATGTTGTACCACATAGAGTGAATACCAGCCAAAGTGATGAACTGATACTTGTAACCCATTGCACCTAATTCGCGCTGGAACTTCGCAATCGTTACATCATCCAAGTTCTTCTTCCAATTGAAAGATGGTGAGCAGTTGTAAGCCAACATCTTGCCTGGGAACTTCGCACGAATTGCTTCAGCGAACTGACGAGCAAACTCGAGATCAGGAGTACCTGTTTCGCACCACACCATATCAGCGTAAGCAGCATATGCCAATCCACGAGAGATCGCTTGATCCAAGCCCTTACGTGTTTTATAAAAGCCTTCTGGAGTTCGCTCACCAGTCAAGAATGGCTTGTCATTTGCATCGTAATCAGATGTCAACAAGTCAGCAGCTTCAGCATCAGTACGAGCCAAGATGATGGTTGAAACACCCATTACGTCAGCAGCCAAACGTGCAGAAATCAATTTCTGCACTGACTCAGCCGTAGGTAACAATACTTTGCCACCCAAGTGACCGCACTTCTTAACGGAAGACAGCTGATCTTCGAAGTGAACACCAGCAGCACCCTGCTTGATTAGTGCCTTACTTAATTCAAATGCATTCAATACGCCACCGAAACCAGCTTCAGCATCGGCAACGATAGGAGCAAAATATTCGATATAGCCAGCATCGCCCTTATAGATACCTTTAGCGGTTTGGATCTCATCTGCACGTTGAAATGAGTTATTAATACGCTCAACCATCTTTGGAACTGAGTCAACTGGATACAGAGATTGATCTGGATACATTGCTGCGTAAGAGTTACCATCAGCAGCAACCTGCCAACCTGACAAGTAGATGGCTTGAACGCCAGCCTTAACTTGTTGCATTGCCTGTCCACCAGTCAAAGCACCTAAACAGTTCACGTAAGCTTCGTTATTCACCAATTCCCAAAGACGCTCTGCGCCATGTTTGGCTAGTGTGTGCTCAATCTTTAATGAACCACGGAGACGAACAACGTCCTCAGCCGTGTAACCACGTTTAATGCCTTTCCAGCGTGGATTGGTATCCCAGTCTTTTTGTAATGCTGCAATTTCTGCTTTGCGATCTGCCATGTTTTTCTCCCTAAGTTAAACAAGTACATCCAATATTGAGACACTCAATATAGACAATGAAGTCTTATGTCTTATATAAGAGTTTAAGTACTTAAGAAAAGCATGCAAGAACTATTTCAGTATTAATTGAAATAAATTAGTTCAATAAATTCAATTACTTGAAATTATATTTTTATAATGTGAAATACAAATCCAATCGGCGAAATAACGCCTAGCTTGAAATGTTGCACTGCATTTTGCGTATAGGAATGACTTTTCACATTGTGAAAAGAATTGGAGGTTTTAGCTAGCCTTAGGGGTACTGATACTCGCCACTTTAAATCCAGTCAAGATAATCATGATCTGGAGAAAAGCCACACCAATGAATAAGAACTTTGGCAAGCCTACATCTAAGAAGATTCCAAAGATCAATGGACTTAGGGCGGCGCCCAAATCAATGCCTGAATAAACAATACCGTAAATCCTGCCCGATGAGCCAGAGGGTGTTGCAGAGCGAATCATCAAGTCACGAGATGGTGCGGCTATTCCCAAGCCAAGCCCGATCACAATGAAAGCAATGATGATTAATTCTACGGGCACCAAACCTGTAGCCATTAAAAGACCCATGACGATGTTCACAGTAAAGCAAATGGTAATGATGCGCTCAGGCACTTTTAATTTAGCGGCCAAATAGCCACCCAATAACATTCCTCCAGCACCACCCAAAGACATGAGTGTTAAATAATAATTACCAGAGCTCACGGCAATGTCGTAGATTTTAAAAAGCGCAGTTGGGGCAAATGATTGCAAGCCGGTAGTTGCAGCCATACTAAAGAAAAAGAAAATCCAGCAGAGCCAAACGACCGGCAACTTCAGAAAACCAAACGTACTCATGGGTGCGCCACCGGGATTATTCGCAATATGCTTAGCCTCTGATTCATCTCGCCTCGCTTGCACGTCATCTACTAAACGAGCCCGACTCACCCAGAGAAATACCAAAATCAGCGCCTCGAGCACTGCAGCCGACAAAAACGCAATACGCCAGTCTGCTATGGTTGTTACAGCAACCATAAATGCTGGAGCAGCAGCCCAGCCGATATAGCCCGTTACCCCATGAATCGAGTAGGCGTAAGGCAAATTTGGTGGTGAAATTTTGTGATTAATCAGCGTGTAATCCACTGGATGGAAAACGCCATTGCCACATCCCGCAATCACTGCGCCTAGAACCAACATGGCATAACCATTGCTTTGTGAGTAAATCAGTGCAGCCAATGCTAGCAATGCTACGCCAGCAAACAAGACAGGACGAGATCCAATACGGTCTACTAAAAATCCAGATGCAGCTTGAACAATACAAGAGACCACAAAGAAGATGGTCATGAGCAGGCCCAATTCGGCGTAGTTAAAGCCGAACTCTGCTTTTAGCCATGGGAACATGGGCGGCAGAATTAAATGAAAGAAATGGGAGCTGCCGTGAGCCAGGCTAATGAGACCAACAACCCGGACATCACTGGCGCGCCTCATTTTGAGGGCATCAATCATGTACCGAGTTTACTGGTGCAGGCCTATTTCTGCCAATTTTTGATGAATTACTTACTAAAGCTGAAATCCCCGTTCTGATCAACACCCACAGGAACCGTGTCCTTAGGGCCAAACTTACCTTCCAAGATCATCTTGGAAACTGGGTTCTCAATATATTGCTGAATCGCACGCTTAAGTGGCCTTGCTCCAAATACAGGATCAAAACCGACCTCTGCAATCTTACCTAGAGCGGCATCACTGACATCCATCTGCATATCAATCTTGGCTAAACGATCTGACAAGTTCTTGAGCAAGATCTTCGCGATATTAGCAATATTGCCTTTATCCAAACCATGAAAGACGACGATCTCATCAATCCGGTTTAAGAACTCAGGACGGAAATGGCCTTTTAATTCTTCAAATACCGCCTCTTTAATTTCTAACTGCTTCTTACCAACCATCGACTGAATCAGATGTGAGCCAATATTGCTGGTCATCACAATCACCGTGTTCTTAAAGTCTACGGTACGACCTTGACCATCCGTTAAGCGGCCATCGTCCAATACTTGCAAGAGCACATTAAAGACATCCGGGTGGGCTTTTTCAATCTCATCAAACAAGATGACGCTGTATGGATGGCGACGTACTTGTTCAGTTAAGTAACCACCTTCTTCGTAGCCTACATAGCCCGGAGGCGCACCGATTAAACGGGCAACACTATGCTTCTCCATAAACTCACTCATATCAATACGAATGAGGTGCTCTTCACTATCAAATAAGAAACCGGCCAGGGCTTTACAAAGCTCAGTCTTACCAACACCTGTAGGTCCTAAGAATAAGAATGAGCCATAAGGGCGATTCTCTTCAGAGAGACCTGCACGGGAACGACGAATAGCATCAGATACCGCACGAATAGCCTCTTCTTGGCCAACTACGCGCTGATGTAATAACTCCTCCATCTTGAGTAACTTATCGCGCTCACCCTGCATCATCTTCGATACCGGGATGCCTGTTGCACGAGAAACTACCTCAGCAATTTCTTCTGCACCGACTTGTGTACGTAAGAGCTTATTCTTCACTACACCATCTTTATCGCCCTTGGCTTCAGCAGCGGCAGCGGATTTGAGTTTGGCTTCAAGCTCAGGTAATTTTCCATATTGCAATTCTGCAACTTGCTCTAACTTGCCATCACGTTGCAATCTAGCAATATCAGCACGGACTTTTTCGATCTCCTCTTTGAGATGAGCGGCGCCTAGTACGGCCCCCTTTTCTGCTTTCCAGATTTCCTCTAGATCAGCATACTCAGCACCCAAGCGCTTGATCTCATCTTCAATCAAACCAAGACGTTTTTGTGATGCCTCATCTTTTTCCTTCTTAACTGCTTCACGCTCAATCTTGAGCTGAATCAGACGACGCTCCAGCTTATCCATAACCTCTGGCTTGGAATCAATTTCCATGCGAATGCGTGAGCCGGCCTCATCAATCAGGTCAATCGCCTTATCTGGCAAGAAACGATCGGTAATGTAGCGATGAGACAGCTCTGCCGCAGCCACGATAGCTGGGTCAGTAATCTCAATACCATGATGAAGCTCGTAACGTTCTTGCAAACCACGCAAGATCGCAATAGTGGCTTCTACGCTAGGCTCCTCCACCATCACTTTTTGGAAGCGGCGCTCAAGTGCAGCATCTTTCTCAATGTACTTACGGTACTCATCTAGAGTGGTTGCGCCGATGCAATGCAATTCACCACGCGCTAAAGCAGGCTTGAGCATATTACCGGCGTCCATTGCGCCATCACCCTTACCTGCGCCTACCATCGTATGTATCTCATCAATAAAGATGATGGTTTGACCTTCGTCCTTAGCAACATCACTTAGAACAGCTTTGAGACGCTCCTCGAATTCACCACGGTACTTAGCGCCTGCTAGCAACAAAGCCATATCCAATACGAGGACACGTTTGTTTTTGAGGGTTTCAGGAACTTCACCATTAACGATGCGTTGAGCTAAACCCTCCACAATGGCAGTTTTACCAACACCTGGCTCACCAATCAGGACCGGGTTGTTCTTACCGCGACGTTGCAGAATCTGAATGGTGCGACGAATCTCATCATCGCGACCAATCACAGGATCGAGCTTACCCATGCGAGCACGCTCGGTTAAATCAATGGTGTATTTCTTTAAGGCTTCACGCTGACCTTCGGCATCCGCACTATTCACTGAGTCTCCTCCGCGCACTAAATCAATAGCCGCTTCTAACGATTTACGATTTAAACCATTCTCACGAGCAATCTTGCCGAGCTCACCTTTGTCATCGGCCACCACCAATAAAAATAACTCGCCAGCAATAAATTGATCATTACGCTTATTGGCTTCTTTTTCGCATAAGTTCAGCCAGTTATTTAAATCACGTCCAAGCTGAACTTCCCCACCAGTGCCCTGCACCTCTGGAAGATTAGCAACGAGTTTCTCGGTTGCCTTCTCAAGGCCCGGGACATTGACGCCGGCGCGTGTCAATAAACTCTTGGCACCACCATCTGAATCGCGCAGCATTGCTAGCAGCAAATGGGCTGGCTCGATATATTGATTGTCTTTTGCTAAAGCAAGGCTTTGCGCCTCACTGAGCGCCTCTTGAAACTTCGTGGTTAATTTATCTATCCTCATTTTTACGTCCTATCTACTCTATCTATTTTTGTGTGTTTATATCTATAGAATATAGGGGCATTCTGCATAATTTCAAGTCTGTTAGACCTCTTTTTAAGCGAATTAATCCCTATTTTGACCTGGCTTGTTTACCTCTTGGAATGCTCTGATGGCAGCTATTACGCTGGTATTACAAACCGTCTAGAACATCGTTTAGCTGCTCACAATTCCGGGGAAGGTGCTCGCTATACGAGGGCTCGCAGACCAGTAACCCTTTTAGCAAGCCAAGAGCACCCAGATCGATCTGAGGCATCTAAAGCCGAGGCTAGATTGAAGAAACTACCTAGATCGGAAAAACTGGGATTTTTTAAAGCCTAGGCTTTTAGTGGATGCTTACGCAGCATCTTTGATTGCTAGAGGAATCACCTGACTCTTGAAGCTTCCAGCCAGCGCTTTTTTCAAGATCTTATAAATATCCAGATCAAACTCAGCCTCACCTGAATCGGCCAACTCATAGAGCTCTTCTTCGTTGATCGCCGTACCTAAATAACGCCAACGGTCCACTACGTGCATGTGGCCTGCCTCTTTTACTGCCACCGGCCCAGGATATGGCCAGACTTGAACCTGAAATAACTCCAGAGCAGTTTTGAGTTGAAGATTATGTAAATCGATAGGAGAGCCCCCAATACAGGCGCCACCACATTGCTTAACTTGATAACCAAAGCAAGCCTTGCCTTCAATACGCTTCTCTAAACCAAGCAGCGCTTCACAGAGGCGGTATTTTTTTGCAATCGCTTTGAGGTATGCGTTGGCCTCCCGCTTGCTATAAAACAAACCAAACAAGTTTTCTTGAATACCAGGATCCAATTCACGATGACCCACAAGATAAGGGATGACTACACCATCCTCAGCAAGCTCTAATTTCCAGGCGCAGAGATCCTTTGAGCGGCGTAGTTTGATGTTCATGCTGGGCATGCGCTCTTTAATGAGGCGCGACTCTAAAATCAATGCGCCCAACTCTCCACTAGTCTCAATCCAATCAATATCTCTCACTTGCATCGAAAGCTTCATTTCCTTACGCTGGGTGAGCGCCCCTTGAAAGTGACCCATCACCCTGCTACGCAGAGAAATGCTTTTACCGATATACAGTGGAGTTTGATTCTCACCATAAAAAATGTAGCAGCCCGGCTTTTCTGGAATCGAGTCCACTAGCGATTTATCAATATTGGGCGGTAAGCTTGGATTACCAATGAGTTGATTGACTGCCTTGAGAAGCGCTTCACGGCCGAGCTTCTCTTCACAAGCGCGCCAAAATTGAAGCAACAAATCAGCGTCACCCAATGCACGGTGCCGCGCGCTAATTTTGAGGCGGTGGGCACTAATGATGGTGTCAAGATTATGTCTAGGCTGATCGGGGAATAGTAGGCGGGAGAGCTTTACGGTACACAGTACTTTGGGCTTGAAGTCGATACCCACCCGCTTAAAGGATGCCTTCAAAAATCCATAATCAAAACGGGCGTTGTGAGCTATAAAAATCTTCCCCTCGAGCTCGCGAGCAATCTCTGTCGCCAAGCCCTCAAAGGCTGGCTGCTGCCTCACCATCTCAGGGCGAATACCCGTCAAACTTTGAATATTCTGCGGAATAAATGTCTGGGGATTAATGAGGCTTTCCCAAGTCTCCACTTGATCATGAATCAGCGATTTAATACCAACTTCTGTAATGCGATCGCGCTCGAAGTTTGAGCCCGTAGTCTCAATATCAACAAATGCTAATGGAGGATATTCATAGTCATTTGATGACATGAGAACAGAAAGGTTACTTTTTACCTTGATACTTAGCGATACTCGCTTTCAGGTCGCTGTACTCTTCACAACCGAAGAGGCAAGCCTTATCGAGTCTTGCCAACATCGCCTCTGCTCCAGGCAAGTCTTTCTTCATCAAAAGCAACTCACCGTAGTACTCTAAAGCTGATCTATGACTTGGATCAATCTTCAATGCTGCCTGGTAATACTTTTCAGATGAAGCTAAATCTGGCGGTTGCTTTTTGCGCAAGCTATATCCCATCAGATTGTTCCAGTCTGCAGAATTGATTTCGTTTGCAGACTGCAAGTGCTTTAATGCCTGATCGTAATTATTGGATTTAATACTGGCGCGGGCATCTGTTAGCCAAGCTGGATCAGATTTAGTTGGGGCGCTATCAGCAGCCAAGGAAACCATCCATGGTGCTGTTGCCAGCAAAATAGATGCTAAAAGTTTGCTAGCGAAATTCCATTTCATTATCTGCATCATGAAGGTCTTTGTTGTTGTCCTGCTTTTTGTAAGTAGTCACCAAAACTAAAAATCGAATTGGGTCCCAAAGGTACATCTTCCACCTTCTTAAATGGTGCCTTGATTACTCTTTGCACTTCACCTTTAGAGGGCTTTTCAATTCTGAATTCGGAATAAACAAAAGCCTGACGCTCAGGAGCGGTTTTCGCTTCGCTAAATCGCGGTACGTAATCTTTAATAGCATCAGAGAGCTTCACATTAGCCATACAGCTGAGCATATAAGTCTCCAAAGATTGATAGAGCTCACTAGCGATATCGCAAGCCTCAACTTTGCGCTTTTTGATGTAATTCATTGCTAGGACCACATCTTTGATGGTGACCATGCGGGGATCCTGCAACAGGGTGTAACCCCCATTACGACCTTTTGTACCCTTCACGATTCCAGCTGCACGCAATGCGCTGAGTAATAGTTCTATTCTGCTCACCGATAATTTTTGACGCTGCGCGAGCTCCAAGCCAGTGACTGGCTGAACACCATTTGAATGAGATGCAATATCAACCAGGGTGTTGAGGGCGGCTTTTACTGCTGTATTAACGTTCATGATGGATTTAGCAAATATGTTGAATTAAATAAAGTATCGGGTTGGATCCATATTTCTGCAGAGCACCAAGTTATAACCCTCTTGAACTCATGGTTGTAGTCAACCCAAGTAAGGTTTGAGCTCAGCAATCAGATTTTTAAATTGCTCACGTCTAAGAAACTGGCCAACCTCGACCCTCTGACCGGTCTGCTCAACAAAAAATACTTTTTGATGCTCTTCTGGATGCGACAGCCTGACCCAGCGAGTATTAAATTCAGTGACCGACTCTTTGTAGGCAATAAATTTCCTGACCAATAAGCGGGTACCGCTGATTTCTATCTCCTCATAATCCAAAGCATGCCTGCAGTAGATCAAAAAGCCCACAGTGACTGCAGTTAACTCTATTGCAGTAAAGATCAGGATAATTTTTACGCCAGCCAACAAAAAACCGGTTGCTACGGTTAAGGAAAGACAAACCAAGGCGATATAAAACTTGAGCAATTGACTCGGAGTCAATGCGCAATTGCGCCTCATCTTCCAGATTTTCATTCTTTAATGTCAGTCTCAGTCAGGCTTGAAGTCTAGTGCTTGGCAGATTGAGCTTGTTTAGCCTTTTCCAGCTGATCAGCGCTACGCTGCTGAAAATCAACCATGGTGTGGTAGCCCATTTGGTAGCAAGGGCAATGTTTACCCAAAATCCAGCGTGCGAGCTTAACCCGTAACTTTTGCATCATGTTTATTCTCCTGTGAGTACTCTATATTTTGGCTGAAATCCAGGATTACTGCTGAGCACGGTGCCATTTCGACCGCTCAGCAAACTAAACGTAAATCCTTTAAATTAAACGCATGACAACACCTTCTTTGACAGCCCGCTGGATTCCGCTTTTCCCTTTGGGGACTACCCTCTTTCCAGGCGGCGTAATTGCCCTCAAAATCTTTGAAGCGCGTTATTTAGACATGATGAAGCGATGCCTGCGCGAAGACACTCCTTTTGGGGTTATCAGTATTCTCGATAACAAGCCAATTGAATCAGACGCTGATGCCATTGCCAACTTTTCAAACATTGGCACCCTAGCGAAATTAGAAGAATTTGATCCGATTCAGCCCGCGCTGTATATGACCAAGTCCTATGGAACGCAACGCTTTAAAGTGCTCAATATCAAGCAAGAAGCTGATGGCTTATGGATGGGCCAAGTTGAACTCATGGATGCTGACCCAGAAATGCCATTAGCAAAAGAGCATGAAAAGGTAGCCTCGCTGTTGAATGAGATTATTTCTGTTATCAAAAGCGAGGATTTACTGGGTGAAGATGCATTCAAAATGCCAACGAACCTAGATGATTGTGGTTGGGTATCTAACCGACTGGCTGAACTCTTGCCACTCGCCCCAGCTCAGAAGAATCACTTGCTTGCTCAAAGCAATCCCAGAATCCGGCTCGATTTGATTTCAGAGATCATTGAGGATGATGGCTTACGCAATATCGTAATTCATTAGTAAGATGATTGATGAACTCATTCGTCGGTCAATTCGAGAAATGGTGGGCGGTGGCGGTCCACCTGTAGCATTTCTGGAGCCCCCTGGTGATAGAGGTTTATTTGGCCCGGAGTCTGTCGCGTGGAAGGTGCATGCGGATTTTATTTCCATGATGATCGGCGGTATTAGCTCGCTGGTACTGCAAGCCCTTCACCCAAAAGCACTCGCTGGCGTATGGGATCACTCCAGCTTCAGGCAAGACCTTAAAGGCAGGCTAGGAAGAACAGCATTCTTTATTGCCGCAACTACTTACGGTTCACATGAGATGGCGGATAAGGCTATCAATCGCGTTAATCAAATTCATCAAAAGGTCACTGGGTTCGATGAATTCAATCAACCCTATAGGGCGGATGATCCAGAACTACTCGCATGGGTTCACATGACGGAAACCCGGAGTTTTATGTGCTCATATGAGCCATACCGAAGTGAAACTTTAATTCCAAAGCAAAAAGATCAGTATTTCGCAGAAATGAAAATGCTCGGGGAGAGATTGGGGGCGATTGATCTACCCGACACCTATGCCGGTACAGAACAAGCTATCAGACAGTACATCCCCCAACTTCACTACGGGGAAAGGGCTAAAAGTATTATTGGAATGCTCGATCAGTTTCCTAGTTCGCTCAGCGCCAAACCTTTCGTAAATCTGATCAGTCGGGCAGGCTTTCTGAATTTACCTGATTGGGCATATCCTATTATTCAGCGGCCCCAACCAAGTCGGCTAGAGCGACTGGCCGTGCAATCTTCTATTCGACTGATGGCAATTCCTGTGAGGGAAGCACTAAAAGATGGTGTAGCTGCTCACTCGCTCCGCAGAGTTTACGGATCAACTAAATAAGAGGATCCTGAGATTCAGGTTTAGGATTTGAAGAATCAGAATCAGAAGGTTGGCTTTTTGCAGATATGAGGGGCGGCGCACTCATTTTCTCGCCATCCCAAACTTGACCACACCAGCATTCCCCTGCCTCATTAATAATGCAAACCCCTGAGCCGCAGCAACGTTTATCGGGCGCTTTCATAATCAACCTCTTAGTCCTGAACAATTCATAATGCAGTCTATTCTAGGGTTTTTATTGAAATAACGTGCAACCCTAGATTTATTAGCAAAAAATGCAAAGTCCCTTATTCGAACTCTCAGAATCATCCGACCCAATCTGCTTATTGGAGAGGGATGGTCGGGCTGAGTACTTCAGTCATTTTTACAAAACGCATGAATCTGATCATTTTTTTGAAAGCTTGCTGCATTCTCTTAACTGGCAAGCAGACCAAATCACGATGTTTGGTAAGTTAGTAACAACCGCGAGAAAAGTTGCTTGGGTAGGAGATCCCCAATGCCGTTATACCTACTCGGGCATCGAAAAAATTCCGCAGGACTGGACGGCGGAGTTACTTCAAATCAAGCATCAACTTGAATCAGAAACCGGCTATAGCTATAACTCTTGCCTACTCAATCTCTATCACAATGGCGATGAAGGCATGGGTTGGCACAGTGATAATGAAAAAGAGTTGGATAGCACAACCCCGATCGCATCAATCAGCTTGGGCGCTCGCCGTAAATTTGCATTTCGTCACAAGCAGGATAAAACGACTGTGTCAGTATTTCTTGATCACGGTAGCCTTCTCATCATGCATGCCCCTATTCAAGATCACTGGCATCACAGCCTTCTGAAAACTAAGACTGTGATGAGTCCACGAATCAATCTCACCTTTCGCAAAATACTTCCCAGAATATGAACGGCAGCAAAGCAATCCATCGGGTAGCGGTCATTGGCGCAGGAATTTCAGGCCTCGCTTGTGCGAGGGAGCTACAGTCACTCGGTATATCAGTAGACGTCTTTGAAAAGAGTCGTGGCCCTAGCGGGCGTATGAGTACGCGTCGCACGCAAGACTGGTCTGCTGATCATGGCGCCCAGTACTTTACTGCTAGAGATCCTCGTTTTATCGAAGAAGTGCAAAGTTGGCTTCAGGCCGGCACTGTAGCTGTTTGGGAACCGAAACTTAAGGTATACGAAGCCAAGACATGGCGTGATAGTCACTCACAAGATATTCGCTATGTCGGTACCCCTCATATGAATTCAACAGGCAAGTATCTTGCTGAAGGACTCTCCATTCAATATGAGACAACCATTTCCCAGTTAGAGCGTAGGGAGCATCAATGGCATTTGCAGTGCAGTGAAGCTAATGAAATTACAGCGCTATACGATTTTGTCGTATTGGCCATACCCGCACCTCAGGCAAGCACTCTACTTAAGGGTCTTGATAGTAGAGCCACTGATATCGCTGACGCGGCACAGATGAAGGCCTGCTGGACCATGATGGCGCACCTTCCGAATCAGCTCAATAGAGATTTTGATGCGGCATTTATTAATCAAGAAATTATTAGCTGGATTTGTCAAAGCGGATCAAAGCCAATGCGTCAGGGAAGCACGTGGACCATCCATGGAAGCCCTGACTGGAGTCAAGACCATGTTGAGTTAAGTAAAGAGGATGCTCAATACCAAATGGTGCAGTGCTTGACGTCACTAGGTTTTAATTGCGAGGACGCCGATATCAGCATGCACCGCTGGCGCTATGCCAGTGGGGGCCTAAAAAATGGAATTGGATATTTATTGCTACCTATTATTGGCCTAGGGCTTTGTGGAGACTGGCTCAATGGTGGCAGAGTCGAGGGTGCCTGGCTCAGCGGCTTTAATCTAGCTTTAGCACTCAAGCAGATATAAAACTAAACTATTTCCAGCGTGCCATTGCAGTATCGTCAGTCACGCGGGCATCCACCCATTTGCTACCTTGTGGTGTTTCTTCTTTTTTCCAAAATGGTGCGGCTGTCTTTAAGTAGTCCATGATGAACTCACATGCAGCAAATGCTTCACCTCGGTGAGCGCTAGTGACTACTACCAAAACAATTTGATCTTCAGGCAAAAGCGGTCCCACTCGATGGATGACTAGTGTCTTATAAAGATCCCAGCGACTTCTAGCTTGCATGATGATTTCTTCTAGAGATTTTTCTGTCATACCAGGGTAGTGCTCTAGAGTCATACCCTGAACTTGACTGCCATCATTCATATCTCGGACAGTGCCCAAGAAAGTCACCACTGCACCCACTCGGGGATCATCCTTACGCAGGGCCTTCACCTCGGTTGTTAGATCAAAGTCAGCTTCTTGAATGCGGATGAAATCATTCTGCATCTTAGCCGCCAGTAACCGGAGGAAAGAAAGCGACTTCGGCACCCTCCACCAAAGGCATCGAGTCACTCATCATCTCTTGATTTAATGCGCAACGAATCACTTTGCCACTTGCTAACACTTCAGCCCAAGGATTCCCCCGTTGAACAAGGTAGATTCTTAAGTCGGCAATAGTTTTTACTTCTGGTGGAGCATCAATACTCTCACCAGAGAGTCCGAGACCCTCTCTTAAGGAGGCAAAGAATCGTAGTTCGAGTTTCATATCAGAATCGTAATACGACTAGGAAAGAAGTGCACTAAATGGAATGTACTTCACCATATCGCCAGACTTGACTGCTTGGCCCGGCGGACAATCTACCAAGCCATCCCCCCAAGAGGCACTAGTCAGTACCCCAGAGCTTTGATTGGAGAACAGATCTAAACCACCCTGCGCATTGATCTTGACCCTCAGGAACTCGTTACGTCGATCAGCCTTAAGCCAATCAAAGTCAGCGCGCATGGGGTAAGACTGCGGTAAGCCTGCATCACGCCCCTGTAACTTGAGAATGAATGGGCGAACAAATAATAGGAAGGTCACAAAACTCGATACCGGATTACCAGGCAAACCGATAAACCACGTTTCGGCTGCAGTTTCAGCGTCGACCGCATTACTTTTTGAACTATCTAATTTGCGGACAGCACCAAAAGCTAAAGGCTTGCCAGGCTTAATAGCAATCTGCCAGAGATCGAGCCTGCCTTCAGCGCTCACTGCAGGCTTAATGTGATCTTCTTCGCCAACGGAGACGCCGCCAGATGTAATGATTAAGTCATGGTCTTTGCTAGCCTTACGAAGAGTTTCTTTCGTGGCCTCAAGACTATCAGGAACAATTCCGAAATCAGTGGCATCGCAACCTAAAGATTTGATGCACGCTAATAGTGTGTCGCGATTGGAGTTATAGATACCGCCTGGTTTAAGTGGTTCACCTGGCAGGGAAAGTTCGTCACCAGTGAAAAATGCAGCGACTCTCACCTTACGTTTTACATTTAAATGCGTTAAACCGGCAGAGGCAGCAACTCCAAGCTCTTGCGGCCGCAGAAAAGTGCCTGCAGTAAGAGCTGTTTTACCTGCCGTTAAATCTTCACCTCTGCGACGAATCCATTGACCTGATGTTGGTGCGATATTGACTTGGACTTGGTCGCTTGCCCCCTCTGGAGTCGAGCAGTCTTCTTGCATGACAACGGCATCAGCGCCAGGTGGCACAGGGGCACCAGTAAATATTCTGGCAGCAGTGCCAGGCTCGAGTTGAGTTCCCATGGATCCTGCTGGAATACGTTGCGCAATCGTGAGTGTTTGTCCTGGCGTGTGAGTATCCGCCGTTCGCACTGCATAACCATCCATTGAGGTGTTATCGAGTGGAGGTACATCTACAAGACTATTTACACTTTCTGCTAGCACACGACCTAAAGCAGATTGCATTGCAAGTATTTCAGTTTCGCTCACAGGCTTCGCGTGAGAGAGTAAGTGATCTAAAGCCTGCTGAGCAGTCAACATCGGAGGCTTAGTCATAGCAATTGATTTCTAAATTAGTTGGTGTGGGCGGTAATGAAGTTTTTAACTTGATTGACATCGGCATCGATATTTTCAACGCGCTGCGGCTTTGACTTGATGTCCTTGAATGCTGGCGGACATTCTGCTGGACGCCCCAAAGCTATTTCAATAGTTTCTTCAAACTTAATGGGTAAAGCAGTTTCTAAAACAATCATTGGAATACCTGCCTGCAGGTGTTCACGAGCAACCTTCACGCCATCCGCTGTGTGTGTATCAATCATCACACCATACTGCGCATCAACATTACGAATCGTTTCTAGACGATTTTCATGGGTGCTGCGGCCAGATTGAAATCCATACTGCGCAAGGTCTTTAAAGACAGCATCCTTGGAAATATCAAAGCCGCCTGCCTCGTCCACCTGCTTAAACATGCCGGCAGTTGCCTTGCCATCCTTACCCATGAAATCAAATACAAAGCGCTCAAAGTTGCTCGCCTTAGAAATATCCATAGAGGGGCTAGAGGTATGTAAAGTTTCAGCAGATTTACGTGCACGATAGACACCAGTACGGAAAAACTCATCGAGAACATCATTCTCATTGGTAGCGGCAATCAAATGCGCAATTGGCAAACCCATCATGCGGGCAATGTGACCAGCACAGATATTGCCAAAGTTACCTGAAGGCACAGTGAATGACACTTTTTCATCACTCGATTTTGTAGCCAATAAATAACCCTGAAAGTAATACACCACCTGAGCAACTACACGACCCCAGTTAATGGAGTTGACCGTACCAATTTGGTGATTTGCTTTAAAACTATGGTCGTTACTCACTGCTTTAACAATATCCTGGCAATCGTCAAATACACCAGAAACTGCTAGGTTAAAGATATTAGGGTCTTGCAGTGAATACATTTGGGCAGACTGAAATGAGCTCATCTTGCCGCGTGGTGAAAGCATAAATACTTTTACACCCTCTTTGCCACGCATTGCGTATTCAGCAGCACTTCCCGTATCCCCAGATGTCGCGCCCAAAATATTGAGCTTCTGACCATTTTTCTTTAGGGCGTATTCAAAGAGATTGCCGAGTAACTGCATCGCCATATCTTTAAATGCCAATGTAGGTCCGTTAGACAGGCTGAGCAAACCAATACGTGTACTCTGCTCTTCGCCCAACCAATGCAATGGCGTAATATCTTTAGCATTGTCTTCAGGGCGGCCATTACAGTAGACCTGCTCTGTATAGGTCTTACGCAATAGAGTACGCAGATCCACTTCAGGAATGTCATCGCAATAAAGACTTAATACTTCATAAGCAAGATCAGCATAGGGCATACCGCGCCAAGCATCTAACTGCGCTTTAGTGACTTGCGGATACTCTGTCGGCAGATATAAACCACCGTCTGGCGCTAATCCGCCCAGCAGAATTTCTAAAAAGGATTGTTGTGGGCTATTGCCTCGGGTTGATTGGTAACGCATGTATTTGTATCAGGACAGATTTTCTAAGCGGATCTTCACCACCTCACCGGCAACAGTTTTCAGATTCTGAATTTCCTGAATTGCTGCGAGCATATGCTTTTCTTTAGTCTCATGGGTGAGAGCAACTAAGTCGGTTTGACTTTCACCTTCGTCGGCCTCTTTTTGCAAGAGGGCATCAATGGAGATGCTATGAGCCGCCAAGATCTTGGTAATGTCAGCTAATACACCGGCTTGATCGGCTACGCGCAAGCGCAAGTAGTAACTAGTAGTAATTTCGCCCATGGGCAATACGGTGATATCACGCACTGCATCAGGCTGGAAGGCCAGATAAGGAACACGGCTCTCAGGACTTGCACCTAACAAACGAGTGATATCTACCAAGTCGGCAATCACAGCAGAAGCGGTCGGCTCTGAGCCTGCACCCTTACCGTAATAAAGCGTTGTGCCAACAGCATCACCAAATACCTGAACGGCATTCATGGCGCCCTCAACGTTTGCAATGAGACGCTTAGTTGGAATCAATGTTGGGTGTACGCGCAACTCAACACCAGTAGCTGTCTTCTTCGCAATACCGAGTAACTTGATGCGATAACCTAACTGCTCAGCGTATTTAATGTCGATGGCGTCTAACTTGGTAATACCCTCAACGTGTGCTTTCTCAAATTGCATAGGAATGCCAAATGCAATTGCACTCATGATGGTGGCCTTATGAGCAGCATCTACACCCTCGATATCAAATGTAGGATCTGCCTCTGCATAGCCCAAACGCTGAGCCTCTTTCAAGACGGTCGCAAAGTCTAAGCCTTTATCGCGCATCTCAGAAAGAATGAAATTGGTTGTGCCATTGATGATGCCGGCGATCCACTCAATGCGATTCGCAGTTAAACCTTCACGAAGTGCTTTGATGATTGGAATACCACCAGCAACAGCCGCTTCAAACGCAACCATCACGCCCTTTTCGTGGGCGGCTTTAAAAATCTCGTTACCGTGCACTGCGATCAAAGCCTTATTCGCCGTGACCACATGCTTACCAGCAGCAATGGCCTCAAGCACTAAATCTTTAGCAATGCCATAACCACCAATCAGTTCAACAACGATATCGATTTCAGGATTGTTAATCACAGCACGCGCATCGCTCACCACTTGAGCGCGATCTTTTACCAACTCTTTAGCGCGCTCTACATTGAGGTCGGCAACGGTGTTGATGCGAATGCCACGTCCGGCGCGACGGGTAATTTCATCCTGGTTGCGCTCGAGAACAGTAAATACACCACCACCTACAGTGCCAATACCTAATAGACCTACTTGAATCGGTTTCATGATGCCTTTGTTGCTGTTGAATTAGTCGAACTAGTTGCCTTGCGACTATGTTTTTGACGATAACGCTCTAGGAAACGTGCCAGACGGCCAATAGCCTCTTTCAGCACATCCTCATGAGGTAAGAACACTACGCGGAAGTGGTCTGACTTAATCCAATTAAAACCCGAGCCTTGTACCAGTAATACTTTTTCTTCTTTAAGAAAATCAGCTACAAATTGCTGGTCATCTTCAATTGGATACATCTCAGCATCGAGTTTTGGAAATAAATACAAGGCAGACTTTGGTTTTACGCAAGTCACACCTGGAATTTCAGTAATGAGCTTCCATGCGAGATCGCGCTGTTTCGCCAAGCGACCACCCTCAGCCACTAGGTCATTAATGCTTTGATATCCACCCAAAGCCGTCTGAATAGCGTACTGTCCTGGCACATTGGCACATAGGCGCATTGAAGACAACATATTGAGACCCTCGATGTAATCTCGGATCATCTCTTTATCTCCAGAAACCACCATCCAGCCAGCACGGTAGCCGCAAGAGCGATAGTTTTTGGATAAACCATTAAAGGTGATCGTGACTACATCCGTGGATAAAGATGCTAGTGAGACATGTTTCTCTTTGTCGTACAGCATCTTGTCGTAGATCTCGTCGGCAAACAGAATCAAATCATGTTCACGTGCGATTGAGCATAGCTCAGTCAATACTTCTTTTGAGTAGATTGCACCTGTTGGATTGTTGGGGTTAATCACCACAATTGCCTTAGTACGTGCGGTAATCTTTTTGCGCAAATCTGCTAAGTCAGGAGCCCACTCTTTGGACTCATCACACAAGTAATGCACTGGGGTGCCGCCAGATAGACTCACCGCAGCCGTCCATAAAGGGTAATCTGGGGCTGGCACCAATACCTCATCACCGTTGTTGAGCAATGCATTCATTGCGAGAACAATTAATTCAGAAACCCCATTACCGGTATAGATGTCATCCAAAGTAACGCCTTGAATGCCTTTTTCCTGGCAATATTGCATGATCGCTTTACGAGCCGCGAAAATTCCCTTGGAATCAGAGTACGCTGAGGCATTACCCAAATTACGGATCATGTCCAACTGAATCTCTTCTGGAGGATCAAAACCAAAAACACCCACATTGCCGATGTTCAGTTTGATGATTTTGTGGCCCTCTTCCTCCATGCGCTGCGCGAGTTCTAGCACGGGTCCACGAATGTCATAACAGACGTGATTGAGTTTTGCGGACTTTAGGATCGGTTTCACAATAAATTAAAGGATAAGTTCTTGAAATCTAGGAAAAAACAGCTAGCTATAATCAACACAATTATGACAGAGAGTCCATGTGAAGCTTCAATCTGACCCCCACTCCGGAGCCAATACGATCACTGGTTACGGCGATGGCTACATCGAGATCAATAAGATCCCCTACATTCATCCCGTTTTACTGAGTTCTGACGGTGAAATCTTGGAATGGGCCGTACAGTCCTTTGAAGAGCTCAGTTCAGCAGATTTTGCTCAAATGGCTTCCCTTAAGCCTGAATTAATCATTATTGGCACCGGCAAACGCCAACGCTTCCCAAGGCCTGAGCTTTTAAAAACGCTCATTGAGGCTAGGCTGGGCTTTGAGGTCATGGATTCTCAGGCCGCTTGTCGCACCTACAACATTCTTGTCGGCGAAGGCCGCCAAGTCCTTCTTGCCCTGATTGTGGAAGCCGTCTAATGCAGTTTGGCCAAATTCGGCAGTCAAGCACCCTCAACCCAGTAACTATTTTGATTCTGGTTTTGATCTATGCCTTACTGTGGTTTGGCACCTTAAATTACCGTCACCTCATTCCGTCGGATGAAGGACGTTATGCCGAGATTGCTCGTGAGATGCTTGTCACTGGAGATTGGGTTACTCCTCGCTATAACGGTTATAAGTATTTTGAAAAACCCCCTTTACAAATTTGGGCTACCGCTACGGCCTTTAATCTTTTTGGTATCGGTGATTGGCAGGCGCGCTTATGGACTGCGCTTACTGGATTTCTGACAATTGTATTTATTGGATTTACTGGCGCACGCGTCTACAGTGCACGAGCAGGCTGGTTAGCTGCAATCGCCTTAGCCTCAAGCCCAATGTGGGTGATTGGTGGACACATCAATTCACTTGATATGGGATTGTCAGCATTTTTAGTTACTGCGCTTTGCAGTCTTTTGTTAGCGCAAACCTCCCGGAACTCGAGCGACACCAGAAACTGGATGCTAGCGTGCTGGGCCTTCATGGCATTAGCAACCCTATCTAAAGGTGTTATTGGAATCGCCATCCCTGGCATGGTGTTTATTGTTTATTCGATTACCGCTTGGGACTGGAAGATCTGGAAGCGACTTCATATTATTAAAGGCACCATTTTATTTTTAGCGATTACCGCGCCTTGGTTTGTTCTGGTGGCCCAACGCAATCCAGAGTTTCTGGAGTTCTTTTTTATTCATGAACACCTGCAACGTTTTACACAAAAAGCCCATAGTAGGACGGGTCCGATTTATTACTTCATTCCACTCCTACTACTCGGCTTTCTGCCATGGATTGCGCAAGCTCCTGAAGCGCTTGTTCAGGCTTGGCGGGAGCGTAATCGAGAATTTTCCAGCGGCTGGTTGCTCACTTGCTGGTTTGCCGTGATCATGGGATTCTTTAGTGTCTCTCAATCAAAATTACCCGGCTACATCATCCCAGTCTTTCCAGCGCTGGCAATGCTTGTTGGCCATAGTCTAGATCGTAATCTGGGCCTTGGTAATGCACTGGGATTATCTTGGAGATTGCAAGCACTCTTCTTTGCAATCTTGGGTGGTATTGGATTTTTCTTTTTAGGCGAAGTTGACAAACAAGCAAGGCCAGATGAAATTGAGTCCTATGCGCAATACATTTACTGGATAGTTGCTGCGCTAATTACCTTAATTGTATTTAGCCTCCTCACAGTCATGCAAAGTAAGCGTAATGGTTTGGGCAGCATTACCAGTTTTGCTTGCGGATTTTTTCTCTGCGCGATCATCGCTGGAACGGGTCATGAAACTCTGGGTCGCGCTGTATCAGGCATTGATTTAGTTGAGAGAGTCAAATCAAGTATTCCAGAAAAAGTAAATTTTTATTCCATCAGAATTCTAGATCACACAGTACCGTTCTATCTTGGTAGAACCATGATCATGGTGGAGTCTCCAAATGAGCTTGAGTTTGGCGTGAAGCAAGAGCCTGAGTTGTGGATCTCTACCTTTGCTGCTTTTATTGAACGCTGGAAAGAAGATCAAACCGCTTATGCCTTGATGGTTCCAGAACAGTATATTGAACTGCAGAAGCTCAATATACCAATGCAAGAAGTAGGCAGAGATTCTCGGCGCGTTATTGTTAAACACCCGGATTCACAAAGCAACTCCACAAAATAAGTTTTTAATTCGCCATGTCAACTACTGAAAACACCCTTCCCTTCATTCCGTTTACGCGCCCTCACTTTAATCAAGAAACGATTGATGCGGTTGCCGAGGTTTTACGTTCTGGTTGGGTTACATCAGGTCCGAAGCTAGCTGAATTCGAGTCCACCTTAAGTGACTATTTCGGTGGTCGCCCTGTACGTTGCTTTGCCAACGGCACTGCCACTATGAAAATCGCTCTCCAGGTTGCTGGTATTGGGTCTGGAGATGAAGTCATCACTACTCCGATTTCTTGGGTAGCTACATCGAATGTGATTCTGAGTGTGGGTGCAACGCCTGTGTTTGTAGATATTGACCCCGTTACACGCAACATTGATTTAAACCAAATAGCTGCAGCCATTACACCAAAGACACGCGCCATCATGCCCGTCTATTTGGCTGGATTACCAGTCAACATGGATCAACTTTATGACTTGGCCAAGCAATACAAGCTGCGTGTAATTGAAGATGCGGCACAAGCGTTTGGGTCGCAGTGGAGAGGTCAAAAGATTGGTAGCATTGGTGATCTAGTGAGCTTTAGTTTTCAAGCAAATAAAAACTTATCCACTGTTGAGGGCGGCTGTCTTGTTCTGAACAATGCTGATGAAGCAAAACTTGCAGAGAAGTTTCGTCTTCAAGGTCTCACACGCCAAGGCATGGATGGCATGGATGTTGATGTACTGGGTGGTAAAGATAATTTGACTGATGTGAATGCAGTAATCGGTCTTCATCAACTAAAGCAGTTGCCAGCATTTCAAGCGCGTAGAAGTTCTTTGGCTAAGCAGTATTTCGATGCAATTCGCCATGAAATGGAATCAGCGGGCCTAGGTAATCTCAATTTAGAGTTACCGGTAGAAAACTTCACTGATAGCAACTGGCACATGTTCCAAGTTGTACTGCCGCTGGAGCAATTGAATGTGGATCGCGCACAGGTGATGTCTGAACTCAAGGATCTGGGTATTGGTACCGGTGTTCACTACCCTTTAATTACTGGATTCACGCTTTACCAAAAGCTAGGCTTTAAGACTGAGGCTACTCCAGTAGCAAAGCGTATTGGTCGCTGCATTTTGACCCTCCCCCTTTTTCCAGGCATGGCTGATGAAGATGTTGGCCGCATAGCCAAGGGTTTGACTGGAATCCTTAAGAAACATCGTAAAAACTAGGGCCGAGAGCGGAATCAGGCAAAATTGCACAATGACTGCAAATTTAGCTACCCAAGCCTGCAATCCCATACTCAGCGTTGTTATCCCCGTTTATAACGAGGAAGATGGCCTTCAAGCCCTGTTTGATCGTCTATATCCTGCGCTTGATGTCATGGCCAGTAAGCGCAACATTACTTATGAAGTGGTGTTTGTGAATGATGGCAGTAAAGATCGCTCCGCCGGTATCCTGGCTAAGCAAGTTGAGCTGCGCCCAGATGTCACACGTGCGGTGTTATTTCATAGCAACTTTGGTCAGCACATGGCGATCATGGCTGGCTTTGAATACTCCCGCGGCGAATACATCATCACCTTAGATGCTGACTTGCAGAATCCTCCTGAAGAAATCGATGCCCTGGTAAATGAATTACTTCAAGATCACGACTATGTTGGCACTATTCGTGCCGATCGTCGAGATAGCTTCTTCAGAAAATTTGCTTCACGCGCAATGAATCATTTGCGCCAGAAAATCACTCGCATCACAATGACTGACCAAGGGTGCATGCTACGTGGCTATAGCCGTCGTATTGTTGATCTCGTTCGTCAGTGTGATGAGAGCAATACTTTTATTCCGGCACTGGCTTATACCTTCGCATCTAACCCAACTGAAATTATTGTCAAACATGAAGAGCGTTTTGCCGGTGAGTCCAAATACAGCCTCTATCAACTCATTCGCTTGAACTTTGATCTAGTAACCGGCTTCTCCGTAATGCCTTTGCAGATTTTCTCGATCCTAGGCATGTTGCTAGCAATGGCTGCGGGCAGCCTGTTTATCTACCTCCTTATTCGCCGCTTTGTACTCGGTGCCGAGGTTGAAGGGGTGTTCACCCTCTTTGCCCTTACCTTCTTCCTAATTGGCGTGATGCTCTTTGGTCTTGGTCTACTTGGTGAATATATTGGCCGCATCTACCAGCAAGTTCGCGAGCGTCCGCGCTATGTTGTGCAAACTGTTTTAGAGAAAAAATAATTGCACGCAGTCGTCTTTGCCTATCACGATGTTGGCGTTAACTGCCTTAAGGCTTTGCTAGGTGCTGGTATTCAGATTGATTTAGTAGTTACCCATCAAGACGATCCTCATGAGAATGTCTGGTTTGGGAGCGTTGCAAAACTGTGTGAAGATCAAAAGATTCCTTACATCACACCAGACGCCAATCAGTTGATAGATCTCGTACCGCAACTCCAAAAGCTAACTCCTGATTACCTTTTCTCCTTCTACTATCGCCACATGATTCCTGCAGAACTCTTGGCCTGCGCCAGGATTGGGGCCTTAAATATGCACGGCTCACTGCTACCAAAGTACCGTGGACGGGCACCAGTCAATTGGGCCATCCTGCACGGAGAAACTGAAACTGGTGCCACATTGCACATGATGGAAGTCAAACCGGATGCGGGAGACATTGTGGGGCAGTCAGCAGTCCACATTGGGCCCAATGAAACCGCCACCGATGTCTTTGGCAAAGTCAGCCAGGCAGCTGTCACGGTAATAAACCAGGTCCTACCCAAGCTTATTCAAGGTCATATCCCCAAAAAACCCAATAATCTGGCTCAGGGAAGCTATTTTGGGGGCCGCAAGCCTGCTGATGGGCAAATTCTGTGGCATCAAACGGCTCAGCAGGTTCACAACCTCGTGAGAGCCGTGGCACCCCCTTATCCCGGTGCTTTTACAGACTGGCAAGGTCAGCGCATGATCGTGGCTCGCACCAGCCTAGAAGGTCCATTTCCGAGGCAGCTAGATCTTCAGGTTCCCGGCATCCAAGTGGTTGATAATCAGGTATTCGGCATTTGTGGGGACCAAAAAGCAGTAGCGATATTGGACTGGTTTCCAGCAAAGAGCTAACAAATTACAAGCAGCACTCTTTAGATTAAAAACGAGGCAGTAAAGATGAAAAAAGTACTCATTCTTGGCGTAAATGGCTTTATTGGCCATCACCTTTCAAAGCGTATCCTAGAGACAACCGATTGGCATGTCTATGGCATGGATATGCAAAACGATCGTCTTGGTGATTTAGTAAGCCATCGTCGTATGCACTTTTTTGAGGGTGACATCACCATCAATAAAGAATGGGTTGAATATCACATCCGTAAATGCGACGTCATCCTGCCCTTAGTAGCCATTGCAACACCTGCAACTTATGTACAGCAACCATTAAAAGTATTTGAGCTCGACTTCGAAGCCAATTTACCAATCGTGCGCTCAGCAGTGAAATACAAAAAACATTTGGTCTTCCCATCCACATCTGAAGTCTATGGCATGTGTGAAGACAGTGAGTTTGATCCCGCTAAATCCAATATGGTTTATGGCCCAATCAATAAGCCACGCTGGATCTATGCCTGCTCTAAGCAATTAATGGATCGTGTAATCTGGGGCTACGGTATGGAAGGTTTGCGCTTCACTCTCTTTCGCCCATTTAACTGGATTGGTCCTGGACTAGATAGCATTTACACACCCAAAGAGGGCTCTTCCCGTGTCGTTACTCAGTTCTTAGGTCATATCGTTCGCGGTGAACCCATCAACGTGGTTGATGGTGGTGCGCAAAAACGTGCCTTTACTTATGTTGATGATGGTATCGACGCCTTAATGCGCATCATCGATAACAAAGATTGTGTTGCTGATGGCAAGATCTATAACATTGGTAATCCAAAAAACAATCACTCTATTCGTGAACTCGCTAATCAAATGTTAGAGATTGCTCGTAGCATTCCTGAGTACGCGAAGACGGCAAATGAAGTGAAGATAGTGGAAACCACCTCAGGTGCTTACTACGGTGAAGGTTATCAGGATGTTCAGAATCGCGTTCCCGCAATTGACAATACGATGACTGAATTGGGCTGGAAGCCGACGATCAATATGAGCGATGCGTTGAAGAATATTTTTGAAGCCTATCGCCATGACGTAGAAAACGCACGTCATTTAGTTGATAAAGAATAAGCGAAAGTATATTTAAAGCTTCATGGCTAAGATTGCACTTAAGGTAGATGTTGATACTCTGCGCGGAACCAAAGAAGGTGTCCCTAATCTAGCGCGGACGCTAGAACGCTTTGGCCTGAAAGCCACCTTCCTATTTAGTCTGGGCCCCGACCACACTGGCTGGGCCCTCAAGCGAGTCTTTAGGCCAGGCTTTCTAAAGAAAGTGAGTCGTACTTCCGTTGTTGAACACTACGGAGTTAAGACTTTGCTCTACGGCGTCCTTCTTCCTGGTCCCGATATTGGCAAACAAGCTGCGACTGAAATGCGCGCCATAGATGCAGCTGGTCATGAGACTGGCATCCACACTTGGGATCACGTTGCCTGGCAAGATGCCGTACGTAATCGCGATGCTCAATGGACTAAAGCACAGATGCAAAAAAGCTGGGATCGCTTTGTAGAGATCTTTGGTCATCCACCTGTTACTTATGGCGCTGCTGGCTGGCAAATGAATGAAGCCGCTTTTGAGCAACTCGATCAATGGGGTATCAAATATTCTTCTGATGGCCGAGCTGAACCTAACTTAATGCCATATCGTTTTGAATTACCTTCCGGTAAAGCAAAGCACGTACAATATCCAACTACCCTACCAACGTTTGATGAGTTGATTGGAATAGATGATGCCGATGAATTTGGAGCCGTAAAAAAACTGCTTGAGATCACACAAAGTAATCCGAATGATCAGGTGTTCACTCTGCATGCAGAGCTTGAAGGTCAGAAGCTTCTACCCGCCTTTGAGCAGCTACTGGCAGGCTGGTTAAATCAAGGACATGATCTAGTGACCATGGGTGAACTTCACCAATCTTGGGCAGCTACTAAGCAACTGGATAAAATAGCTGTGCAGCCAGTGAGCTGGGGAGAAATACCCAATAGAAGCGGTGAACTCATTTTGCAAACGGTATAAGCAAGCTCAGAATACGTAGTACATCAAGTTAAATAAGAGAGTCCTATCATGACAGTAGAAATTGGTAAACCAATGCCCCAATGTGCAATCCCGGCAACATCAGGATTGACCTTCACACCAGACTCAGCCAAAGGCAAAAAACTGGTTGTCTACTTTTATCCAAAAGATATGACTCCAGGCTGCACGGCGGAGTCCGGTGAATTTCGAGACAACATTGAGGCCTTCACTAAAGCCAATACTTTGATCGTTGGTGTATCTCGGGATAACCTCAAGTCTCACGATAACTTCCGAAGCAAACTGGAGCTACCATTCGAACTCGTTGCCGATACTGAAGAAATCCTATGTCAAATCTTTGGCGTCATGAAAATGAAGAATATGTATGGCAAACAAGTGCGTGGCGTCGAGCGCAGCACCTTCCTCTTTGACTCTTCGGGTAAGCTAGTAAAACAGTGGCGTGGTCTTAAGGTTCCCGGACATGTGACAGAGGTATTACAAGCAGCCCAAGAGACTAAATAATTTTTAAATTAATTTAATCTAGAGCACTTGCAAAGCCCAAAATTTGGGGTAAAGTAGTTCTTATGCACCGTAAACGACGGGAAAGTCTCACAATCCGTTTGACATATCAGCCTGAACACTTAAGCGCAGGCTCGGTAAACAACCCCCGCAGTTTTGCAGATCGTTCTACACCCAGTTTCGTTCTAAACCGTCATTGCAATCCGCTTGACGGTTTTTTCTTTTAGGAGAGTCTGCATGCCATTGCCCCCAATCCCAACTCAAATTGCTAGCCAAGTAAAAATTAGTAGCAAGGACACCCCGAATTTAAAGAAACGTCCTGCGCCAGCAAAAACTGTTGTGATGGATAGCCATGTTCCAGACTGGACAACAGATGCAGAGGAAGATCTTTCTGCTGCTGAAATAGCGCTTGAGAAAATCAAAAGTGATCACAACCCTGTAGTTATACGTAGTACGCGCAGTGATAACAAGGTAGTGAATGTTCCAGAAAAACCAAAACGCATTATTCGTACAGGTCCTCCGAGTCTATTTGTACTCGATACCAATGTATTAATGCATGACCCAAGCTCTCTGTTTCGTTTCTCCGAGCATGATCTCTTCTTGCCGATGACTACTCTTGAGGAGCTGGACAACCATAAGAAGGGCATGACGGAGGTTGCTCGTAACGCTCGTACAGTCAGTCGTTCCTTAGATCAATTAGTGGCTGGCACTAGCGGTACATTGGACGATGGTATCCCCCTGAGTAAGCTTGGCAATCAAGATGTATCTGGTCGACTCTTTTTTCAGACAAAGCTGACTACTCAAGCACTACCGGAGGGCTTGCCTGAAGGTAAGGGCGATAACCTCATCTTGGCAGTGGTGAGTGAACTACAAAAGACACGTAAGGGCCAAGAAGTTGTTCTGGTATCCAAAGATATCAATATGCGCATTAAAGCGCGCGCTCTTGGTTTGCCTGCTGAAGATTACTTCAACGACCAGGTCTTAGAAGATCGCGACTTAATGTATTCCGGAGTTATGTCACTACCCGCAGATTTTTGGCCAAAGCATGGCAAAGATATGGAGAGCTGGGCTGACGGTAAATCTGGAACAATGTTTTATCGTGTAACTGGCCCTTCAGTTCTAAGCATGCTGGTGAATCAGTTTGTCTATCAAGAAAATCCTGATGGATCCACCCCGTTCTATGCTCAAGTTAAAGAGATCAACGGCAAGACTGCTCTCCTCCAAACCTTGAGAGACTTCTCTCATCAGAAAAATAATGTATGGAGCGTGACAGCACGCAATCGCGAGCAGAATTTTGCCATGAATCTACTCATGAACCCGGATGTGGATTTCATTACATTGCTGGGGCAAGCCGGTACTGGTAAAACTTTGCTGGCATTAGCAGCCGGCCTTGAGCAAGTGTTGGATAGTAAGCGTTATAACGAGATCATCATCACTCGAGCTACTGTTCCTGTAGGTGAAGATATTGGCTTTTTGCCAGGCACTGAAGAGGAAAAGATGCAACCTTGGATGGGTGCGTTTGATGACAACCTTGAGGTGCTACAACGTAATGAAGAGGGCAGCGCTGGTGAATGGGGTCGTGCTGCTACACAGGAGCTGATTCGTTCACGAATTAAGGTGAAGAGCATGAACTTCATGCGCGGCAGAACTTTTGTGAGTAAGTTTGTGATTATTGATGAAGCGCAGAATTTAACTCCAAAACAAATGAAAACCTTGGTTACTCGCGCGGGTCCTGGAACCAAGATTATTTGTTTAGGTAATATTGCGCAGATCGATACACCTTACTTAACCGAAGGCTCTTCAGGCCTAACTTATGTGGTGGATCGCTTCAAAGGCTGGCGTCATGGTGGACATGTGACCCTGGCTCGTGGTGAGCGTTCCCGTCTTGCAGATCATGCTGCTGACGCACTCTAAGCAAACTTTTTCATGCCGCACTCTGATGGGGTGCGGCATTTTTATTTGCATCCTCCTCTTGCTGACAGGTTGCAGCAGCTTTGGCTCAAAAAATAGTACGGCCAAGGTTAGTCAGTTCAAACAAGACACGAGTGTAGGTACAGAAGACATCTCCATTGCAGCAGTAGGTTTGGTTGGCGTGCCCTATCGCTATGGTGGCAATAATCCCAACGGGGGGTTTGATTGCAGTGGCTTAATTACTTATGTCTATAACAAGTCTGCAAATATCAAGTTACCCAGGACTATTCAGGAGATGAGTAGTCGAGGCCAAAGTGTGGATAGTGGCCCACCTGCACCTGGTGACCTTGTTTTCTTCAACACTACTGGTGCAAAGTATTCACATGCAGGCATCTATGTAGGGCAAGGCAGATTTGTGCACGCGCCAAGCGCTGGTGGAACTGTGCGCTTGGAATACATCACTACACCCTACTGGGCAGCCAGATTTACTGAAGCTAGAAGATTGACGCCTTAACTATTAAAGCTTTTACTTCTTTATTTGAATTAGAACGGCTCATACCCACCAGAGGAGTATCCAACTGATCCCATCGCCAAGTTATCAAACTTGGTATACGGACCTTGCCAGCTTAAACGCACAGTACCAATTGGTCCGTTACGTTGCTTACCAATAATGATCTCCGCCATGCCTTTGTCTTGGGTTGTATCTGGGTGATATACCTCATCACGATAGATGAACATAATTAAGTCAGCGTCTTGCTCGATCGCGCCCGACTCACGCAAATCAGACATGATTGGGCGCTTGTTAGGGCGCTGCTCAAGGCCACGGTTTAACTGTGACAAGGCAACTACTGGGCACTGCAACTCTTTTGCAAGTGATTTAAGGGAGCGCGAGATCTCAGAAATCTCTGTTGCACGGTTCTCAGAACCAGAGCCGCTCATCAACTGCAAGTAATCAATCACAACCAGGCCAAGTGTTCCGCCAAAGTTACGCGCGATACGACGTGCGCGTGCACGCAACTCTAGACTGGAAAGAGCACCAGTCTCATCAATCAAAATTTGGGTATTACTCAAGCGGGCAATGGCATCAGTAACACGCGGCCACTCGTCATCTTGCAGCTTACCGGTACGCATACGACTTTGGTCCACGCGACCTACCGAACCTAATAAACGAGATGCCAATTGCTCACCGGACATCTCCATGGAGAACACGACGACGGGCAAGCCTTCGGCTAGAGCTACGTTCTCGGCGATATTGAGCGCAAATGCAGTATTGTGGGTCACCACATAATCATTGGTTACATAGGTTCTATCTGGATGGCTAACTGAGATGCATTGAGCCTCAGTCACTCTAGATGGCTCAATACTTTTAAATGACACTCTGCGTTGGCGATCCCAGCTTGTTCTGAGTCTTTCCTTCTTTTCAGGCAAGGTAAATGCCTGGAAGCCAGGAGCAAAGCTCATATTCAAAACGTAAGCTAAACGACCCTGCTTCTTCTCGCCTTTGTAAGTGTAGCTTGACTGTTTTTGTGCAATTGAGCAAAAGCCGCCTAATGATCTAGCCAAAGAAGCTACATCTTCTGACAATTGCTTACTTGCAGTACAAAAACGAATGGAGCCCCACTTCTCAATCCAGCCATCGGTGTCCATCAAGCCCTGAAATAGCGCGAGACGGGAATTCTTGTTGGCTTCAAGATAGGTGGCGGGAATGTATTTATCAAAACTTCTACAACCCAAAACACCGAGATCTTGTAGAGCAGAGCGGAAATAATTTGTTGGCACAGACTGACGTTGGCCATTAGCAGCAATTCTAGCTTTAGAAACCAATCTCCAGTCATACGCGTTGGCATGAACCAGTTCCATCTCATAGCCAGCAAGAGCATTCATGCGCTCAATAAGCTCGGGAGACTTAGTCGAGAACATCACAGAACCGTGAGATAAAGCCAAAGTCCCATCACCGAGTAATGCACCCAAAACCCATGGGTTGATTGGTAATATATTTGAATGACCAAAATCACCTGAAACGGGATCTATCCACAGACGGTTCTTATATCGAACGCAAGAAAGCATTTCTATTAAACGTGCAGTATTAATGACTTTGGGCGCATCCCAATCGCGATACATGACGCGCCAAAGATGCTCATCGCAGCACTCAGCTTCACGACCATCTGAGAAAGTGACTCTGTAAATCTGTTTAATGCCTTGCGGATAGATGCCAGTCACCATGGAGTGCTGACCATCTACAGAGGCAAGGCGATCGCCAAAACGTAAATCGCCCATCAACTTCCAGCCATCAACCGTTTTTACTTTGGCATCCAGTGGTTGCGCTTTACCCATGGACGGTCTACCAGCAACAATCACTAAGTCGCCTTTTTGCAGACCACTAGTTTGCTTATCTAAATCAATAAATCCAGTTGCAATACCAGTGATGTCGCTACCACCTTGACGGTTATATAACTCATCAATACGCGCAACAACGGTTTTAAGTAGTGGTTCAATCTCGAGGTAATCGGCTTTACGACTACCCTCTTCACCAATTTGCAGAATGCGTGACTCTGCTTCATCTAAGAGCGTTCTGACAGAGCGACCCTCGGGAACAAATGCAGAGTTAACGATGTTGTCAGATACCTCAATTAGGCGACGCAAAATGCTGCGATCACGAACAATGTCGGCATAGCCTTTGATGTTCGCTGCACTGGGTGTGCTCTGCGCTAATGAATTGAGGTAATCAATACCAACTAAGTCACCACCCTGCTCAGACTTAACAGCCTCATGAACAGTAATGACATCAGCAGGATGATTGTCGCCAACTAAACGCTGAATGACCTTATAGATCAGAGCATGTTCAGGACGATAGAAATCTTTATCAGTTAACACCCCGCCCAGGCGATCCCAGGCTGTGTTGTCGATCAGTAGACCGCCGAGCAAAGATTGCTCGGCTTCTACAGAATGCGGCGGTACTTTTAAAGCCTGCAGGGCTGGATCCCCAGAACCCATCATGCCAGGATTTGACATAAGGGAGCGTGAGCGGGATTCAGCCATGAGGCTAGATTACAGATCTAAAACTTACGCTTGCTCACCAACTACACGGATAGTGATGTCAGCCACTACATCGGTATGAACAGCTACCGCTACAGGGTGATCACCAACCATCTTCAACGGGCCAGTAGGCATACGTACAGAAGCTTTTTCAATTACAAAGCCTTTGGCTTTCAAAGCATCAGCGATGTCATGATTGGTTACAGAACCAAACAAACGACCGTCAACACCCGCTTTTTGACCGATTTCGAGAACCAAGTCCTTGAGCTTTGTGCCAACCGCTTGCGCAGCAGCCAACTTCTCAGCAGCCAATTTTTCCAACTCAGCGCGACGTACTGCGAAGTCAGCGATAGCTGTTTCAGTGGCACGACGAGCTTTGCGTTGCGGGATTAGGAAATTGCGAGCGTAACCGTCTTTAACACGAACGATGTCACCGAGGTTGCCCAGGTTAATTACTTTTTCTAAAAGAATGATTTGCATTGAGGGCTCCCAATTATTTCTTGTGTTGATCGGAGAATGGCAACAAAGCCAAGTAACGAGCACGCTTGATAGCAGTGTCTAACTGACGCTGATATTTAGCTTTTGTGCCTGTCAAACGTGCAGGAGTGATCTTGGCGTTCTCGCCAATGAAGTCCTTCAACGTGTCTACATCTTTGTAGTCAATCTGCTCTACGCCAGCAACAGTGAAACGGCAATAACGCTTACGCTTGAACAATGGGTTCTGGGCTGGTTTCTTTTTGAAATCGGGTTTCTTTCCAAACGCCATGATGATTTCCTTTTTAATTTTTCAATTGAATATTGGTGATATGGAAAACCAGTCTTTGATTACGTAGAGTCTTGGGTGCTAAGAATCCTTCAAACACTGCCTTGGCCCCTAAATCCATTTGCTCTAAGCCCTTTTGTATCGGACCAATTGCTATGGCTTCAACACTCATCTGAATTTTCCTAGCCACTCCTACCTCGTTTACTTCGCCGCTATGTTCTAGCTGGCAATGCATCACCGGTATTCCTGCTGGTGTAAATCGAATCGCGTCTTTAGATACCAAGAATGCAGTTAGGGTGAAATGATTCAACGCCACTCCGTCACTCTGATACGTTTTCTAGTCTGTGTATTCCTCTTCAAATTTCTAACTTAAACCGCTGCTACAGGAGCGTCGGATTGAGCTGATTTGCGCGCTTCTTCACGTTGCACTTCTTTCATCATGATGGAAGGCTCTGTTTCAGCTTTCTTTGTCTTGATGATGAGGTGACGCAAAACAGCATCGTTAAATTTGAATGCATGCTCGAGCTCGTCCAGAGTTTTCTGGTCGCACTCAATATTCATACAAACGTAATGGGCTTTAGCAAGTTTGTCGATCATGTAAGCCATCTGACGACGACCCCAATCTTCCATGCGGTGAATTTTGCCGCCAGCAGCAGCTAATGTCGCTTTATAGCGATCAATCATCGCAGGCACTTGCTCGCTTTGGTCCGGATGGACGATAAAGACGATTTCATAATGACGCATCTAACACTCCTTAAGGATAAAGTCACCTGAGCATCTTGCTAACTTCCGATGGTTTTAAAGTTAGCGCCAGTGTGACAAGGTAGTAACAAATTGTAGGTAAAACTAACTACACATATTTACAGCTTTTAAATACTTACTTAATTTCTGGTAAGTCCGCCATTCTAGCAAAAAAATCCTGCCAAGTCAGGGGTTTACCGGCTTTATTTGCCTGCTTTGCAGCATTTAACGCTAATTGAAGTGCAATTCTGGCTCTAGGCGCAGTCAGAGACCCGGAGGCACAGCATCCAAGCTTATCTAACTCAGGAATGTTTCGCAAAGTAGCCCCGGCACCTGTTCTCGTCGTCCTCGCCAATGCAATGCCCTGAAGCATCGCCCGGTCCAAAGGCTCGATCCAGCCATCATGAAAGCCACCGTGCCCCGAACCAGCAAGAACAAAGCCTTGGACGGCACTACTAAGCCAATGCGCAACGGTTTCAGGACGAGCACCCGCATGACTAGTCAGAATCTCCACCCAAGGCCACTCGCCCTCCTGCGGAATAGGCAAATCTTCATTCCAGGTTGCCTGCACGGCCTTCACGCCAGATAACCAAGATGGATTAATCAGGCCTACCGAACTCGATGGGGCATTTTGTAATGGTGCATTCAAAGCCGTAGCGTGGCGCTTAGCTAAATCCATTGCCATACATCCACGCCCATCCATCACCGCATAAACGCCACCAGGACAGTTATCAATAGGTGTGGAAGCCCAGCGCAAGGCATCCAATAGATTTGAGGGTCCATCAGCTCCAGGTACATTACTCGGGAGCATGGCTCCAGTCAAAATAACCCTCTTAGACTGAGTATGCGCTAACTTGCCACACGTTGCCTGCAAAAATAAGCCTGTTTCTTCAATCGTATCAGTGCCGTGGGTAATCACAATTCCCTTTACAGCAGCATCTAATAGGGCCTCCTTTACAGCAAGTCCTAGATTAGTCAGGTGAGCCTCGGTCAGATTGCGACTATTAATATTCGCCAACTGACGTGAAACCAGATTGACCCCCACAGGGACCACCGACTGAATCTGAGCCACTAGGGCGTCAACCCCGACTAAACCAGCTTCATATTGAAGGGGACTGTCTTCAGGATTGGGGGCGAGACCTGCAATGGTGCCGCCCATACCTAAAATCAGAATATGGGGTGTATTTGCAGAAATATTAGATTTTGAGCTCATTCCTCCATTATCCGCCCTCAAATTGCTTGAATATTCAAAAAGTGCTGTATACAATCCCAGTATGGACATAAATACAGTTGATTTTCCAGAGGAGCTGACTGCCCTCCCCAAACTCACCTCACGTCAAAGTGAGATTTTGGAATTAATTACCAAGGCCATTGATGAAAGCGGCTCTCCCCCTACTCGCGCTGAAATTGCAATGCAACTCGGTTTTGCTTCTGCCAACGCTGCTGAAGAGCACTTACGCGCCTTAGCAAAAAAAGGATATATCGAACTGACACCGGGAACATCCCGCGGCATTCGTATTCCACAACGATTTAATCAAACGCACAATCCTAATAAATATCGTCAGATGTCGTTGCCCTCTGGCGCTCTTCAGCAACTCACATTGCCACTTATTGGTCGTGTTGCCGCAGGTTCTCCCATCATGGCTGTTGAGCACATTGAAAAACAAATACCAATTGATCCAAGCTTGTTTAGCAAAGGTGCTGATTACTTACTGAAGGTGGTTGGTATGAGTATGCGCGATGCTGGCATTCTGGATGGCGACTATCTTGCAGTACGGAAAACTTCAGAGGTTCGTAACGGCGATATTGTGGTTGCGCGTTTAGATGATGAAGTCACAGTAAAACGTTGGAACCAAAAGAAAACTGCGGATGGCATGGTAATTGAATTGCAAGCTGAAAACCCAGACTTCAAAAATATTTTAGTAGATAGACGTCAACCGAACTTTGCGGTTGAAGGTCATGCTGTTGGCCTCATTAGGGCTGGCGGACTATAAGCCCCGCCCCGTTAAGCAAAAGGCCTCGTTTAGAGGCCTTTTTCTATTGCTAGGCGATATAACTATTTTTATTTCTTAGTTGGCGCAACTACGTTTGCGTTCTTTGGTGATGCAGTGATAGTGATGATTGTCTTTGGGCCAGTAAATGGACCTTCATTTAGCTCTACTGTTGAGGTGCGATCACCTTTGGTAAAAACCAAAATACTGGTTTTTGATTTCACTGCACTCACAGTAGTCCAACCTGCTCTAGGGTATTCAGCTTGGAAGAATGCGTAAATATCCGTTGGGGTTTGCACACCAGATAAAACTACGCGTCCTACCCAGTTATCGCCGCGACCAATAATCAGTGAATCAGAGCCCACAATTTTTGATGCTGCAGGCAATGGCATATCACCCAAAAGCTGAGACTGAATTTCTTGAACTTCACTAGGCGTACCTGTTGGAGAGTCGCCAGAAGATGCGCATCCACCCAGCAGAGTGGATAAGACTAAGCAAAGCGTACTAAATTTTAGAGTTTGAAATGTCATTGTTTACCTTGATAGCCCAAAGTGATTAACGCATAAGAGCTTACAACATTTGTAAGTATCTTAGGCTACACGATTGATTCGTCAACTCAAATTCTGGAGGCGCGTGAGGGAATCGAACCCCCGTACGAAGCTTTGCAGGCTCCTGCCTAACCACTCGGCCAACGCGCCATATGCTTGAATCAAAAATGGGAAGCTTTTTTAGGGCTTCCCATCGAACTTGGAGCGGGAAAGGAGGTTCGAACTCCCGACCTATACCTTGGCAAGGTATCGCTCTACCAGCTGAGCTATTCCCGCATAACAGGGCAACAGTTTAGCAAACAATTTGAGAGAACGCATTATTCATTAGGAAGGTCGTCCATTAGCGGGGCTGATGTTTTGACTAGACCCTTATCAGCAATGGGTTTGTGGATATTACTTAGCTTTCTCAACTATCTGAGGCAAAGCCTTTTTCATGTAATAAAACATGGACCAAAGCGTCAAAAAGGATGCAATCCAAATCAACCAAGTACCAACTTGTGCGCAATTAAGCCAACCAAATATGGTGTCGTTTAACAATAAAAATGGAATTGCTACAAGTTGAGCCGTAGTCTTTAGCTTGCCGACCATATGCACAGCAACGCTTTTCCCAGCGCCTAAGAGCGCCATCCACTCCCTTAATGCGGAGATGGTAATTTCACGTCCAATGATGATGAGGGCAACCCAAACCTGAACGCGGTCCATGTTCAGGAGAACCAACAATGCAGCGGCAACAATCAACTTGTCTGCTACCGGGTCTAAGAATTGACCAAATGCTGACTCTTGTTTCATTTTGCGAGCTAAGAAGCCATCTAACCAATCAGTCACAGCAGCAAAGATAAAAATCACTGTAGCTGTGAGATTCTTATCAAAGGGAGTAAGCCAGCTATTAGGTAAATAGAACACTGCAACGACAAGCGGAATTGCGGCAACACGCAACCAGGTCAGGGCAATAGGTAAATTAAACGGCATTATTCAAGCATAAACTAATGTGGGCTTACTGGGTAATCAATGGAGTTGTCTATAAATTAGCTCTGCTAATGCAGTGGATATCCCCTCTACGCTGGAGAGTTCTTCGATAGTGGCATTAGAAACGCCACGCAAACCTCCAAAACGGGCTAGTAATTTTTGACGGCGTTTTGCTCCAATCCCCTCAATCTCTTCTAGTTGAGAAACTGTTCTGGCTTTTGCTCGTTTAGCACGCATGCCCGTAATGGCAAAGCGATGTGCCTCATCTCGGATTTGCGCAACTAATAACAAAGCTGCGCTATCAATACCGAGTTCAAGCGATTTACGTCCATCCGCAAAAATAAGCGTCTCGAGACCTACCTTGCGCCCCTCCCCTTTAGCAACCCCAACAATCAAGCTGATGTCCATACCAAATTCAGAAAGAACTTGTCTTGCCATCTCAACCTGACCTTTGCCACCGTCAATCAAAATCACTTGTGGCATCTTCTCAACCGGGAGCTCTTGGAAGTTTGCATAACGGCGTTGTAGGACCTGACGCATTGCAGCGTAGTCATCACCCGGTGTAATGTCATTGATATTAAAACGACGGTATTCACTAGACTGCATCGCATTTTTGGAATACACCACACAAGAAGCTTGTGTAGCCTCACCAGAAGTATGGCTAATGTCAAAACACTCAATACGTAACTGCTCGAGACTTTCCAATTCCAAAGCCAAAACATCAGCTAGCGCTCGCGCTCTTGCTAGTTGTCCACCAGTCTCGACCAAACGCTTTGCAATTGCAATCTTGGCATTACCTTCAGCCATCGCCAGCCAATGTCGTCTCTGGCCTTGTGGCTGATGCAGGAAAGTAATGCGCTTACCGGCTTGCGCATTGAGTAAGTCATGCAAGCCTTCTGGGGCTGATTGCTCGGAAATATCCTCAGCACTTTCTTCCGGCGCCGCAATATCATCAACCAACTTTCTTAAAGGATGATTCAGAATCAACACCGGTGGAATTAAATTGGTAGTCGCCTCGCCATCACCTGACTTCTCCTCTAGGTAATGCTGCGCAATAAAGGCTTCTAAAATTTCTGCGGGTGGTGGCAACTCTCCAGAACTTGAACGCAAGCCTTTAGGGAAATAGGCTCGATCACCTAAATGGCGTCCGCCCCGAATCATTGCTAAATTGACACAAACCACGCCTTCCATTTGAGCTACAGCGATGACGTCAACATCACCCTCACCATCAGCAACGGTATCCATCGACTGCTGCTGTAAGACGCTAGAAAGATCTGCAATACGATCTCTTAGTACCGCAGCCATTTCAAATTCCATAGCATCGCTATAGGCATGCATCTTTTTTTCAAGCTCAGAAAGCACGCGACCATGATCACCCTCCAAAAAACGAGTTGCCTGAGCTACGTCCTGACCATATTGATCTGCGCTCAGACGACCAACACAAGGTGCACTACAGCGATGAATTTGATGCAGCAAACAAGGACGGCTACGGTTTTTGAACACTGAGTCTTCGCAAGTCCGCAGACGAAAAACTTTTTGCAAAATCTGCACGCTATTACGTACTGCCCATGAATTCGGGAATGGTCCAAAGTAGTGATTGCGCTTATCTGTTTTTCCTCGATAAGAGGCTAGACGTGGAAACTGGTGTCCCGTCAACATCACATAAGGATAGGACTTATCATCTCGGAAGAGAATATTGAATGGAGGAGCTAACTCCTTAATTAAATTATTCTCTAGAATTAAAGCTTCTGTTTCTGAGCGTGTTACTGTAGTTTCATAGCGGGCAATTTTTCCCACCATCAGCTCTATCCGTGGTGAAAGCAGAGTTCGCTGGAAGTAACTAGATACCCGCTTTTTGAGGTTGCGCGCTTTTCCGACATACAGAATATGCCCCGCCTCATCAAAGAAGCGATATACCCCCGGCAATCCGGGTAGCCGTTTAACATCCTGCTGAAGGGTTTCAAAAAGCGAATTGCTCATGCGTTGGGATATTTTCTGTCAAATCGTAGACAACTATGGTGATGCCGGTGTTTGCTGGCGCCTAGCAAGAAGCTTAACAAGTCTTCATGGCCAAGACGTGCGCATTTTCTGTGATGATCTGCCAACCCTTAATTTACTCGCTTCTGGGGTTGACCCAGAAATCCAGCGTCGTATCGACATCCAACCCTGGGAAGCTAGTCACAACAATAGCCGCCATCCAGTTGAATCCCCCGATGTCGTGATTGAGGCATTTGGATGCGAGCTTCCCGATCGCTACCTTGCAGGCCTGCTAATTGCCCCAAAAAAACCCATCATCATCAATTTGGAGTACTTAACTGCAGAGCCCTGGATTGTGGACTTTCATCAGAAAGCATCCCCGCAGGCGCACGGTATTCCGAAATATTTTTTCTTTCCTGGATTCCAGACTAATGCCGGTGGCATTTTGATAGATCCAATTCCTCAAGAGTCATCATTAACTGAGCAATTAGTTCCTGAGAGTCTCAGGGCAAGCTGGAAGCTCTTGCGACCTCATGCAAAACGTATCAGTGTTTTTTGCTACCCAGGTGTACCACTCCTGAAATGGTTAGAGGATCTAGCAACATTAGATGAGAACTTTGACATCGTCCTGACGCATGGTCAGCTTGAGCAATTGCAGTTCAGCTCTGGCCATCCTACCAAAGCGCTTGTACTACCCAACTCGATTCAGCTCATCTCAATTCCTTTTGTATCTCAGGATGAATACGATTGGATGCTCTCTCAATGCAACTTCAATATTGTTCGAGGTGAGGATTCTTTTGTCAGAGCGCAATTGGCGGGCAAACCTTTCATCTGGCATATTTACCCACAAGAAGATCGCGCGCATGAAACCAAGTTGGCTGCATTTTTAGATCTCTACCTTGAAGATGCATCACAAGAGCTTAAACATGCCGTCATTGCCGCAATGACTTGGGCAATACCTAGCAAGTGGCATCACTCCATTGATGACTGGAACACCCATTCCAAGGCTTGGCGAGCAGATTTATTAAAAAAGCAAGTCGATGGTGGCCTAGCTGCCCGCCTAATGAGCTTTGTAGCTTGATCTTGGGCAAAATAGGCCTGCGGGCGGTTACAATCTTGTTTTTGACAAAAACCGCAGAAAAATAGCTCTGCACCCAGGAATAGCAAGATGAAAACAGCACAAGAACTCCGCGTTGGTAACGTAGTCATGATTGGCACTGATGCCATGGTCGTTTTAAAAGCAGAATACAGCCGCTCAGGCCGCAACTCCTCTGTTGTAAAAATGAAATTCAAGAACTTGTTAACTGGTGCGCCTAACGAAGGCGTATTCAAAGCAGATGACAAGTTTGATGTGGTGATTTTGGACAAGAAAGATTGCACCTACTCTTACTTCGCAGATCCAATGTATGTATTTATGGATACCGAGTACAACCAATATGAAGTGGAAGCCGAATTCATGGGTGATGCATTGCATTACCTAGAAGAAAGCATGCCTTGCGAAGTCGTGTTCTACGAAGGTAAAGCGCTCTCAGTAGCCATGCCAAACTCTTTGGTTCGTGAAATCATTTACACAGAGCCAGCGGTTAAAGGCGACACTAGTTCAGGCAAGGTATTGAAGACTGCAAAATTAGCCACTGGCTATGAATTACAAGTACCACTGTTCTGCAATACTGGCGATAAGATCGAGATCGACACTCGTACCGGTGAATATCGTAGCCGCGCTAACTAATTAGATCGCTCGATAAGGAAAAGCCCGGTACGCCGGGCTTTTTTATTGTCTAGGCAATGAGCTTTAACTGCTGAAGCAAGCCTTTGGCATGTTGGTATTGCGCTTCGCCTTGTAATTCATCCCAAGCAGGAGCTGTGACAGTCGGCATCAAGCGATTTAATCGAGTTGCGGATTCAGCTTGTTTTGTTTTGGAAACTTTTAGCTGACTCAGCAATTGATCTGCAAGATCAGGGCGATTACAAATCAACACTGCATCGCATCCTGCCTCCAGCGCCATATCAGCACCCTTCACGACAGAGCCAGCAACACTGGCGCCCTCCATAGAAAGGTCATCGCTAAAAATCACACCTTGAAATCCCAACTCTTGACGCAAAATAGAATGCAGCCAAACCTTAGAAAATCCCGCTGGGTTTTTATCTACTTGTGGGTAAATCACGTGAGCCGGCATCACCGCAGTCAAACTCAAATCCAACCACTCGTAAGGCTTAGCATCGTCATTCAGAATTTTCTGTAATGGGCGCTCATCTACTGGAATGGCCACATGAGAATCGGCCTCTGCCCAGCCATGGCCTGGAAAATGCTTTCCGCAGTTGGCCATACCCGCAAGTCGTAAGCCTTCGTTCAAACTCTTAGCCAACGCAAACGTGATTTGTGGATCACGACTAAATGCACGATCGCCGATTACACCGCTGCGACCAAAGTCCAAATCCAGAACAGGAGTAAAACTAAAGTCTACACCGCAAGCTCTTAACTCGGCAGCTAAGATATAACCACAGGCAGTTGCTGCTGCCATGGCGACAGCAGCTGATTCAGCGCTATGTTTTGGTTTCTGAGTTGATTTATTTTTTAATCCCCAAAGTTCACCAAGCTTGCGCATGGCAGGCAAATGGGTGAAGCCATTCGTTCTGCAACGCTGCACCCGTCCACCCTCATGATCAATCGAAATCAATACATCGGAACGGAGTTTTTTAATTTCTGAAGTGAGCTTTGTGAGCTGCTGGCGATTGGCAAAGTTTCTGCCAAACAAAATCACGCCGCCAGTGAGGGGATGCAAGATGCGACGACAATCCTCAGCACTTAACTCGAGACCAACAACATCTAAAGTAACTGGGCCTGGCTTCATGGTCGACTTATTCATGTATTCCTCGAAATTTTTTTGTTTGATAGACTCTTGAGAGTTATATTATTTTTGAACTACGATGACATGGGCTATTGCCATGTCTTGTTCATCACTAACAGTGACCTGAGCTTCCCAGTTTTTATCCTGCATAAATTGCGCCAATGCGCCCAAATACGATGTCACTGGTTTACCGCTAGGCTCGTTTAGCGTTTGAAGGGAACGCCAAGTCATCGGCATTCTCATACCTAAACCAATAGCTTTGGAGAATGCCTCTTTTGCAGCAAAGCGCGTTGCCAAGAAAGCAATACCTCTCTTGTGATTTCTGGCTAAGCGATGTTTAAAAACCATCATCTCATCTGGACCCAAGATTTTTTCAGCAAGGCGGCCATTGGTGCGATCGTAAGCAGCTTGAAGTCGCTCGATTTGCAAAATGTCTGTGCCTATGCCAATGATCATTTGATGATTAATATTTAAGCGATTGCCCTGCCCTGAACCATCAGAGCCTTCATGTCCGTAATTGCTTTTTGCCAGCCCTTAAAGAGCGCTTCAGCAACAATGGCATGCCCGATATTGAGCTCGGATAGCTCAGTAATGGCGGCAACCGGCATCACGTTGCCCTCATGTAAACCATGGCCTGCATTGACGCGCAAGCCAATGCTTTTTCCAAACTGAGCTGCTTTTCTGATGCGCTCGAGCTCTTGCTTCTGTTGATCACCAGCCAGATCTGCGTAACGACCAGTATGCAATTCAACTACTGTGGCACCTACATCTTTAGCAGCTTGAATTTGCCGCTCTTCAGGATCAATAAAAAGTGAAACCCGTATGCCAACAGCTTTTAGTTGTGTAGTGGCAGCTTTGACTGCTTCAAAATGACCTACGACATCTAAGCCACCTTCAGTAGTAACCTCTTCACGCTTTTCAGGAACAAGGCAAACATCATGCGGCTGAACCCGACAGGCGATGTTAATCATCTCGGGAGTAACGGCGCACTCTAGGTTCATACGGGTCTGAATCAAAGGGCGTAGCGCCATCAAATCTGCATCTTTAATATGGCGACGATCCTCACGTAAATGTAAGGTAATTAAATCAGCGCCAGCTTCTTCAGCCAAGCGAGCAGCTTTTAATGGGTCAGGATAGATCGTGCCGCGCGCATTACGCAGGGTAGCGACGTGATCGATATTGATGCCAAGCTCAAGGATATTGGGATTGCTCATGCTTGTAGATTACTAGATTTTCTTGAGATCAATCAAAATCTGACGGGTAGTGAGCACTTGATCTTGAAGGTGCAGGCCCAATAAGAAGCGCATTAACTGCTTACTCTCAGAAAGCGTTTCTTGATCAGAAAAGTCACCTGCTGCGATGGCTAGAAGGGATTTACCGCTCAAGACTGGCCAATGGCCTGGATCATCCACTTGTAAAGGCCTGACACCACGCTCCGGCTGATAGACGTACTGTTCTTGTGAGACTGGAGCGCTGTGGGTTTCAACGCAGTAATCCAATGCTGCTGCATATCCGGTCTCTTGCAAGAGTGTTAACTCAAAGGGGCGCAAAATTTCCTCTAAACCCTTAGATTGAAACTCAAGATTAGATAAGGCAGAGATCGTATCGGTGTAATGGTCGTAGAGTTTTTCATAGTCGTCTTCACGAGCTAGAAACTTGACTAGCAACTCATTGAGATAGAAGCCACAGAGTAATGCATCACCCACTAAAGAGGGTGTTCCACCAACCCACTCTGACTTCGTTAAAGTACGCAGCTCAGACTTGCCGCTCCAAGAAACCAATAGGGGTTGAAAACGCTGTAAGACTGGACGCAATACCGAATGTGGCCGCTTAGCGCCTTTAGCAATCAGTGCCATACGGCCATATTGCCGTGTAAAGACATCCAGAATTAAGCTAGTTTCCTTATAAGGAATGCTGTGCAATACAAAAGCAGGTTCGTCAGCAACACGAATGGAGGCCATGAATAATTACTCTAGTCCCTGCGCCCGTAATTCAGCACGATCATCTGCCCAACCACGCTTGACCTTAACCCAAGTCTCTAAAAAAACTTTGCCGTCAAAGAGCTTTTCCATATCAATACGAGCGTCGGTGGAGATCTTCTTCAATCGCTCACCCTTGGCACCAATAATCATTGCCTTGTGGCTATCACGATCAACCAAAATCGTTGCTGCAATACGGCGCATCTTGCCGTCCATCTTGAACTGATCAATGACTACTGTACTGGTGTAAGGCAACTCTTCACCAGTGAAGCGGAAAACCTTCTCCCGCAGAATCTCAGCAGCCAAGAACCGCTCACTTCGATCGGTAATAGTATCGCCATCGTAGACTGCCGGCGCTTCAGGTAAATAGCCTTCAAGTACGTCTAATAATCTTTCAATATCCCCAGGACTCTTAGCGCTCATCGGTACGATTTCAGCGAATTCACACTTCTGGTCCTCATGACCACCTAATTCACACCAAGGTTGGCTCATTTCTTTCATGAAATTCAGTAGAGCCTGATCACGCTCCGAGGGAGTCTGGAAGCGGCTATTAAATAAATCCAATTTGTTTAATACCAAGACAACTGGTAAATCATCTGGTAGTAATTTCAAAACCTTTTTATCATCCTCGCCAAAGTAACCAGCCTCAACTACAAAGCAAGCCACATTCACATCCTGCAAAGCCGTAGTTACCGTGCGATTCAATGCCTTATTTAATGTATTAATTAAACGAGTCTGAAAGCCCGGTGTATCAATAAAAATGAATTGCGCCTCTTCGCGATTTTGGATACCTAAAATACGGTGACGCGTAGTTTGCGCCTTACGGGAGGTAATACTGATCTTCTGACCTACCAAAGCATTTAAGAGGGTCGATTTGCCCATATTAGGACGGCCAACAATGGCGATAGTGCCGCATCTGAACACGATTAGCCCTTCAGCTTAAGATTTAACTGCTCTTCAGTCACCACTTTTTTGGCCGTCCTTCTTTTTAGCTGACCGAGTCTTTTTAGGTTTCCCTAGTACTTGTGGCAAAGCCTTTAGCGCTGAGATGAGAGCTAGCTTTGCTGCAGCTTGCTCTGCTGCACGTCGAGAGGCACCCTCACCCTTCACGATAACTTTGAGATTAGGTATCAAACATTCCACTTCAAACTGCTGATTGTGGGCTGCACCACTAGTACCAGTGACGTTATAGGTAGGCAGTGGTAACTGATAGCTTTGCAAACATTCCTGCAATAAAGTCTTATCGTCTTTACCTAGGGTCTTAGGGTCAACGTTGGCCAGAATGATGGAATAGAGTTTACGCAAACAGGTCTTAGCAGCATCAAACCCACCATCTAGAAATATGGCACCAGTCACCGCTTCAAGAGTATCAGCCAGAATAGACGGGCGACGGAAACCACCGCTCTTTAACTCTCCCTCGCCTAAGCGCAGATAGTCTGATAACGATAGCGTTTGAGCAATCTCATAGAGCGCTTGTTGCTTGACTAAGTTAGCCCGTACGCGAGAAAGATCGCCCTCATCCAAATCTGAATAGCGCTCATAAAGCATTTCTGCGACAACGCAATTGAGAATCGAATCACCTAAAAACTCTAGGCGCTCATTATTTTTCTTGCTATGACTACGATGCGTTAAGGCTTGATTGAGCAGCTCTAGTTTTTTAAACGTATAACCTAATTGCGCTTGCAGCGGAGCAGTTTCGATGACGGCGCGGGCGTTCATGATCTTATTCGAAGCCGCCAATACGACCGAGATTTCCGAGATTCAACCAAACAAAGAATGCTCTACCAACAATATTCTTATCTGGCACAAATCCCCAGTAACGAGAGTCAGCACTATTATCGCGGTTATCGCCCATTGCAAAGTAATGCCCCGCAGGCACTTTGCAAGTGAGACCAGCATTGATATATTGGCAGTTTTCAAATCCAGGAAAACGCTCTGCAGGGAACATGCCGGCAGGGCGATCAGGGTCATTCAAAATCTCATGCTTATTACCGCCTAGGTCTGCAGGGAAAGATTCTGCAAACCGCTTGGCGTAACGCATGTTTTCTGGGTCTAGGTAATTCTCACCGCCGCTGTATTGCAATGGCTGACCATTTACCGTTATACGCTTGTCTTGATAAGTAATAGTGTCACCTGGCAAAGCCACGACACGCTTGATGTAGTCAATAGATTCATCTCGGGGATAGCGAAACACCACAACATCACCACGCTTTGGAGAGCCTAAATCGATGACCTTCTGATTAATCACTGGCAAACGAATACCGTAAGTAAATTTATTCACTAGAATAAAGTCGCCAATTTGCAAAGTCGGGATCATGGAGCCTGATGGGATTTTGAATGGCTCCACAATAAATGAGCGCAATACAAACACTGCACAAATTACTGGGAAGAAACCAGCCGTATATTCCAACCACAATGGCATGCGATCGATACCAGCCTTACGTCTTTGTGGAGCAAAGTAATAACGATCGGCAATCCAAGCTATACCGGAGACTACTACCAAGATAAAAAGGATGAGGGCAAAGTTCATTAGTCGTCCACCTGCAAAATGGCCAAGAAGGCTTCTTGTGGAATTTCCACATTACCCACCTGCTTCATACGTTTCTTACCTTCTTTTTGCTTCTCTAGTAATTTCCGCTTACGCGAGATATCACCGCCATAGCATTTGGCCAATACGTTCTTGCGTAAGGCCTTGACGTTTTCACGGGCAACGATGTTGCTACCAATTGCCGCCTGAATAGCCACATCAAACATTTGACGCGGAATAATCCCGCGCATCTTAGCAACCACTTCGCGACCACGATGTTGACTGTTACTACGGTGGACGATCACCGATAGGGCATCAACTCGCTCACTGTTAATGAGGATGTCAACCTTAACCACATCAGCTGGACGATATTCCTTGAACTCGTAGTCCATGGATGCATAGCCACGAGAGATGGATTTCATTTTGTCAAAGAAATCCAAAACAATTTCCGCCATCGGTAACTCATAAGTGAGCTTCACTTGACGACCGAGATAATTCATATCCATCTGAATACCGCGCTTACCAACGCACAGAGTAATAATCGCGCCCACATACTCTTGCGGCATATACAGATTGACTGTCACAATCGGCTCAAGAATCGTATTGATCTTGCTAGCCTCGGGCATCTTTGATGGATTATCAACCGACAAGATGCTTCCATCGGATTGCTCTACTTGATATACCACCGTCGGTGCGGTAGTAATGAGATTCATGCCGTACTGACGCTCTAAGCGCTCTTGCACGATCTCCATATGGAGCAAGCCCAAAAATCCGCAACGAAATCCAAAACCAAGAGCCTGCGATACCTCTGGCTCATACAAGAGTGAGGCGTCATTTAACTGCAACTTCTCTAAGGACTCTCGCAGTTGATCATATTCACTTGACTCTACTGGGTAAAGCCCAGCAAAAACCTGAGGCTTCACCTCTTTAAAACCGGGAAGTGGTGCTGTTGCAGGAATGCGGCCTTGCTGCCCTGGGGTATGCGTAACCGTATCACCCACCTTGGCAGCTTTTAACTCTTTAATACCAGCAATCACAAAGCCCACCTGACCGGCAGACAACTCTGGGCGATCTACAGACTTTGGACAAAAGACGCCAACATGCTCAACTAAATGACTAGAGCCGTTGGACATCAAGGTAATTTTTTCTTTTGGCTTTAGGGTACCGTTAACGACACGCACCAACATCACCACACCAACATAGTTATCAAACCAAGAATCGATAATCAAGGCCTGCAAAGGATCTGCTGCGTTGCCTTTTGGCGGAGGTACGCGAGCAATCATTTCTTCAATGACATCCTGTACACCTAATCCCGTTTTAGCCGAGCAGGTCACCGCTTCCGATGCATCGATACCAATGACATCTTCAATCTCTTGTTTAGCGCGCTCAGGATCCGCCTGTGGCAAATCAATCTTATTAAGCACTGGCACAACTTCCACACCCAACTCCAGCGCCATGTAGCAGTTAGCAACCGTTTGGGCTTCAACGCCTTGACTGGCATCCACCACTAGTAATGCACCCTCGCATGCTGACAAGGAGCGGCTAACCTCATAGGAGAAGTCGACGTGCCCTGGGGTATCAATCAAATTGATGTTGTAAGTTTTACCGTCTTTGGATTTATAAGACAGCGCCGCTGTTTGCGCTTTAATCGTGATCCCACGCTCACGCTCGATATCCATCGAGTCCAAAACTTGGGCTTCCATTTCACGATCAGACAGACCGCCACAGAGTTGAATAATGCGATCAGCCAGCGTTGATTTGCCGTGATCGATATGGGCGATGATAGAAAAATTTCGGATTAAATCCATAGCGTCTTGTGTAGTCTTCAAAAAACGCCTTGTCAGAACGCACCACGATGATGCGCTGCAAAAAGTCGTCTTAAGGCAATTGTAATGGGTGGCGCCAAATTAGCGCCAAACCCCCTTATTACACCCAAAAAACAGGGTTTTGGCTTATTTTGGCTTTACAGGAATAATCAGAGTGCTATCAGCCCGACGAACAAAAACCGGAACCGACTTGTTGGAGTCCAAACCCTTAACAAGACCCTCAAACTGCTTCACCCCAGTGACATCGGCATCAGCAATTCGGATGATAACGTCCCCAGGACGCACTCCTGAGCGCGCTAAGGGGCCATCCCCTAAACCGGTAACCTCAACACCTCCGCGGATATTAAGCTCCTTTTTCTTACTATCTGAGGGTTCAGAAACTGCCACCCCAAGAGAATTGGCATTTGCACCAGATGAACCTGAGTTATCCGACTTCTTCACAGCAGCTTGACCTGCTTCGGTGTCCACTACAGAAACCATCAAATCCTTAGTGGAGCCCTTACGCCACACCTGTACGTTAGCGCTAGTTCCTGGCTTAGTTTCACCGACAGCCCTTGGTAGATCAGTAGATTTGCCAATATCACGGCCATTAAAGCTCAGAATCACGTCTCCAGACTCAATGCCGCCCGCTGCCGCTGGACCACCTGGCTCGACATTGCGAACATAGGCTCCACGCGGTTTACCTAGACCTAGACTTTCTGCAATCTCTTTGGTCATCTCACCCAAAGCAACACCAATACGGCCACGAGTCATTTTTCCATTGGTACGTAGTTGCTCTGCAACACGCATCGCCTCATCTATCGGAATGGCAAAAGAAATACCCATATATCCGCCAGAGCGACTAAAGATTTGCGAATTAATGCCAATCACTTGTCCGGCAGTATTCAATAAAGGGCCGCCAGAGTTACCGGGATTCACTGCTACGTCCGTCTGAATGAATGGCAAGTAGTCACCAGTATCACGACTCTTAGCAGACACAATGCCAGCAGTGACGGTGTTCTCTAGACCAAACGGGGAGCCAATGGCCAATACCCACTCACCCACTCTGACTCGAGAAGAGTCGCCTAGTGGCAACTTAGGTAAATCACGCGCATCGATTTTGACAACCGCCATATCGGTTCGCTTATCCATACCCAATAACTTGGCTTTGTACTCACGCTTGTCCGTTAAGGTGACGTAAATAGTATTTGCACCCTCGACAACGTGGGCATTGGTCAAAATTAAGCCATTGGATTCGATAATGAAGCCAGAGCCAACACCGCGATCGGCCTCTTGAGGCTTGCCAGAATTAGGTTGCGCTTGTTTGGGTCCGCCAGGCAATCCCGGGATAGGCACACCAAAGAAACGACGGAAGAACTCTGCCTGATCCTCAGGCATCCCGGGAATGCCGCCTTGAGCTTGCTGCTGCATTACTTTTTCAGTAGTTCGGATATTCACCACAGCAGGACTAGCTCGCTCGACTAAGTCGGCAAAGTCAGGAATAGAAACACGCGGGCTTTGGGCGTGGGCCTGGGGGATGAGCGCAATTTGCCCCAAGCTAAAGATAGCTAAGAGCGCAATTAAATACTTTTTCATAGTGCTATAGACCTGCTTGGTAAAAACCAATAATTGAAGAAATAAGAGAAGGGAACTACCTAATAAGGATATTAGGTCAGTTTGCCAAAAATCAAGGTACCGTTAGTACCCCCAAAGCCAAAGTTGTTTTTCACGGCATGGTCAATCTTCACATCCCGAGCAGTATTGGCGCAGTAGTCCAAATCACACTCTGGATCCTGATTGAAGATATTGATTGTTGGTGGAGACTTCTGGTTATGTAGCGCCAGAATAGTAAAGACAGACTCTAAGCCACCAGCACCGCCTAAAAGATGACCAGTCATTGATTTGGTGGAGTTAATCAAAGTCTTCTTAGCGTGATCGCCAAGGGCAGCCTTGATTGCGCCGGTTTCATTCTTATCACCTAAAGGTGTAGAAGTGCCGTGTGCATTGATATATTGAATTTGATCTGGATTCAAACCGGCATCGCGCATGGCATTGACCATACAGCGACGTGGGCCATCCATATTTGGGGCAGTCATGTGATACGCATCACCACTCATACCAAAACCTAAGAGCTCACAGTAGATTTTTGCACCACGCGCTTTGGCGTGCTCATACTCTTCTAGCACCACAACACCTGCACCCTCACCCAATACGAAACCATCACGGTCTTTATCCCATGGGCGTGAAGCGGTTGCAGGATCATCGTTGCGGGTGGATAGTGCACGAGCTGAAGCAAAGCCGCCAACACCCAATGCAGAGATAGTAGATTCAGCTCCACCAGCAACCATCACATCGGCATCGCCGTACTGAATTAAGCGTGCTGCCAAGCCAATGCTGTGCAAGCCGGTAGTGCAAGCTGTCACCGCAGCCACGTTTGGACCCTTAAGGCCAAACAAGATGCTGAGATGACCAGAAATCATATTGATGATTGAGCCTGGAACGAAGAATGGGGAAATGCGACGAGGACCACGAGCTAACAATTCAGCGCCAGTCTCTTCAATCATCGGCAAACCACCAATGCCTGAGCCGACCATGACGCCCACGCGCTCCGCGTTCTCTTCAGTTATTTGTAAACCGCTATCGCGAATTGCTTGCGTACCAGCAGCGATGCCGTAATGGATAAAGGTATCCATATGGCGCGCCTCTTTGGCAGAAACATATTCTTCGACATTGAAGTCTTTCACCTCGCCAGCAAAATGCACACTCAGCGGAGTGTGGTCAAACTTGGTGATGGTAGTAATGCCTGATCTGCCCGCGAGCAAATTAGACCAAGCTACATCAACCGAGTTACCAACTGGTGAAATCAGGCCTAAGCCGGTAATAACAACCCGGCGGCGGCCGTTTGATGCTGACACAGTAATAGCTTTTAACTAGCTAGGGGATTAACCCTGAGCTTTTGACTGAGCAAAATCGATAGCGAGCTGAACAGTAGTAATTTTTTCAGCTTCTTCATCAGGAATTTCAATCCCGAATTCATCTTCCAAAGCCATTACCAATTCAACAGTGTCAAGAGAGTCTGCGCCTAAGTCATTCACAAAAGAAGATTCATTCTTGATCTCTGCTTCTGCGACGCCCAATTGCTCAGCGACGATCTTCTTAACGCGTTGTTCGATGTTATCCATTAATTCCCCCAAGGGTTGTAAAAAAACGATGAAAAGGATTTTATCAGCTTGGCAGGCTAAATTAGTAAATCCGCCAAAAAATGACCAATTCCTGCTTTCTTATTAGGCTAAATAGAGGCCGCCATTCACATGCAGCGTGTTTCCTGTGATGTATCCAGCCGCTGGAGAGGCTAAAAATGCCACTGCCTGGGCTACATCCTCTGGACTACCCAGACGCGCCAAAGGAATGTTCGCTTTTAGGGCATTTTGCTGCTCTTCACTCAAAGCACGGGTCATATCTGTATCGATAAAGCCAGGCGCTACGCAATTCACAGTGATGTTGCGGCTGCCAATTTCGCGAGCCAAAGCTCGTGTCATACCTGAAACACCGGATTTAGCAGCAGCGTAATTCGCCTGCCCAGGGTTACCCATATGACCAACAATCGAAGTGATATTAATAATGCGGCCAGCGCGGGCTTTCATCATCGGGCGCATTACCGCCTGAGATAAACGGAAAACGGCACTTAGATTAGTGTCGATCACATCGGTCCACTCATCTGTTTTCATGCGCATTGCTAGGTTATCGCGAGTAATGCCAGCGTTATTCACCAAAATATTGATACCGCCAAAATCTTTGACGATCAAATCGATAATGACCTCGCAAGCTTTTGGATCAGTCACATTCAGTACCTCGCCACGGCCACCGCTCGCTTGTAAACGGGCGTTGATTGCTTTGGCGCCGTCCTCAGAAGTTGCAGTGCCAATGACCTTGGCACCACATTTCACTAACTCATCCGCAATGGCCTGGCCAATACCGCGCGATGCGCCGGTCACTAATGCAATTTGTCCGCTTAAGTCGAGATTCATAATTGTCTTCCGTTCTTTATTTCGTGTTTCTTCTGCTGCTAGTTCGTATTTTTACTTTACGGCAGCCAAAGCTTCATTGAGACTGACCTCATCAAAAATAGGCAGTCCAACAACGTTTTCATTGATTCGCTTTGTCAGCCCAGCCAATACCTTGCCAGGGCCGCATTCCACTACTTGAGTGATGCCCTGCTGCGCCATCGCATTAATAGTCTCTTGCCAGCGCACTGGCTTGGCAGCTTGACGCACTAAGGCATCCTTAATGGCTGCTGGATCATTCAGTACATTGACATCCACGTTATTAACTACAGAGATAGTCGGGACTTTAAATTCAATATCAGCCAAGTAGTCTTTGAGTTTTTCAGAAGCAGGTTGTAATAATGATGAATGAAATGGCGCTGACACTGGCAATGGCAGAGCGCGCTTTGCGCCAGCTGCTTTCAGCAATTCACAGGCTTTGGTGACCGCATCACTACCACCAGCAATGACCACTTGCCCTGGTGCATTGAAGTTCACGGCCTCCACAATACCACCAGAGGCTGTAGCAGCTTGGGCACAAACCGTCTTCACTATTGCATCATCTAAACCTAAGATTGCGGCCATACCGCCAGTACCTACTGGCACTGCTGTCTGCATCGCCTCAGCACGAAAACGTACCAAGGGCACGGCATCCTTAAAAGCGATTACGCCTGCAGCAACTAAGGCGGAGTATTCGCCCAGGCTATGGCCAGCCATCATCTTGGGAACGGCACCGCCAGAGGCTAACCAGGCACGGTAAAAAGCAATCGCTGCAGTCAGCATCACGGGCTGTGTATTGGTTGTCAAAGACAATGCTTCTGCGGGGCCTTCGGCAATGAGTTTGGCAACGTCCTCACCTAAGGCCTCTGAGGCTTCTTGCAGAGTCGCACGGACTTCAGGGCGATCAGCAATAGTGTTGAGCATCCCAACAGATTGGGAACCTTGGCCAGGAAATACAAATGCAAATGTCATAGGAATAATCGCTGAATAATCGTTGTGAATATATTTTTAGCTTTAGTACTTTGCTTTAGTACTTAATGACTGCTGCGCCCCAAGCAAAGCCACCGCCAACACCCTCTAGCAAAAGATGTTGGCCACGTTGAATTTGACCCGAGCGAACGCCAACATCCAAGGCGAGCGGTATAGATGCAGCAGAAGTATTGCCATGTTCATGAACAGTCACAATGACATTGTCCATCGACATACCCATCTTGCGAGCCGTACTCTCCATGATGCGAATATTGGCTTGGTGTGGCACCAACCAATCGATTTGCTCTGGCTTGAGATTGGCTTTTTCTAAAGCCTCATGGGCAACTTGCTCAAGTACTTTGACAGCCAACTTAAACACTGCAGGGCCATCCATTGTTAAATACGCAGTTCCCTCAACGCCACCCTGCTTAGCGCGCCCTGGCACACAAAGAATATCGCGCTGACTACCGTCCGCATGTAAGGCTGTTGCCAAAATGCCTGGCTCGGAAGAAGCTTCTAATACAACTGCGCCAGCACCATCACCAAACAAAACCGAAGTCGTGCGATCTTGAAAATCCAAAATGCGGGAGAAAGTTTCTGCACCGAGGACTAATACTTTTTTGTAGGTATCCGTCCGAATAAATGCATCTGCAATGGCAAGTGCATAAGTAAAACCAGCACATACCGCTTGAACATCAAATGCCGCGCAATTGGTATGAGCGCCAAGCTTGTCTTGCACTACGCAGGCTGTGCTTGGGAAGCCACCCAAGTGATCTGGTGTGGAGGTAGCCAGAATGATCAAGTCAAGATCTTCAGAGGTGCAGCCGGCTGCCTCTAGTGCCGCTTGGGCTGCCTTGACTGCCAAGTCACTCGTGAGTTGATTTTCTGCAGCAAAGTGACGAGCAGAAATTCCACTTCTAGTCACAATCCATTCATCGCTGGTTTCAAGACCAATCTTGGCTAAACGCTCAACGAGATCTTGATTGCTCAAACGCTGCTCTGGAAGATAACTTCCAGTTCCGGCTATCCGTGAATAAATGCTCATGATTATTTTGTCTCCGCCGCAAAAGCTTGAGCGATACGTTCCACCATGCGATTTTTTCCTGCCTCGTATGCGCGCTCGAGCGCAAAACCAAATGCAAAACGATCGGCTGAACCGTGACTCTTAATTACACAACCGCGTAAACCTAATAATACTGCCCCGTTATAGCGACGATGATCCACACGCTTACGAACACGCAATAAAGGCACCATGGCACAGATCGCCATGAGCTTAGTCAGCCATGAGCGATTAAATTCTTCTTTTATTAAGCCACTCATCATCTTCGCCAAGCCTTCGCTTGCCTTGAGAACAACGTTGCCAACAAAACCATCGCACACCACGATATCCGTAGTACCTTTGAAAATATCATTTCCTTCTACATTGCCATAAAAGTTGAGGTTTGTTTGACGCAGTAACTCGCTGGTCTGCTTCACTACCTCATTACCTTTAATTACTTCTTCACCAATATTTAGGAGACCGATGGAAGGATTTTGTGTGCCATCGACCACTTGAACCATCACGTTAGCCATTTGAGCAAATTGCACCAAATGCATAGGCTCACAATCTGCATTTGCACCAAGATCCAACATGGTGGTGCCGCGCCCTTTTTCATTGGGAATCGCAGTAGCAATCGCAGGACGGTCAACACCATCCAAGGTTTTGAGAATGTAGCGGGAGATGGCCATTAAAGCGCCAGTATTGCCAGAGGAAATGATTGCGTCAGCCAAGCCTTCTCTAACTTGCTCGATGGCAACTCGCATGGAAGAATCTTTTTTACGACGCAACGCCACCTCAATGGGGTCATCCATCAAGACGACTTCACTAGCGGAAATAATTTGAATGCGCTCCATTGGGGCATTTGGAAATTGACTCAAGGCTTGCTTGAGGACTTCCGGATTACCAACCAAGGCAATCTTCACATCAGCATGTTTTTCTAGAAAATCACAACAAGCGGGGACGGTAACAACTGGCCCATGATCTCCGCCCATGGCATCGATGGCAAGTGTGACACTCATAAAATCAAGTATTGCTGCAAGTGGTTTTTTTCAAAGAAAAAAGCGGCTTTTATTGGAGCCGCTTCTATCTTTTAGACTAAGTAATTAGTCGTTTTTGGTTTTAACCACTTTACGACCACGGTAGTAACCGTTTGGTGAAATGTGGTGGCGTAAATGCGCCTCACCAGTTGTGGCTTCAACAGCCGTAGCAGGTGCGGTCAAAAAGTCGTGCGCACGGTGCATGCCACGTTTGGATGGGGATTTTTTATTCTGTTGGACGGCCATATTGAACTCCTAAGCAAGGCGACATTCTAGCATGTAAATTGAGCTAAATGCTTGATAAATTGATAAAGCAGATCTGAAAAACTGCTCTAAGCGGGTGGGACTAAATTAGTTTTTCTTCATATTTTTCAATATGTTAAAGGGATTCTGGGGCTTTTCAGAGGCATCTTGCGCTTCACCCACCTCACCAAATGAGGAGGCATGCGGCTGGCATGCGCCCTCTGGATGCTTTGGAATTAAGGGCATGGACAGGAGGATCTCATCCTCAATTAGCCCTAGGAGATCAAAGTGCTGACTTGCTACCAATGGCTCCAGCTGATCATCCTCCATTGGGAAGGCATCCGCCTCCTCCTCGGTGGCTACCAGAACAAACCGACTATCTTGAGTCAAATCTAGACCGAAATCCTGCAAACAGCTCTGACAAACCAGATGGATACGGCCTTTTACGGCCAATTCCAGTATTTGCTGGGGCTCAGAGCCCGGAGAATTCGCAAAATGGGTCTTGACCTCCCAATCAAATGCATCCCCTGGCTCAATGCTAGAAGCTTCCTCAGCCACCCTGGGCAGGGCTGAAATCTCCAGAAATCCAGTGCCTTGATAGGACTGTGGGGCACAAAAATCGATCCGGCTCAAAGCCTTGGGATCGGCTGACAGCTCAACTTGAGGTAAAACTTGATTACGATTCATGACATCAGTCTAAATGAAGGCTTTAGCGAAAGTACAAGTAGTGATGAGTAATTCTGCAAAAAAACTAATTCTGGCATCCACCTCAATCTATCGTCGTGAGCTCTTAGAGCGCCTGCGTATCCCTTTTGATGTGATCTCACCAAAGGTGGATGAAACTCCTCTCCCGGGTGAAAACACTCTGGCCTTAGCTTTGCGCTTAGCCAAAGCAAAAGCTTCTGCAGTTGCGAAAGATCACCCTGCGGCTTGGGTCATTGGTTCAGATCAAGTGGCCGACCTGTGTGGAGCTGCCATTGGTAAGCCTGGAAACTTTGAGCGCGCCATGGCACAACTACAACTCATGCGAGGAGCTACGGTAACTTTTCAAACAGCACTATGCCTCATGCATGGCAGTGAGGAAACAACCATCAATATTCCTACGGAAGTTACCTTTCGCAAACTTGCTGATGACGTTCTAGAGGCATATCTCCATGCCGAAGAACCTTACGACTGCGCTGGAAGCGCCAAGTCTGAAGGCTTAGGAATTTCACTCCTGGAATCCATCAAGAGCGATGATCCCACCGCATTGATAGGTCTGCCTTTAATTACGTTGAGCGGTCTCTTGCGTGATGCTGGCTTTCTCATTCCAAACAAAATATCAATTAACTGAATGAAACAGAATTAAATCATGAGTTCAACACTAGGCACTCTCTTTTTGATTCCCAATACCTTGGGTGACGATGCACGTGTAGAGCAATTACCTTGGGTTTTACCAAACGAAACTATTACCCAAACTGCCAAGCTCGTTCACTGGATTGTGGAGGATGCAAAAACTGCCCGTGCTTTTTTAAAAGCGGTCGATAGTGTTTCACCCTTAGCTTGCACTATTCAAGAAATGCAGATGAGCGAATGGCGTGGTGTTGCACGCAATGCTAAGTATGCTGATGCTGTCAAACCAATGGATTTACTCAAGCCCCTCATTGCTGGAAAAGACATGGGTCTGATGTCAGAGGCTGGTGTTCCCGGAGTTGCAGACCCTGGTGCAGAGCTTGTACTGGCAGCGCATAAGCTGGGCGCCAAAGTGAAGCCTTTGGTTGGTCCAAGCTCTATTTTGCTGGGTCTGATGGCCAGCGGTTTAAATGGTCAACGCTTTGCATTTCAGGGGTATGTTCCGCATGATGCTCAGGACCGTATCGCACGACTCAAACAACTGGAAGTGGAATCTAGGAAATTACAGCAGACGCAAATTTGGATTGAAACACCGTATCGCAATACTGCAATGCTGATGGCTTGTCTTAATACGCTGTCTCCGCAATCGATGCTTTGCATTGGAATGGATCTTAGTCTGCCAAGTGAAACCATTACTACGCTCTCGATTACTGACTGGCGTAAACGCTTTCCAAACGAAACAGCCTGCGCCTTATTACAAAATAGGCCAGCAGTATTTCTATTGCTGGCCTAGGTGTTTTGTTTGTTACTGTATTGATCTATCGTTTTTTACTTTAGATCGGGTGTCTTGACTAAGGCCTTACCTGCTGCGGCACCCACTTCGGCACCGAAACGTTTAGCAACGCGTTCTGCGAAATTCTCTTTCATGGTGTAGTCCAGAATATCTGGCGCCTTAAAAGTATCACGCGCTACAGTTTCTACTGTTCCATAGCCATCAACTAAGCCATTTTTGATTGCTTGCTCGCCATTCCAAACTCGGCCAGAAAACATATCTGAAGTTTCTTTTAGGCGATCGCCACGACCTGCTTTCACTACCGCAATAAATTGTTGATGAATCTCATCGATCATGGTTTTAATCATTTCTACTTGCTGTGGATTTTCTTTGGAGAACGGATCCATCATGCCCTTATTGGAGCCAGCGGTAATCATGCGACGAGTCACACCTAACTTATCCATCAGACCAGTAAAACCAAAGCCTTCCATGATCACGCCAATAGACCCCACTAAGCTGGCCTTATCCACCAAAATTTGATCACCAGCAACCGCGACGTAGTAACCGCCTGAAGCGCAGATGTCTTCCACTACGACATAAAACGGCTTGCTTGGATAGAGTTTGCGTAAGCGATGAATCTCATCATTGATCATGCCGGCCTGAACCGGAGAACCACCGGGACTATTGATGCGCAAGACCACGCCCGCACTATTTTCATTTTCAAATGCGGCAGTCAGTGATGAATTAATATCCAAAGCATTGGCCATCGAGCTCGAGGAAATCTCTCCTTCTAGCGTAACTAAGGCCGTGTGCTTCTCCGTTCCCATGCCACGCCCTGGCAGATGAAAATCAAATACCGCCAGTATTACGCCAACAAAGACAAGAAGGGTGAGGATACGAAACACGGCTCTCCAACGACGTGCCTTGCGAGTCTCTTTTAAATTCTCTAGAAGTAAATGCTCAAGCGCTTGACGCTCCCAATTTTGATTCGCGTTCTCAGATTGATTTTGATCCATCTTTTTAATCCTTTTTACTAACTAGTTTTTAACAGTGAGATTCTGACTGAGCCAAGTTGCCAACTGCGAGACATCGTCTACATGCGTTAGTGAGGGTGCTTCTTTTAAAGTGCTCGGAGGATGGGCGCCATACGTCACCGCTACTGCATCTACTCCTGCATTAGCTGCCATATCTAAATCATGGGTTGTATCCCCAATCATCAGCATGCGGCGCATCGGTACTTGCATCACGTCTGAAAGCTCTAAGAGCATTCCAGGGTGGGGCTTGGAGAAAGATTCATCCGCAGTTCGAGTTTCATGGAACATCTGCTCTAGCTGATGATGTTTTAAAGATCGATCTAATCCAACGCGAGATTTGCCAGTAGCAACACCTAAGAGATAACCATCCTCACGTAAGCTGTGTAGCAATTCACGAATACCTGGGAATAAATCGAGTTCGTGATCTTTAGCCAGGTAGTGGTAACGAAAGCGCTCCGTTAACTTAGGGAAATGCGCCGGCTCAATCCAAGGCACCGCTCTTCTCAGTGAATCCTGAATACCTAAACCGATGACCGAGCTAGCCAAAGTATCGTCAGGCTCTTTAAAACCCAAATCACGGCAAGCTTGCTGAATACAGTCCACGATTGTCGGCGTGGAATCCATAATAGTTCCATCCCAATCCCAGATGATGAGGTCGTAGCGTCTATCGGTTTTTTGTTCTTCAGACATGAGTGGGCACTTCAAAAGTTTTCATCATTGCTGCAAATTCAGAGGGTAATGGGGACTCGATACGCATTTTCTCGCCAGTACGGGGATGAGTAAAGCCTGCTAAGTGGGCATGCAAATACAGGCGTTTGGATTTCAGAATCTTGTCTTGGTCTTCAAAGCCGTATTTATCGTCACCCAAAATCGAGTGGCCTAATTTTTGAAGGTGTACGCGGATTTGATGAGTACGCCCAGTTTTGAGTTGGGCCTCAGCCAGAGTGATCGCCACCTCCCCACGTTTCATCACTTTCGTGACCCGCAAAGCGGTATGACTTGGCAGACCATCTGGGTCAACACGAACGCGACGCTCGCCATTGGCTAATAGGTATTTGTGTAATGCAAACTTCAGTTGCATCGTGCCTGCGCCCTGAGCAATTTCGCCATGGGCTAATAAATAGTAGCGTTTGTCGGTTTGCCCTTCGCGAATCTGGCGATGCAGTTCTACCAAAGCGCTGCGCTTTTTGGCTAAGAGCAACACGCCGGATGTGTCTCGATCCAAACGGTGAACCAATTCTAAGAATTTGAGCTCAGGGCGGGTAATACGCAGGGTTTCAATTACGCCAAGCGCGATTCCTGAACCCCCATGCACTGCCAAACCTGCGGGTTTATTTACAATTAATAGCGCCTCATCTTCAAACAAAATCGGCATTTTGTCGGAATACCCCTGCGCCCGAGACTTGGTTTGGGCGGTATTGACTGCTGCCATTTGGGCAGGTTCGGCAATACGAACAGGCGGGACTCTAACCACATCCCCCTCGATCAGACGCGTAGTTGGTTCAGCCCTTTTCTTATTTACCCGGACCTCGCCAGAGCGAATAATCCGATAAACGTGGCTTTTAGGAACCCCTTTTGCCCAACGTAGAAGGTAGTTATCCAGCCGCTGACCAGCCTCTTCTGGACCAATGGTCTGAAAATGAACGGCGGCTGGAGCACTGGTTTTGACCTGCAAGGGCTTGGAAATGGGTTCGGATTTCATGATTTATCTCTCTTGCCACCCCGACGAGGGTCGACAAGGGACTTAACAATACCCCATTGTCGTTCAACTTGTGCCGTATAATCAACGCTCTAGCCAATTTATTGGCCCGAGAATGACCTGGTTTAGGTTTGAATCGTGGAGCTTGGAGTCGCCCTTAATAGACTCCCGGGGTTGCCCCTCCCCCGTTGTAATGAGGCGCAGGGTTGGTGTGCCGTATGCCGCGACCCGCGATTAGAAGACAGTTTTCAGGCGCGCGCCTGCATTGATGACCTAAAGGAGGTCTCTGCGGCGATCGTCAAGTGTGGCACCGGTTTAACAACATTGAACCTGGTGTACCGGGCAGTAAATGCCTGGATTAGTTTGATCCACACTCCAAAGCCGCCAATGGGCTCTGCCCCAAGCGGTATCTAACTTGTCCCTAACGCAGCGCGCAGCGACGCACTCCCAATAGGAGAGTGTTATGAAACGCATGTTATTTAATGCAACTCAACAAGAAGAGTTGCGGGTTGCCATCGTCGATGGTCAAAAACTCATCGATATCGATATCGAAGCTGCCGGTCGTGAACAACGTAAAGGCAATATTTACAAAGGTGTTATTACTCGCATTGAGCCTTCGCTCGAAGCTTGCTTTGTAAATTACGGTGAAGAACGCCATGGCTTCTTGCCATTTAAAGAAGTGGCGCGCACCTACTTTAAAGAGGGTGTTGATGTCCGTAATGCCTCTATTAAAGATGCCTTACGTGAAGGCCAAGAAATTATTGTTCAGGTAGAAAAAGAAGAGCGTGGCCAAAAAGGTGCCGCCCTGACCTCTTTCGTTTCCTTAGCAGGTCGCTATTTAGTATTAATGCCAAACAACCCACGTGGAGGCGGTGTTTCTCGTCGTATTGAAGGCGAAGACCGTCAAGAACTCCGTGAGGCGATGTCTCAATTAGAAGTACCCGATGGCATGAGTATCATTGCTCGTACAGCCGGTATTGGCCGCGACGCAACTGAATTGCAATGGGATTTAAGTTACCTTATGCAGTTGTGGACAGCAATTGATGAAGCCGCTAAAGGCAATTCAGCACCACTATTGATTTACCTCGAATCGAGCTTAGTGATTCGTGCGATTCGCGATTACTTCCAACCCGATATTGGCGAGATTCTCATCGATACCGATGACATCTACGAACAAGCTGCGGCATTTATGTCGGTAGTGATGCCGGATAACTTGCCCAGAGTAAAGCGTTATCAGGACGATGTTCCATTGTTCTCTCGTTTCCAAATTGAGCATCAGATTGAAACTGCGTACTCACGTACCGTGCCATTGCCTTCAGGCGGCGCAATTGTGATTGACCATACTGAAGCCTTGGTTTCAGTGGACGTCAACTCCGCACGCGCAACCCGCGGCTCTGATATTGAAGAGACTGCAACCCGTACCAATTTAGAGGCTGCCGATGAAATCGCTCGTCAAGCACGTTTACGTGACTTGGGTGGTTTGATCGTGATCGACTTCATTGATATGGAATCAAGTAAGGCGCAGAAGGATGTGGAGAATCGCTTACGCGACGCTCTGCGTCATGACCGTGCTCGCGTTCAGATGGGCAAGATCTCCAAGTTTGGCTTAATGGAAATGTCCCGTCAGCGTTTGCGCCCTGCTCTCTCTGAAGGTAGCCATGTAACCTGCCCACGTTGTAACGGCACAGGCCATATCCGCGACACTGAATCTTCTGCATTGCAAGTCTTGCGCATCATCCAAGAAGAAGCAATGAAAGAAAATACTGCCGCTATTCATACGCAAGTTCCAGTCGAAGTGGCTGCATTCTTGCTGAATGAGAAGCGCGCTGAAGTCATCAAGATCGAGTCACGCTTTAAAGTGAACGTCTTGATGGTTCCAAACAAGCATTTAGAAACACCTCATTACAAGCTTGAGCGTTTACGTCATGATGATCCACGTCTTGACGATCAAAAGGCTAGCTACGTGATGGCTGAAGAAGCTGCGCGTGAACTCGAAACGGATACTGCTGTCAGTCGCAAAGATGCAGACCTTAAAGTTCGTCCTGAAGCTGCTGTCAAAGGTATTACGCCTAATGCACCAGCGCCAGTTAGCCAGCCACGTCCTGCACGTACCGAAAAAGCAGTTGCAGAAACTGCTAGCACTGGTGGATTCTTCGGATTCATTAAGAACCTATTCTCCTCAGCACCTAAACCAGAAGCACAGCCTGCTCCTAGTGCACCTCGTGGTCGCAATCAAAACAATCGCAATGGCAATAATCGCAATCGCGGTCGTCGTGGCGAGCGTAACGATCGTGCTGAGCGTCCCGCTGAAGGTGCAGTAAGTGCTGAAGGTGCAAATGCACCACGCGAGGCAGGTTCAGGTAGAGGTCGTCAAGATGGTCGTAACCGTAATGGCAATGGCAATAACCGTAACCAGAACAATCCAAAACCAGAAAATCAAGCTGCGGTAACTCCAGCTACTGAAGCTGCTCCTGGAACCGATACGGCTCCTAGCGCAGATGGGGAAGAGCGTCGTGGTCGTGGTCGTAACCGTCGTGGTCGTGGTCGTGGTCAACGTGGCGAGCGCACTGAGTCCACTGGTGATGCAGCAATTGCCTCTGTTGTTGCAGTAGCAACTTCATTCTCAGGCCCACCAGTAGGAATGGCGGGAGCATCTGCTTCAATGCCGATTCAGAATATTGCCCAAAGCTTTGGAAATACGATTGCACCTGTAAGCTCTAACGAAGTAAAGGAGCGTGCACCACGCGCGCTAAGAGAGCCGAGAGAGCAACGTGCGCCACGTCAAAGTAATCGCACTGATAGCACTGCTGCAACACTCGTCCCACAGGCGGTAGCTAAGCCGGCACCAGCAATTGAAGTGATCGCAAAGCCAATGCCTGAACTGCCTAAGGTTGCCTTTCAGGCACTTGAAGAGACTCCATTGCATAGCGTAGTTCAGTCTGCCGGAATGGTCTGGGTAGCAACAGATTCTGGCAAGCACCAAGAAGCGCAATCGCAAATCAAAGCCGAACCAGAAATTTTGCCAACTGGTAGAACTCCAAAAGCACCTGTTAGTTTGCAAAATGGTCCGATGGTTTTAGTTGAAACCGGCGGCCAAGAAAAAACGGTTTAATCTAATTTCTCCAGACTGCTATTTATCCCACAAAGATATTTGGCAGTTTGGCAGAAACACGGTTTCACAGCCATAATTACGCATGGTTGAAAAAGTAATCCCCATACGTTTAGATGAAGGTAAAGGCCTTACGCCGTCCATACCAGGACAGCTCTTGGCTGCGAGTACCTCAACCAAAGATACCCGCGGACGCCCGCTACGAGATTTACGCATCTCGGTCACTGATCGCTGTAATTTCCGCTGCACTTATTGCATGCCTAAGGAAATCTTCGACAAAGACTATCCCTATCTCTCTCATAATGAATTGCTCAGCTTTGAAGAGATCACTCGTTTAACAACTATATTTGCATCACTGGGTGTAGAAAAAATTCGCCTTACTGGCGGTGAACCTTTACTGCGCAAAAATCTCGAAGTACTAATTGAGATGTTAGCCAAGATTCGCACTGCAGCAGATCAACCACTTGATCTCACCTTAACTACTAATGGCAGTATTTTGCGCAAGAAAGCAGCTGCATTAAAAGCGGTAGGCTTGCATCGCCTTACTATTAGCCTTGATGGTTTGAATGATGACATCTTCAAAAAAATGAATGATGTCGACTTTCCAGTCACGGATGTACTTGATGGAATTGCAGCAGCTCAAGAGGCGGGCTTTACCAATCTCAAAGTCAATATGGTGGTGAAGAAGGGAACGAACGACCAAGAAATTATTGGCATGGCCAAGCATTTCAAAGGTAGCGGTGTAACACTGCGCTTTATTGAATTTATGGATGTAGGTAGCTCTAACGGCTGGGATATGTCTCAAGTACTTCCCTCACAAGAAGTTGCCAATCGCATTCATGCTGTTTTTCCGATAGAACCAATTGAGGCTAATTACCCTGGTGAAGTGGCTCAGCGCTGGCGCTACCTTGATGGCTCCGGTGAAATTGGTTTTATTTCGAGCGTCACACAAACTTTTTGTCACGAATGCACGCGTGCGCGCATCTCTACAGATGGTCAGCTCTATCTCTGCTTATTCGCAAATGAAGGTTTTGATTTCAAAACGCTCTTGCGTTCTGGCAGAAGTGATTTAGAAATTGCTAACGCCATTATGTCTACGTGGTCTGGGCGCAATGATCATTACTCAGAAATTCGAGGATCAAATACAGCAGCAGTAAACACTCGAAAAGTAGAGATGTCTTACATCGGCGGCTAATGATTACCTCAGAACACATCACTGGACTCATTTTGGCAGGGGGCCGCGCCCAAAGAATGGGTGGCATTGATAAGGGCTTAATTCCTTTTCATGGCAAGCCTCTCATTGAATCTGCCATCAGCCGACTCAAACCTCAAGTCAGCACCATTTTGATTAATGCTAACCGCAGCATTACGAAGTATTCCCACTATGGCTATCCCGTGCTCATGGATGAAACTCCAGATTTTTCTGGTCCATTGGCCGGCTTCTCAGTTGGACTGAAGCATTGCAAAACACCTTACTTGCTGACATCGCCTTGCGACTCTCCTTTATTGCCAACTGACCTTGCTCAAAAAATGGCAGCCGAACTTAAGGACAATGATTTGGAGCTCGTCTTCGCTTCCTCAAAAGAAGATGACGGCAAGATTTGGTCGCAACCGGTTTTCTGTTTAATGAAAAGTGATTTACAAGATTCTTTAGATAGCTTTTTAAGTAAAGGGGATTTAAAAATTGACCGCTGGTTTAAAGAGTTACGTTCTCGCACTGTAGTGTTTGAAAACCCTCAAGCATTTGCTAATGTGAACACGCCAGAAGAATTAGCCGCCTTAGAAAAAGTATCGTCATGACCGATTCAATCAAGCACTCTCCAAACAGCCCTATTCTTTTAACTGCCTCACTCCATGTAGATGAAGCACGCAAGGCTATCTCAGGCCTAGTCAATGAATTACTTTTAGAGTCTCGCAAGCTGAACAATGTGAGTGATATTGAATTAGTCAATTTGGATCAAGCGATTAATCGCATTTTGGCGGAAGATTTGCTTTCCCCGATTAATGTCCCTGCTGCTGATAACTCCGCCATGGATGGCTTTGCCTTTCATGGCGATTGCCTAGGAAACAACGAAGCGATAGTCAGCCTGAAGATTATTGGCACGGCCTTTGCTGGCAAACCTTATGGGGGTCTTGTTGGCCAAGGTGAATGCCTCAAGATCACGACTGGCGCGCTCATGCCCAATGGCTGCGATACCGTCATTCCTCAAGAATTTACAGAATCCGCAAGTGAGTCAACCGTCAGTTTTAAACAAAACCAAGTGAAGCGTGGAGAGAATCGCCGCCTACGTGGCGAAGATTTACAAAGTGGTAAGGCCGCGATTGCATCTGGTCGCCTACTGAGACCGTCGGACCTTGGTCTAGCTGCATCCTTAGGGATTGCTAGTCTGAAGGTGCATCGCAAGCTCAAGGTAGCTATTCTTTCCTCTGGAGATGAGTTGCGTCCCCTTGGACAACCTCTTGATGTGGGTAGCATTTATGACAGCAACCGCTACAGCCTGACAGGTCTACTCAATCGACTTAATATAGAGATCATTGATTGTGGGATTGTCCGCGATGATCCCGCCTCACTTAAGGCCGCTTTTGTGGCTGCCGCTTCAAAAGCAGATGTCCTGATTTCATCTGGCGGAGTCTCTGTTGGTGAAGCAGACTTTACTAAGCAAATCATGCAAGAGTTAGGCGATGTGGGCTTTTGGAAAATCGCTATGCGCCCAGGTCGCCCTATGGCCTTTGGAATGCTCAAGCCAGTGAATGGGTCAAGCCGCAAAACCCTCTTCTTTGGTCTGCCCGGCAATCCCGTTGCAGTGATGGTGACCTTCTATCAATTTGTTCGCTCGGCTTTGTTGCAACTGAATGGCGCAAGCCAGACTGAGCAGCTATTGACTCAAGCTATTGCCGAGGCACCGATCCGGAAAAAACCAGGTAGGACAGAATTTCAACGTGCCATTGTGGGCCGCGACCCAGACGGAAAGCCAACAGTCAAACTCACCGGTAGCCAAGGTGCTGGAATTTTGCGCTCGATGAGCGAGGCAAATTGTTTTGTCATTCTGCCTCATAACCAAGGAAATGTAGCGGCTGGTGACTGGGTAGATGTGGCGCTTTTCGACGGACTGCTTTAAGATTGCACCTCATGAAACTCACCAAAAAAGAAATTGCCTTCGTAGATCCAATGCATACCGCCAAAACCCTGGTTTTGGTTTATCTCTGCTTCTCTGTACCGATTGTGTTGTTAGCCTTGTTTGTAGCCTTCATTCGTGACGGTGCCATTCCTGGGTTTACCGTTCTCTCTGCATTGATTCTGAATGCCCTACTTGGTTTTGCTTTACTGTGGATTGCTTGCAAGGTCTACAACTGGGTCGCAGGTAAATTTGGTGGAATTGAACTTGCTCTTCGCGAGCTCCCAGAAGAAATTGAAGCAGATTAAGTTTTCAGCTAGGCTTTAAATACCTCTGTATTAATTAAGCTTGGTGGTTTCTTCCCATCAAGCGCAGCTCGCAAATTCTCCACTGCGAGATCCACCATCGCTCTACGCGTTTTTTCTGTAGCACTAGCAATGTGCGGAGCCAACACAATATTGTTGCACTTGAGCAACTCTGGATGCACTTGAGGCTCGCCTTCAAAAACATCTAAGCCCGCTGCAAAAATCTTGCCGCTTTGTAACGCTTTTGCTAAAGCCGCATCATCCACAATACCGCCACGGGCAATATTGATTAGAGTAGCGGTGGGTTTCATCAGGGCAATTTCTGATGCGCCAATCGTATGATGATTTTGAGGCGTGTAAGGCAGAACAAGTACAACATGATCCGCGGTTCGAAGTAGCTCTTCTTTGGAGACATAACTCGCTCCACACGCTTTTTCATTCGCCTCAGATAAACGGCTTCGATTGTGATAAATCACTTTCATGCCAAAACCGAGTGCGCGCTTTGCAATGCCTTGGCCAATACGACCCATGCCAATAATGCCAATGGTGCTGTGATGCAAATCCATACCAAGCGGGTTATGAACAATAGACCATTTATCCCACTGACCATTTCTGATCCAATGCTCAGATTCTGAAATACGCCTTGCAGTTGCCATTAACAGAGCAAAACCAAAATCAGCGGTGGTATCGGTTAATACATCCGGAGTATTCGTGGCCATCACAGCTGCTGCACTCATCGCAGGGACATCAAAATTGTTGTAGCCAACCGCAATATTGGCGACTATTTTTAGATCCTTCACGTTGAGTAAAGCGCTTGCATCTATGCGCTCGCTACCAGTAACTAAGGCCCCAACTACACTGGATAGCTCTTTTTGTAACTCTACTGGTGTCAGAACTTGATCAGCCTGATTGAACCGAACCTCAAAAGATTTCTCCAGCTGCGCCAGTTGATCAGGAAAGATTGCTCTACTTACTAAAATCTTCGGTTTATTGCTCATTGATATCCTTTTATCTGGCTACTTACGCAATCCCATGCATATTTATTCAGTTTAATGAAATTTAGTCAGTTTAATATTGAGGCATAGGACGAAATTTAATGCAATGCAACATAAATATCGTCCTAATATCTATAGATTTTTAACTCATTTCCTCAATATTAAGGGGAAACCCCCAATCTCACTCGCACCAATTTGAAGAAACTTTGTTTAAGATTGTGCGGTTAAGAAGTGCTTTCATAATAACGACCACAGGAGATTTAGATGTCAGAAACTAATAACACTAGCCCACGCCGTAAGTTTCTTAAGAGCGCTGCTGTAGGAACTGCCGGTGCAGCTGCAATGGGTTTCCCAATGATTTCAAGTGCGCAAACTGTGAACCTGCGCTTTCAGTCCACTTGGCCCGCCAAAGATATTTTCCACGAGTACGCCAACGATTACGCAACCAAAGTAAATGCCATGTCAGGTGGTCGACTGAAGATTGAGGTGTTGCCAGCTGGCTCAGTAGTTAAAGCTTTTGATATGTTAGACGCTGTATCCAGCGGTACTTTAGACGGTGGCCACGGCGTTTTGGCTTACTGGTACGGCAAAAGCCCAGCCTTAGCTCTGTGGGGATCAGGCCCAGCCTTCGGTATGGATGCCAACACACTCCTATCTTGGAACCAATATGGTGGTGGTCAGCAACTCTTGAATGAAATCTACAACGACCTCAAACTCGATGTGGTCTCCTTCCCATATGGCCCAATGCCAACCCAGCCATTAGGTTGGTTTAAGAAGCCAATTGCAAAAGCAGATGACTTAAAAGGCTTGAAATATCGTACCGTTGGTCTCTCTATTGAGATCTTTACAGATATGGGCGCATCAGTTCAGGCTCTACCTGGCGGCGAAATCATTCCAGCAATGGACCGCGGTGTTTTAGATGCTGCTGAATTTAATAATGCCTCTTCAGATCGTCTCCTTGGATTCCCTGACGTATCTAAAGTCAATATGCTTCAAAGCTTCCATCAGAGCTCAGAGCAATTTGAAATTATCTTCAATAAGAAGAAATTCAACTCCTTACCTGCAGATCTTCAGGCTATCCTGTCATACGGAACCCAAGCAGCTTCTGCAGATATGTCATGGAAAGCAATCGATCGCTACTCCAAAGACTTTGTTGAACTACAAACCAAAGACAAGGTTAAGTTCTACGCTACACCGAAGTCTATTCTGGTGGCCCAATTGAACGCTTGGGATAAGATTATTGCGAAGAAAGCCTCTGAACTCCCAATGTTCAAAAAGGTGCTGGATTCACAAAAAGCCTTTGCCCAACGCGCAGTTCGCTGGGATTTGCTCACCAACGTCGATATGAAGATTGCTTACGACCATTACTTCAAGGGCTAATAAGGCAAATTTGCCTTTATAATCCTGTTTTACGTGTATCTCAACCGGACGGTACCCCCGTCCGGTTTTTTACATCTGCCCAAAGAAATAGATTGTTGTTTTAGGAGAGTAGTTTATGGATAAATTCATGCTGAGAGTCGACGAGATCAGCACCTTCGTTGGCAAAGCTGCTGCTTGGCTAGTCGTCCTTTTGATGCTCATGGTCTTTACGGATGTTGTCAGACGCTATGCATTTAATTCCCCATCAGCATGGATTGGCGAGTTATCTGTCATGGCCTACGGGACTATGTTTATGTTGTGCGGCGCCTATACATTGGCACAAAATGGACACGTTCGTGGTGACTTCCTTTATGGATCGATGAAGCCCCGAACACAGGCAACTCTAGATTTGATTTTGTACATCGCTTTTTTCCTACCCGGAATTACTGCTTTGGTTTATGCCGGCTATACCTATGCCGCAGAATCTTGGCGCATTGGTGAGCACACCACCCAAATTGCAAATGGTCCCCCACTCTACCCTTTTAAGACCATCATTCCAGTTGCAGGAGCATTTGTACTGCTGCAAGGTTTTGTTGAGATTATGCGTTGCATTATTTGTATTAAATCCGGCGAATGGCCAGCACGCTTAAAAGATGCCGCAGAAATCGACGTAGTTGAACAGCAATTGGCTGCTTCTACTCACGTTGATGAAGAGGCCCGTCAACAAGCAATTAAAAATGCTAAATCCATCGATGAAGCAGCTCATCATCGCATTGGTCAAACTAAAGAGATAAATCATGAGTGATCCGATTCTTGGCTTAGTTATGCTCAGCTTGATTATTGTTGTAATCATGCTGGGCTTCCCAACCGCCTTTACCCTAATGGGTCTGGGCATGATGTTTGGTTTTGCAGCTTTTTACGATCCGGCGCAAAGCTGGACTGCAAATAAAGTATTTACTCTGATGGTACAAAGAACTTTCGGAGGTATGACGAATGATGTCCTCTTATCTATTCCGCTCTTTGTATTAATGGGATATGTGATGGAACGAGGGGCGCTGGTAGACAAGATGTTCTACAGCATCCAGCTAGCATTCCGTCGACTGCCAGCTTCTTTGGCTGTAGCCACTCTCATTGTTTGTACCTTTTGGGGCATTGCAAGCGGCCTTGTTGGTGCTGTTGTTGTTCTCATGGGTGTGATTGCCATGAAACCGATGCTAAATGCTGGTTACGATACGCGACTAGCGGCTGGTGTTATTACAGCTGGTGGCACCTTAGGTATTTTGATTCCGCCTTCGGTCATGATTATTGTGTATGCAGCAGTTGCTGGTCAATCTGTTGTCAAACTCTATGCTGCTGCCATGGTGCCAGGATTTTTCCTTGCCTTTTTGTATTTGGTTTACATCATTGGTTGGGCCTTAATCAATCCCAAAGTTGCGCCTAAGCTACCACCAGAACAACTCGTCGTTCCAATTCCGCCGACGATTCGTTTTCTGCGTGATAACTATGCCCACAATATGCTGGTTGCCTCATTTAAGGCGCTGTTCTCTCCAGCTAAATTGATGAATGCACCGGCTGACACAAGACTCTCTTTTGCAAAAATTTTCAAAAATGTGCTCGCAGCGCTTACCCCATTAGCCTTGGTTGCAGTCACCATGTGGGGAGTATGGTGGTATGTCATCATTCATCAGCAAAATGAAAGAGATGCGCTGAATGTTCCAGTGGTGACTGAGCTTGCTCAAGCTGCAACAAGCGTTGCGGAACCGGTTGAAGAAGGCCTAGTATCTCTTGATGCCACCTCCAATAACATCAAATCTAAAGAGCCCGAAGTAGATGCTCCATTGGTTGCCTTAGATGCTGCTGCTGGAGATGCTCCATCGGCAGATGCCGCTCCAGAGGCAGCTGTAGGGCCGCCAGAGAACTTCGAGCTGTATTTTGGCTTGACCTGTATCCTCTTCGGCCTATTACTCATTTATTACTACATTAAGTTAGATGAGGAGCAATTTGAGATTCTCAAGCTACTGATTGAATCTGTGATGCCATTAGGCGTTCTGACGCTCTTAGTACTGGCTGTCATCCTATTAGGCATTACTACCGCCACTGAATCTGCTGCAGTAGGTGCATTAGGTGCTTTCGTACTGGCATTTCAAGCTGGCACCTTAAACTTTGAGCGCACCAAGCAAGCAGTTTTCTTGACAGCTAAAACAACATCGATGGTGTGCTGGCTGTTCGTAGGCTCAGCGCTCTTCTCTGCTGTATTTACTATTTTGGGCGGTCAAACACTCATTGAGAAATGGGTGCTGATGCTTGATCTAACGCCAATCCAATTTATGCTGCTCTCTCAAGCGATCATCTTCTTCCTAGGATGGCCTCTAGAGTGGACAGAAATTATTGTGATTTTCGTGCCGATCTTCTTGCCTTTGTTGGCTCACTTCAACATCGATCCACTCTTGTGGGGTACCTTGGTCTTTGTGAATTTGCAAGCGGCCTTCTTGTCACCACCCGTTGCGATGTCTGCCTTCTATCTCAAGGGAGTTTCGCCACCAGGCGTCACGCTCAACCAGATTTTCGCAGGCATGATGCCTTACATGTTTATCGTGATTGCATGCATGGCCTTTATGTATGTTTGGCCAGGCATGACATTGTGGCTACCGAAGTTCCTCTACGGAGGTTAATAAGACTGGGTAGTTTTGCTAGAAGAAAAAGCGCTCTTAACGGAGCGCTTTTTTTATCCCACTACAACTGCTTCAAGTCATCTGATTTAGTAGCTCACTATTCGTCTTACCCAAAGCAACCGTAAATAAACCTTGCCAGTAGTTGAATGATGCCAACTCCTCCTCATCTAACTCCATTTCAATAAAGGCAGGATGACGAATTAAAGAAAGCCAGATACGGCAAAACATCTTATCTTCTAGGCGAGAGGGCTTGCTCACAAAAGGGATTTCCTCTAGATTGGGAATAATGTCGTAAACGCCCTCTTGATTGACCATTTCTTGTCTATCCCTACTTAAGCGCATCATTTCAAGCATCACCCTACCAAGCTGATCATAGTGACCTTGCCAGCAAATAGGGGTTGCTGCAATCTCTTTTGTTTTCTCCAGATACTTGCGTGCAAAATCGCTCCACGCGTAAGCCAAATCAAACTCAGTCTTTACCTTGGCATTTTGCAAGGCAGTAGGTAAGTTTGTTGATTTCATTAATTCCAGATTGCGGTCTCCCCCAAAGGTGTAATCAATGATCAATAATGGTTTTTCTGTTTTATCGATCTTCAGCCGATACTCTTCCATGGTCCGTTCTTTCTTAGTGGATTTAATTAATGACGATTCTTGAAGTGTAATCAATTCGGCTTCTCTATGAAAAAGTAAAGCCATAGGGAAATCCCCTGCTCAAATCCTTCCTTTGCCCTCCACCGCCATATGGGTATAAGCAATTTTTAATAGAGGGCAGTCTATTGAGCTCAAATTAGCAAAACTAATCAGATCGCCCAAGATATGCTCGTGCTCATCCCTCTTGCCTGCAAGCAAGTCCCTCAACATTGAAGCCGTGAAAGGCGACCCCTCCTTAACGAGAATATCTTTAGAGCTTGATTGCGTAGACCCATCAATTGGTCGCCCTTGGCTTGCAGCGATGGCGCAGCATTCAGCAAACATTTTCCCGCTGAGATCCTTACCGTAATGAGTTGCTGCAATATCTCCAATCGAACCACGACAGATTGTTGTCATGCCTGCGAGCGCTGCTAGGAAAGTCCATTTGTCCCATAGGGCTTGCTCAATATTTTCCTTATAAAAAGAATCAAAATCTGCCTTTTTGCATAAGGCAAACAATGCCTGACACAATGCTTCTTGCCCCGGTGTTCTGGGGCCAACCGTTAGTGAATTTAATTCCGTTAATTGTTTGATAGCGCCTGATTCGGAAATGGTGGCGGCAATGTGGGCAACACCGCCCATGACCCGCTCCCTGCCAAATTGGCGATCTAAGGTATCAAGATGGGTAAAACCATTTAAAAAAGGGAGTATGACCCCTTTAGAGCTTGCTTTGCTGATTGCATCAGTTGCATCCTTTAAATCAAAGGCTTTGCAAGCCAAAATAATCAGATCATAAATAGGCTCTAATTGCTTAGCTAGAACTGTTTTTGGGCGGATAGTAAAGCTCCCCCTCGGGGTCTCTACCGTCAAACCTTGTTTCTGAATAAGCTGTTGGCGCTGCTCTCGCAGTAGATAGGTAACATCCGCGCCCGACTGGTGAAGTTTGGCACCAAAAAAGCCACCAATACCCCCAGCACCAACAATTAATATTTTCATGAAGAAACGCTTTTTTTATGATTTATAGAAATCATAGAATATATCGAACCCTCAAAAATTAACTAAAGAGGGTTAGCCTAATGGAAAAAATGAGGTTTGCTTAAAATATAGGCCATTTCAGCTAAAATGAATTTTTATAACTTGGCAGTCCATTCACCCGGACTCTTACCTAAAAACCATCATGACTTACGTTGTTACCGAAGCCTGTATCCGCTGCAAATACACTGATTGCGTTGATGTCTGCCCAGTCGATTGTTTTCGCGAAGGTCCTAACTTTTTAGTGATCGATCCAGATGAATGTATCGATTGCGCTGTCTGCGTACCAGAGTGTCCAGTCAATGCGATTTATGCTGAAGATGATGTACCAGGAGATCAACAATCTTTCATTAAATTAAATGCAGATCTTTCTCCAGGATGGACATCTATCACCAAATCCAAAGCAGCCCTTCCAGACGCGGATGAGTGGAAAGAAGTTAAAAATAAAATTGATCAGCTGGTAAAGTAAATTGCACCCTCCCATTGAAACCGATGCAGTCATTATTGGCGCCGGTCCGGTGGGACTCTTCCAAGTCTTTGAGCTTGGTCTCTTAGAAATTAAAGCGCATGTCATTGACTCCCTACCTGAAGTGGGAGGTCAATGTATCGAGCTCTACCCAGATAAACCCATCTATGACATCCCAGCAATTCCGGTTTGCACTGGTCGTGAGCTAGTTAGTAATCTACTCAAACAAATTGAGCCATTCAAACCACAGTTTCACTTAAATCAAGAGGTCTCTACCCTTGAGAAACAGGCTGATGGTCGTTTTCTGATTTGCACATCACAAGATCAGCAATTTTTGAGTAGAGCGATTTTTATAGCTGCAGGTGTTGGTGCATTTCAACCGCGCACGCTCAACCTAGATGGCATTGAAGCTTTTGTCGATAAACAAGTTTTCTATCACGTCAGAAATCCTGAGCAATTTATAGGCAAGCGCATAGTGATTTGTGGTGGCGGAGATTCCGCACTGGATTGGGCATTGCATTTTGCCGATCAAGCTGCCAGTGTGACACTCATACATCGCCGAGATGAATTTAAAGCAGCCCCTCAGTCAGTTGCTAAGATGCGAGCTCTTTGTGCTGCCGGCAAGATGCAACTCATCATTGGACAAATTACGGGCATTGAATCGTCTAATGACAAACTTACTGAAATTGCCGTCACTAATATTGATGGCGAGATTCAGATAATTGCATTAGATGCACTCTTACTGTTTTATGGTCTTTCCCCTAAATTAGGCCCTATCGCCGACTGGGGCTTAGATATCGACCGTAAGCAAATTGCTGTGGATACTGCCTGCTTTCAGACTAGCACTCCCGGCATATACGCTGTTGGGGATATTAATATCTACCCAGGCAAGAAAAAACTGATTTTGTCAGGCTTTCATGAAGCAGCATTGGCGGCCTTTGCAGCAGCCGCCTATCTGGCCCCAGAAAAGCAGATTCAACTCCAATACACCACCACATCCCCAAGGCTTCATAAGGCGCTTGGGGTAAGCCCATCGACATTCGAGTAAGCTCTTAACATCACTGAATTATTTGACTGAATAAACCTATGCGTCAATATCACAATCTCATGAAGGAAGTCCTAGAAAAGGGCGTCCAAAAATCCGATAGAACCGGTACCGGCACGATCTCCATCTTTGGTCATCAGATGCGCTTTAATCTGGCTGAAGGCTTTCCGATGGTGACGACGAAGAAGTTGCATCTGAAGTCCATTATTCTGGAATTACTCTGGTTTCTCAAAGGCAGTACGGATAACAACTGGCTTAAAGAGCGTGGTGTTTCCATTTGGAATGAATGGGCAGCTCCAGATGGTGACCTTGGCCCGATTTACGGCTATCAGTGGCGCTCATGGCCAGCACCGAATGGTGGGCATATTGACCAGATCGCTGAAGTGGTAGAAACTCTGAAAAAGAATCCAGACTCTCGTCGCATGATTGTTTCTGCTTGGAACGTGGCTGATATTCCTCGCATGGCTTTGGCACCTTGCCACGCTTTCTTTCAGTTTTACGTTGCTGATGGCAAGCTATCTTGCCAACTCTATCAACGTAGTGCGGATATCTTCTTGGGTGTACCCTTTAATATTGCTAGCTATGCCCTACTGACCCACATGATGGCGCAGCAGTGCAATTTAGAAGTTGGTGACTTTGTGTGGACTGGTGGTGACTGTCATCTTTATAGCAATCATTTGGAACAAGTTGATCTTCAACTCTCGAGAGACTTCTTCCCGCTCCCTAAGCTCAATATTTTGCGTAAGCCTGACTCTATCTTTGATTACGAATTCGAAGATTTTGAAATCGCCGGCTATGAATCCCATCCTGCCATTAAGGCCCCTGTAGCTGTTTAAGAAATTAGATCCTCATGACCGTAGCTAAAAACCCTGCCATTTCCATGATTGTTGCCCGCTCACGTAATTACGTGATTGGTAAAGACAATCAAATGCCTTGGAAGATTTCTGCTGATCTGCAGTTCTTCAAAAAAGTAACAATGGGTCACCCTGTCATCATGGGTCGCAAGACTTGGGAGTCTATTGGTCGCCCTCTTCCGGGACGTCGCAATATCGTGGTCAGTCGTAATGCTGATCTCAAGTTGGCTGGTGCGGAAGTAGTCAACTCACTTGATGAAGCACTTGCAACCTTGAATGAATTCCCGCGGGTCTTTGTGATTGGTGGAGAGCAGCTCTTTACTCAAGCCTTTTCCAAAGCAGATCGCCTTTTCATAACCGAAATTGATATCGATGTAGAGGGTGGCGATACTTTCTTTGAAGTTCCCAATCCATCCGATTGGAAAGAGGTGGAACGCACTCCAGCATCTGAAGGTGAAATTACATTTAATTTTATTACGCTTGAGCGTAGATAAAGATACCACCCAAGCTGTTACCTGTCTTTAAATCAGTTTCTAAAAGGAAGTGTCCATGAAATTTTCATCAAAATTACTTTCTGCCATATTGATAGTCCAATGCGCGTTTGTTTTTGCAAAAAGCGAGGCAGACATGATTTTTTATGGTGGCGATATTGTCACGATGAATAAATCACAAGCTACTGCAGAGGCTGTAGCGGTTCAAGGTGGAAAAATCATCAAGGTTGGCTCTCTGACTAAGCTTAAGGCCTTACAAGGGCAAAGTACAAAGTTGATTAACTTGAATGGGCAAACTTTGATGCCAGGTTTAGTTGAACCACATGTACACATCATAGGCACCGCATTTTCAGAAGAGATCTTCCTCAATCTCTCCAACTTCACAATGCCCCATGACACATTAGATAGTTTGGTGGCGAAGCTCACTGCATATAGTAAAAACTTTAAAGATGGTGAATGGATTAATGCCTTTGGCGTTGACCCATCCAGAACAGAACCATTTATGTCTGAATTAACCGCGGACATACTAGATAAGGTATCCACCACTAAGCCTATCTTTGTTATGAATCAAAGTATGCATATTGCTTACGTAAATCACAAGGCCCTAGAAATGGCAGGATTAACTGATTCCAGCCCCGATCCCAAGGGTGGTAAGTTACTTAGAGATAGCAAGGGGCGTTTAACTGGTGTGGTTTATGAATCACCTGCTTTTTATTTATTCCTCGATAAGATGCCTCAGCCCACACAAGAGGTGGTCGAACAGGCGGTGGCCAAGGTTGGCCAAAGGCTCGTTAGCAAGGGCGTCACCACTTCAGCAGAAATTACGGTTGGCGGGTACCTTGGGGTTGATAAGGAATATGCCCTGTTTAATGCCATGACCCAAAGTGGCAAGCTTCCAGTTCGGGTGAGAGGTTATATGTATTCAAATGCATATCCAACTACAAACAATAAGTACAAACCAGGGCAAGGTGATGACACCTTTAAATTAATCGGCGTCAAAATTGTGGCTGATGGCTCCAATCAAGGCCTTACTGGTGCAATGATTAAGCCGTACGACTATCCAGCAGGTACAAGCAATACGGGCACCCTCAACTTCACTGAGCAAGAACTTTATGATCTTGCTAAACCCAGATTTGATGAGGGTTGGCAACTTTCCGTTCACTCAAATGGTGATAGATCAATTGAGCAAACTTTGAATGTTTTTGCGAGGTTAGTTACAAAACCAAGCGATGCTAAAACAAGATTAAGAATTGAGCACTTCACTGTAGCAACTGAAACGCAGATTGCTAAAGCGGCAAAGCTTGGAGTTGTTCCTGGCTTTACTATTGGGCACACCGACTATTGGGGTGAAGCGTTTCATAATCATCTCATTGGGCCAGAAAGAGCTGATCGAATTGACCCTAGCGCGAGCTTGATTAAAAAGGGTATGCATTTTGCATACCATAGTGACTCTCCTGTCTCACCAATTCATCCGCTTAAGTACGCCTCCGAAGGTGCTGCTCGCTTATGGCAAGTCACACCCCAAAAAGTGCTAAATCCAAGTCAGAAGATTTCCATCAATAATTCGCTAAAAGCCATCACGATTGATGCCGCCTATCAGTTAAAGATGGATGACAAAATTGGATCGATTCAGGAAGGCAAATACGCTGACTTCGCTATCGTGAATCAGAATCCAATGAAAACGGATGCCTACAAAATTAGAGATATTGAAGTGAATGAAACCTGGGTTAATGGAAAACAGGTATTTAAGAAGTAGTAAAAAATACTTTCATTTACCTTATAAGAAAAACCACCCGAGGGTGGTTTTTCTATAACTACAGCTAAAGTTTTGCGCTTATAACTTGGGTCTTACAGCTTCTTAGCAAAGCTATATTGAGAGAATGCTTGCTCTGCTAAGTTAAACCACTGCGCTTCCATGTTTCTGAAAACGCGATAGTCCTCGAAAATCTTCTTGAATTGGGGATTCTTAGCAGACTCTTCTGCATAGGTTTCTTGGCTTGCCTTAAAGCAGGCATCCATGACAGAGGTATTGAACTTACGCAATACCGCACCACCTTGAACTAAGCGCTGTAGCGCTGGTGGATTTAAGGCATCGTACTTAGCGCACATATCCACATGCGCCTCAAAGCAAGCGGCTTCCCATGCCGCTTGGTATGAGGGTGGCAATGAATCCCACTGCTTCTTATTCACCAAGAATGAGAGTCCAGCCGCACCCTCCCAAAATGCAGGGTAGTAATAATTTTTCGCAACCTTAGCTAAACCTAATTTCTCATCATCATAAGGGCCAACAAATTCAGCGGCATCAATCGTGCCTTTTTCTAGTGCTGAGTAAATTTCACCAGCAGGTAACTGTTGTGGCACTACACCTAACTTTGCAAGCGCTTGCCCTGCAAAACCAGCGATACGAAATTTAAGTCCTTTTAGATCTTCCGGAGATTTAATTTCTTTACGAAACCAACCGCCCATCTGGGTACCAGTTTGTCCGCCTAAGAAATTAACAATGTTGTAGCTGGCGTAGAGCTCACGCATCAGCTTCATGCCATTGCCATGCAACATCCAAGCAGTTTGCTGGCGTGCCGTCATACCAAAAGGTGCCGCCGTATCAAAAATAAATGCGCTGTTCTTGCCTAGGTAGTAATAGCTGGCGGTATGGCCACACTCCACCGTACCGTTTTGAACCGCATCCAATACCTGTAGCGCTGGAACCACTTCACCAGCAGCAAATACTTTGACATTGAACTTACCATCTGTTGCTTTGCGCAAAGCGCTGGCAAATAGTTCTGGGGTACCAAATAAAGTATCTAAAGATTTAGGAAAGCTAGAGACCAAACGCCAATTAAGCGTTGGCAAACTCTGCGCAATCGTTGGCGCAGCTAATGCTGCTGCACCCGCACCGATAGTGGCTTTCTTTAAAAAGGAACGTCTTTGCATTGTCTTCTCCTCCAAAATAGTTTTTTCTTATTGATGTTCTCTGTATTTTTATGATGTTGATTTACTTTACTTACCACCAATAGTCATTGACCCAATTAAGATGGAACCTGTTTCTTTGGTACCCCGAATCAGTGTGTCACTACCAATCATCTGAATATCCATCAACATATCTCGCAGGTTACTGGCAATCGTAATACCCTCAACCGGATATTGAATCTCGCCATTCTCTACCCAGTAACCAAAGGCACCACGAGAATAATCACCAGTGACGTAGTTCACGCCCTGCCCCATAAGCTCGGTAACTAGTAAACCCGTACCCATCGCCTGTAAGAGCGCTGGCAATCCTCCCTTTGGCGTCTTGCGGCTCTGCAATGTCAGATGATGAGAACCTCCTGCATTACCAGTGGTCTTCATTCCGAGTTTTCTGGCGGAATAAGTGGATAAGAAATAACCTTGCAAAATCCCTTTATCAACCACGGTTCTCGCCGAAGTCTTCACACCTTCTTCATCAAAAGGGACGCTTCCTGTCATTGCCTTAAGGTGAGGATTTTCAAAAAGGCTGACATGCTTTGGTAATACTTGTTTACCTAAACTATCCAATAGAAAACTAGACCGACGATAGAGAGCACCGCCAGATACCGCTTGCACTAATCCGCCCAATAGGCCAGCAGCCAAGGGGGCTTCGAAAATGACTGGGCAACGGCGAGTACTGAGCGATCTTGCCTTTAGACGTGAAAGTGCACGCTCTGCTGCGTATTTACCAATGGCAGCCGGATCGGCCAACTCCCCTGGAATACGCGAGCTGGAATACCAATCATCTCGCTGCATTAGTGACTTTTTACCGCCCTCATTTGCGATAGGTGCACAAGAAATATAGTGGCGTGAGAATGGGTAGCCACCCATAAACCCATGACTAGTTCCCATCATAAAATGCGCATGATGCGCAGATACCGAAGCGCCGTCGCTATTTTGAATTTGCTTACTAACAGCAAAGGCGGCGCCTTCTGCAGTACGCGCAATATCGATTGCTGTTGCCGAATCTAAATCCCACGGATGAAATAAATCTAGATCCAGTGGATGTTTTTCGAGCAGCTCTTTTTCAGCGGGACCAGCGCACAGGTCTTCGGCTGTATGTTGGGCAATATGGTACGCAGCCTCGACGGTCGCCTTTAAAGAATCCTTGGAGAAATCACTAGTACTGGCATTGCCTCGACGATGACCTAAAAATACTGTTACGCCAACCTGCTTGTCCAAGCTTTGCTCAATCGTCTCGACCTCGCCTTTGCGAACGGTAACCGAGAGACCTTGGCCTTCAGAAACCTCGGAAACAGCATCCGAGGCGCCCCGTCTCTTGGCTTCTGTGAGCATGAAATCGATGATTTCTTGAAACTGATTTGATGAGTGTGTAAACATGCCCTAATAATAGCTAGAATAGAAACATGAAGCATACCGAAGCTTGGAAAAGATCCTCCCCTAACGAAATTAAAATTGGCTTAATTTCGATATCCGATAGAGCGAGCAAGGGCATTTATACCGATGAGGGCATCCCTGCCCTCCAATTGTGGCTACAAACGGCCATCATTACCCCCTGCGTCTTTCATGAACGCCTCATTGCGGATGAGCAGGAGGTTATTACCGAAACGATCGTAGAGCTGACCGATGATCTTGGATGCGATTTAGTCCTCACTACAGGCGGCACAGGCCCCTCCCGAAGAGACGTCACCCCTGAGGCCACAATTGATGCTGGAACCCGGGAAATGCCCGGATTTGGCGAGCAAATGCGCCAAATTAGCCTGCGCTTTGTACCGACTGCTATTTTGTCTCGTCAAACTGCCGTTCTTCGAGAAATTGAGGGGCACACTGCCCTAGTCATTAACCTGCCGGGTCAACCCAAATCCATCAAAGAAACCCTTGAAGGTTTAAAGGATGCCGAGGGTAAATCAGTTGCTCCGGGTATCTTTGCTGCCGTCCCATACTGTATCGACCTGATCGGTGGCCCTTATATCGAGACCGATGAAACCATCGTGAAAGCTTTTAGACCCAAGAGCGCAATCAAGAAATAAGCTGCCAATCATTTTGGGGGAAACAAAAGGGTCTATCGCTAGACCCTTTTTTCATCACTCAATATTGAATGCAAAATTACTCTGGCAAAGGCACGATAAACTTTTCCCGATAGTACTTAAGCTCTTCAATAGACTCCTCAATATCAGCCAAGGCGGTATGCGCCTGCTTTTTAGTGAAACCCTTCACCAATTCAGGATGCCAACGCTTGCAGAGCTCTTTGAGTGTTGAAACGTCAATATTTCGATAATGAAAGAAGGTCTCTAGCTTTGGCATGTACTTCGCCATAAAGCGTCTATCCTGACCAATCGTATTGCCACACATTGGCGCAATACCGGGCTTAATATATTTTTTCAAAAAGGCAATACATTCAGCTTCAGCAGTAGCCTCATCCGTTGTTGAGGCCTTGACCTTGTCAATTAGGCCAGAGCGGCCGTGAGTGCCCTTATTCCAGGCATCCATCGCATCTAGTAAGGCATCCTCCTGGCGGATCACCCAAACAGGAGCAGTGGCAATGGTATTCAGATGCGCATCGGTCACGATCACAGCAATTTCCAAAATGCGCTCTTTTTCAGGATCTAGACCAGACATCTCCATATCCACCCAAATTAGGTGCTCATTGGCTGGCGCAGCCTTTGGCGGCGGTGTACTTGTTTTTTCACTCATATCTATAATCATCTCATGACATTCACAATTGTTTTTCTAATCGCCTTCATCGCCAGCTTTGGTTTACGCCACTGGTTATCCCAACGCCAAATTCGGCACGTCGCTATCAACCGCGATGTGGTGCCTGCTGAGTTTGCATCTCAGATCTCTTTGGCCGAACATCAAAAGGCTGCCGACTATACGATTGCCAAATTGCGCCTAGGTATTTTAGAGAATGGCGTCAGTGCAATTATCTTGATCGGCTTCACGCTCTTGGGTGGATTGCAGATTTTAAATCTATCACTTCTGCAGCTATTAGGCGAAGGCATTGCTCAGCAAATGGCCTTGCTAATATCCATTGTCTTGATCTCCGGAATTCTGGATCTGCCTTTCTCTTGGTACAAACAGTTTTACTTAGAAGAGCGCTTTGGTTTTAATCGCATGAACGGCAAACTCTTTTTTAGCGATATGTTCAAGGGCTTAGGTGTTGGTGGCGCAATTGGCGTTCCACTTCTCTGGGTCATTCTCAGTCTGATGGCTCAAGCAGGTGACTTTTGGTGGCTGTGGGCTTGGGGTGTACTCACTGTATTTAGTCTATTAATGCAGTGGATATTTCCGACCTTCATCGCACCGATCTTTAATAAGTTTCAAGCGCTAGAAGAGGGGCCACTGAAGACGCAAATCGAAGCCCTATTAAGCCGCTGTGATTTTGCTAGCCAAGGTCTGTTCGTCATGGATGGTAGCAAGCGCAGTGCGCACGGTAATGCATTTTTTGCGGGCATGGGCAAAGCGAAGCGTATTGTCTTTTTTGATACCTTGATTGAGAAGCTCAACCCCGGCGAAGTAGAGGCAGTTTTGGCTCATGAGCTTGGTCACTACAAGTGCAACCATATCCGCAAGCGTTTGCTAGTTTCCTTTGCTATCAGCTTTTTGACATTTGCACTCTTGGGGTGGATTAGCACCCAGCCGTGGTTCTATACCGATCTGGGTGTAATGCCTAATCTGAATGGCTATAACGGTGGTTTGGCTTTAGCACTCTTCATGCTTGTTGCACCAGTATTTAGCTTCTTCCTGACGCCGCTGTCTAGCTTGGCATCACGCAAACATGAATATGAGGCGGATGGTTTTGCTGCAGATAAATCTTCTGCGAGTGACTTAATTTCTGCCTTAGTGAAGCTCTATCAAGACAATGCGTCAACCCTAACGCCAGATCCGATCTATACCGCTTTTTATAGTTCGCATCCACCAGCTCCATTACGCATTGCCAATCTCAAGCGCTTTAACTAAGTAGTTAGGAATTGTTTAATTAATGGAACAATTTCATGCGCTACTGACTGCCTCTTATGGAAGGCATTATTTAGCGCAGCGTTTACTGAAAGATGAGCACGGAAATGAATCTCCTGCCGGTGATTTAATTCAAGTCAGCACTCCAGCAAAGCAGCATATTGGCGCTGTGGGTGACCGTATGTTGTTGGAAATGACTTCGGTTGATCAAGCCCGAATTATTCGCATCGAACCACGAGAAAATTTACTCTATCGATCTGATGCTTTTAAAAGCAAACTCATTGCTTCCAATGTCGATCAAATATTAGTCGTACTAGCTACGCAACCAGCCTTCTCTCCCGATCTTTTGGGAAGAGCGGTTGTTGCCGCAGAGACAAATCAAATTGGTTTGCATATCTTGCTGAACAAGTGCGATCTCAAGGATAACTTGGAGCATGCTCGCAAGATTATTGCACCTTATGCTCGTATGGGCTATCCCGTTACTGAGGTATCAGCCAAATTTGATCAAGCCTCTATCGAAGCATTGCGCCCTGCCATTTGCGGCAAAGTATCTGTGTTCGTAGGTCAATCTGGCATGGGCAAATCTAGCCTACTCAATGCCTGGGTTCCTAATGCAGCAGCGATTACTCAAGAGTACTCAGTACGCCTAGATACTGGTAAACACACCACAACCGCTTGCCGCTACTTTGAGCTACCAGAGGCTTGGGGGCGAGATGCTAAAGGCAAATTGGGTGCTTTAATCGATTCCCCAGGCTTTCAGGAGTTTGGCTTGGCACACATGTCGGTTAGCGAGCTAGAGCATGCTTTTAGGGAGTTTCATGAGCTACTAGGCAAGTGTCGCTTTCATAACTGTGCGCACCAATCAGAGCCAGATTGCGCAATACGAGAAGCTGTCGACAAAAATGAAATTGCGCCAGAAAGATTAGCGCTCTTTAGGCAATTGCGTTCAGACTCAAAAACTGCCGATACGCAGATTCAGGGAATCAGCCAAGCCAAAGAGCGATGGTCAGCATTAGCAATAAAGCCATCCAAGCGATAACTAAACGCCACACTAAGCCTACGGCGGAACGCATGGTGCGCTCGTTTGGCTCCAGACCCACTTCGTAAAAAACAGGCTCTCCAGCTTCAGCCATACGCAAAGCTTCATCGCTATCAGGCTCACTCATAGGCTCGCCCAAGCGAACACCTAAGGCACCACTTCCGGATGCCAAGATCACAGCTGACAGAGAATCAGACCATTTACCAGTTAGGTGACGCCATGCATAGACAGCGCCTTCAAAGTTACCCACAATCGCAAAGCCCATTGCAGTGATGCGTGCAGGCACCCAATCTAATACGTAGAAGAAATGGCGTGCTGATTCACTTAAATTAAAGTCGCCTTTTTCTGACCAGCGCTGAGCAGCAGTATCCGCCAAGCGATACAACACTACGCCTGCAGGACCCATCGGCATTAAGAACCAGAACAGCACACCAAATACATGATGGTGAGAACCGATGATGGCACGCTCTAATGCAAGTGAAATCACTTCAGTCTCAGTGAGATTGGAAGCATCTAATTCAGGGCCATACCACTGCGCCAGTGCCAAACGAGCTGCAGGCAAATCATGGTTTGCAATGGCCTCATGCACTAGTGTGAAAGAGTGGCTAAATTGGCGGAAACCAAAAAATAGATAGGCGATCAATACGTTCCATAGGAATCCCAGAATTGGGAAGGTCACCATAAAGACGACATACAGCACGAAGACTAGGAATGTGGGCAGAATGAACGCGACCAAACAGGCCATGCGCGCACCTACAGGACTTGCACCTTGTTCAGTCTTGCCGCCGAATTCTCCAGCAACCCAATCAAGCCAGCGAGCACTCATGCGCGCGATCCAATGATTTGACGTTACTGGGCGATATTGCTCAGCAATGAGTGCGAAGAGAATAGAAAAGAAAGTCATACTTTTAATAAATGATAAAGGTTACGCAACATTCCAGCAGTAGCGCCCCAGATAAAACGATTTTCATAGGGCATTGAATAAAACCGACGACTACCCTGATCACTCTCCCAGACCCGCACTTGATGATTTGCAGGATCCATTAAAAAATGTAAAGGCACTTCAAAAACATCCGCCACTTCAAATACGTCTAATGCATATTCTGCCTGAGGTTTTACCAAGCCTACAACCGGCGTCACACTATATCCCGAAACCGTTAAATATTGAGGTAAATGACCAATGATCTCGACCCCCTGCGGATTCAAACCGATTTCCTCTTCACTTTCTCGCAAAGCGGTGTGATTGGGATCGAAATCACTCGGATCCATTCGTCCACCTGGGAAGCTGATCTGACCGGCATGGTCGTGCAAATGGTCGGTTCTTTGGGTTAGCAACACAGACAGTCCATCACTCTTCAGGAGCAAGGGTATTAATACAGCCGCCCGGGTCACTTTTCCAGCAGCCTGCCGCTTGGAAATAATATCCGCGGCGATGATGTGCCGGCTCTCATCAGTAATCTCTGGCCGCCAAACAGGAGGATTCAGAAAGCGTTGCTTTAGGCTGGATGGGTCCAAATGATGAGCAGTCACTTTGGGCTGATCCGAACAAACCTCATGAACTGGAATCGCCCGCGCATCAAAATTCAATGGCGTAGCATTACTCAATTTTGGCTCTTGGGGTTTGAAATTCTTTGGCATCTGCTTTTATTTTAGGGCAATAAAAAAGGCAGCCTAGGCCGCCTTCTTTTGGATTAAAGCAGACCTTATTCCGCTGCTGTCTCAGCAACTGCCTTGACTTTGCGAGCAGGAAGCTTTTCTTTAATACGTGCAGACTTACCTGAACGATCACGCAAGTAGTACAACTTCGCGCGACGTACATCACCTCGACGCTTCACTTCAATGCTAGCGATCAACGGTGAGTAAGTTTGGAACGTACGCTCTACACCTTCGCCAGATGAAATCTTGCGAACGATGAAGCTAGAATTCAGTCCGCGATTGCGCTTAGCAATCACAACGCCTTCAAAGGCCTGGGTACGCTTACGTGTACCCTCAACTACGTTTACACCAACAACTACTGTATCACCAGGAGCGAAAGCAGGAAGCACTTTGTTAGCACTTAAGCGAGCAATTTCTTCTTGCTCAATTTTTTCGATCAAATTCATTATTAATCCTTAAACATCTTGTCAGCGTTTAATCCCGAGATTTTCATCAACGGACCAGACAGAGGATGCAGTTAAAACCATTTCACTAAATCAAAACACAAACACTTCATTCAAAAGCATAATTACTTATAGCGTTCGAAGAAATTGCTCATCTTCTTTACTTAGCAACCCATTAGCTCTTGCCGACTTAATTAAATCAGGTCTGAGCCTTAGCGTCAGCTCTAAAGACTTTTGCCGACGCCAATCCGCTATTTTAGCGTGATGTCCGCCTAAAAGCACGTCCGGAACGGATAAATTTTCATATATTTCAGGGCGGGTGTAGTGCGGATAGTCCAAAAGACCATTCATGAAACTATCCTGAATGGCAGAATCCCCATCGCCTAAGGCGCCTGGAATGAGGCGAATAACCGCATCCATCATGGTCATGGCAGGCAATTCACCACCAGAAACCACAAAATCACCCATCGAAAGCTGTAAATCAACGTTGCGATCAATAAAACGCTGGTCAACAGCCTCATAACGACCACAAATAAAGGTTAAATTACCGTAATTGAGGATATCTTTCGCTATCTTCTGAGAAAAGATCTCTCCTTGAGGGGCGAGGAGGCAAATTGGACCAGAAGCAACATTTTGAGATTGATGAGCTGCCTTAATAGCAAATAAGGTATCTTCCAAAGGTTTTGCCATCATGACCATGCCAGGGCCACCACCATATGCTCGATCATCCACAGTCTTACGGGGATCAGAGCAGTAATCCCGAGGATTCCAAAGATTGATATTGGCAAGACCTTGTTCGTAGGCACGCCCAGTAATACCCCACTGCGTTAAAGCAGAGAACATTTCAGGGAATAAGGTGACTACATCAAAGCGCATATTAGAGATCAATGACTTTTCTGATTACCAGTCGGGTTGCCAGTCTAAGGTAATCAGCCTATTAGGCAAGTCAACATTTTGCACTGCTTCTTTTACAAAAGGCACTAACTGTTTTACTGTTTTGGTTTTTGCATCGCCAAGAGAAATGATTCCATGAGCGCCGTTATCGTTAACTTCAATCACCTCACCCAGACTCTCTCCCTGGAGATTGATTGCCTTACAACCGATCAGGTCAACCCAGTAGTAACTATCGTCATCCGTCTTGGGAAACACCTCACGCGCAACTAAGATGCGAGCACCTTTTAAGGCTTCGGCATGATCGCGATCAGAAATACCATCCAAGGCAATCACTACCGTACCGCTATGCATCTTGGCCTGCTTCACCTTGTAAAGCTTTAATGAAGCCTGCTCATGAGAAACAGCAACACCAGCACTCCGACGAGGAATGAGAGATAACCAAAGTTCTTTGCTAGATAAGAGGGCTACCGGATCGGAAGAATGAGGGCGAACCTTAATCTGGCCCTGTAAGCCTTGAGCGTCTTGAACTGCACCGAGCTCGATCAAATCATTTAGGGAAGGTGTATTCATATTGAAATCACCTCCACTCCCCAAATGACACTACTAGTAAATTCTGCTACCAAAGACTTTATCGAGATGAGAAGGTCTTTGGATTTGAAGGCTTTAAACCGCAGGATTGTTTTTGATTAAACGAACTACAGTTGGAGAAATCTGCGCGCCAACACCAGTCCAATAGGTCAGACGATCTTGAGCAATACGCATTGCTTGCTCTGTCGCCGCTGCCTGTGGATTGAAGTAACCAATACGCTCGATAAAGTTCGAGTCGCGACGATTGCGCTTGTCTGTAGCCACGATGCTATAAAAAGGGCGCTTCTTTGAACCGCCGCGTGCCAGTCGAATGACGACCATACTTATTCCTTAAAATCTAAAATGAAAACAGGTTGATTACAACCCAATGAAATTACTACAAAATCTTGGGCTCCAACTAAAGCGCAAATTATCGAAACAAATGCACGGTATAGCGGAAAGCCTCATATTCTAGACGAAAACCCCTACTTGATCCACCTATTTAAGCGAACGCCTCTTTGGCTTCAACAGTAGAATGGTATCCGGTGAAACATAAAATTATTATAAAAAACAATAGCTTACAGAAATTTTGTCATGAAAATAGCCACTTTTAGACCATCCAAAGGCCCTATAGAGCGCTTTTTTCTCATTCTTTCTTGCTGTGGTTTGGGTTTTTTGACGGCCTGCGCCAATGTCATTCCACCCTGCTCCGCCAAAACTAGCCCTCCGAGCAGTGAGTTTCGCAACACCAAATGGGAGCTTGTTCGATGGAATCTCGCACCGAACAGCAAAGGGGAGGTGCGTGCCCGACAAATTCCCCAAGGTGACAATAGCAACCCTATCCAAATCATTTTTGATGCCAATGGTGAGCGTGTGAGTGGATCAACTGGGTGCAATCGCTTTACTGCACGCATCACCGAAGATGCCAGGGGCTTTACGCTAGATCAAATCGCCAGTACAAAAATGGCCTGCGCACCCCAACGCATGGAATTAGAAAATGATTTCCTCTATGAATTAAATGATTACCGCTCGATTGTGCGCAATGGCGATCAACTACTCATGATTGGTGCAGATCGAGAAGTCTTAAGTTTTATGCAAAAAAGCAATTCATCCAAATAAAAAATGGCTCACTATTGCATTAGCCTATCACTGAAAGTCTGAATGAAAAAATACAAACTCCTATTCTGCTCACTTGGATTATTTTTTCCCGGAACTGGCTTGAACTGTTTTTATTTACAAGGATTGAAATCCTTTTGGGGCTGGGCACAATTATTTTCTTTTATCGGCGGAATCGCTGGTTGGTTGATTCTCAAAGATACGCACTTTCATTCTGCACCGGGTTGGGTACTCATCACCTTCGGCTTCATCACCCTTGAAGCTAGTTGGTTAACCACCATCACTTATGGCTTACGTGCCGATGAAAAGTGGGATGCCCAATTTAATCCAGGCCTTGAGTCTAGTAAAGCTACTCAGTCTGGATGGCCAGTTGTGCTGACCGTGATTTTTTCTTTGGTCCTTGGTGCTGGTGTAATGATGACCTTCTTAGCAATTGCATTCGAACAATTTTTCATCTCCCAACTTCAAGAAGCAAGAAAGCTATCTCAGTAATGCGGATAGCTTTTTTGGTCGATAACTTGTGATAGACAGCATCAGTTATTTAAATCTTAAAACTGCTCCGTTGTCAGTGCATTAGTAGATTGACCGCTCTCTAAGATTGAAGTTGCGAGAGCTTGAGATTGCGGCAATAGATTTTCCGCAAAGAAGCGTGCCGTAGCAATCTTGGCGTCATAGAAATTTGGGTCTCCTGCACGCAACTCTTGTGCAGCCAGTAAAGCACGTGCCATTTGCCACGCGCCCAATACTAGACCACATAAACGCAAGTAAGCAAAACTCCCGGCATACACTGCCTTGATATCTGTTTTTGCATTTGCCACAATGTAAGCTACTGAAGCTTCAAACGCTTCACGCGCTGGTGTTAACTGCTTCAATACTGCTTTTGCATCTGCGCTGCCGCTACTTGCTAAGTCTTTTTCAGTTTGTTGGATTCTGGTCGAGAACAGCTTCGCAGTTGCGCCACCATCACGCACTGTCTTTCTGCCAATCAAATCATTCGCCTGAATTGCCGTAGTGCCCTCATAGATGGTCAGAATGCGAGCATCACGATAGTGTTGCGCTGCGCCTGTCTCCTCAATAAAGCCCATACCACCGTGTACTTGAATACCCAAACTCGCAACGTCGATCGACATTTCAGTTGAAAAGCCTTTCACAATCGGTACCAAGAATTCATATACGGATTGATTCTGCTTACGCGCTTCTTCATCAGGCGAGGCATGCTGTGCATCGTAAGCAGCTGCCGCGTAATACGCTAAGGCTCTAGAAGCTTCAATGTAGCCGCGCATAGTCATCAACATCCGCTTCACATCAGGCTGATGAATAATTGCTACAGGACCTAGAGAACCCTCTAGATCACGACTCTGAACTCGGTCTTTGGCATATTGCACTGCTTTTTGATATGCACGCTCTGCAACTGAAATACCCTGCATACCCACCGCAAAGCGAGCTGCATTCATCATGACGAACATGTATTCCAGGCCACGATTTTCCTCGCCAACCAAGTAGCCGGTAGCGCCACCATGATCGCCAAACTGTAAGACTGCAGTTGGGCTGGCCTTAATGCCCAGCTTGTGCTCAATTGAGACGCAATGCACATCATTACGCTCACCTAGCGAACCATCGGTGTTTACCAAAAACTTCGGCACTACAAATAAGGAAATGCCCTTCACACCTTCTGGTGCATCCGCAGTTCTAGCTAGTACAAGATGGACAATATTTTTCGCCATGTCGTGCTCACCGTAGGTGATATAAATCTTGGTGCCAAAAATTTTGTATATGCCATCTGCCTCAGGAACGGCGCGAGAACGCACCATGGATAGGTCTGAGCCTGCTTGGGGCTCAGTGAGGCACATGGATCCAGTCCAGTCTCCAGAGATCATCTTAGGCACATAGCGCTCTTGCAACTCAGGACTCGCTGCAGTCAATAAAGCCTCAATCGCACCATCCGTCAGCATCGGGCATAAAGCAAAAGACAGGCTTGCCGAGTGGACCATCTCAAAACATGCTGTAGCAATGAGTTTTGGCAAACCTTGACCACCAAACTCTACGGGGTGCACAACACCCTGCCAACCTGCTGCAGCAAATTGCTCAAAAGCCTCTTTAAAGCCAGGAGAAGTAGTGACGACACCAGCCTTTAGTGAGCTAGGTTTTTGATCGCTCGGCCAATTGAGAGGTGCTACAACATCTTGATTAAATTTGGCAGACTCTTCCAAAATCGCAGGGGCTAAATCTACATCGGCACCCGCCTCAGCATAAGAAGGATAAGAAACAACTTCAGTTAGCCCTGCTAATTCGTTCATCACAAATAGCATGTCTTTTACTGGGGCTACATACGGCATAGATGTTCCTATAGATCGGAGGTAAAGAAAGTTAAAGAGATCTCTTAAATGCCTTAACCAAGTAAGTTAGTTAATTCTGGAACGGCAGTATTCAGATCGGCAACTAAACCATAATCAGCAACACTAAAGATTGGCGCCTCAGGATCTTTATTAATCGCGACGATCACCTTAGAGTCCTTCATACCCGCTAAATGCTGGATAGCACCAGAGATGCCAACGGCAACATATAGCTGCGGGGCAACAATCTTGCCGGTCTGACCTACCTGGTAATCATTTGGAACATAACCTGCATCTACTGCAGCTCGTGATGCACCAAGTGCAGCACCGAGCTTGTCAGCCAAAGGCACAACAATCTCTTGATACTTTTCACCAGAACCCAAACCACGACCACCAGAAACAATAATCTTGGCAGCAGTGAGCTCAGGACGATCAGATTTAGTCAGCTCACGACCCACAAAAGAGGATTGAACTTTACTGTCGGCTAACGTTGCTTTTTCAATGGCGGCAGAACCACCACTGGCAGCGACCGGATCAAAGCCGGTTGTACGAACGGTAATCACTTTTACTGGATCAGCTGATTGCACAGTAGCAATCGCATTACCCGCATAGATAGGACGCTCAAAGGTATCCGGTGAGACAACCTTAGTGACATCAGATAATTGCGCTACATCTAGTTTGGCAGCAACGCGTGGCAAGACATTCTTACCGTTGGCAGTTGCTGGTGCCAGGATGTGGCTATAAGTACTTGCAATTGATAAAATTTGCGCAGCCAAAGGCTCAGCTAATTGATCTACCAATGCAGGTGCGTCAATTTGAATCACCTTACGTACACCAGTAATTTTCGCTGCAGCGGCGGCAGCAACATCCGTCTGATTACCGGCAACCAAAACATCCACCTCAGGGGAACACAGCAAAGCAGCTGCAACGGCGTTGAGCGTTGCAGCCTTTAAGGATTGATTATCGTGTTCAGCAATAACGAGTGCGGCCATTTAAATTACCTTCGCTTCATTTTTAAGTTTATCTACTAACGCCGCTACATCAGCCACCATTACACCGGCAGAGCGCTTTGGTGGCTCTTCTACTTTGAGGGTTTTGAGGCGTGGAGCAATATCAACACCCAGTTCTTCCGGCTTCATGATTTCCAAGGTCTTCTTTTTGGCTTTCATGATATTTGGTAAAGTCACATAGCGCGGCTCATTCAAACGCAAGTCAGTAGTGATGACTGCGGGCAAGGTAATCGCAATGGTTTCCAAGCCGCCATCCACCTCACGAGTCACGTTCGCTTTACCATCGGTAACTACCACTTTGGAAGCAAAAGTTGCTTGAGGAATATCCATTAAGCTAGCTAGCATCTGTCCCGTCTGATTACTGTCGTCATCGATTGCCTGCTTACCCAAAATAATGATCTGAGCCTGCTCTTTCTCAGAAAGCGCTTTGAGAATTTTTGCCACAGCTAGGGGTTGTAATTCAGTATCGGTCTCTACCAAGATCGCGCGATCTGCGCCAATTGCTAAGGCAGTACGCAAAGTTTCTTGACATTGAGTGGCGCCAGCAGAAACCACTACTATCTCAGTAGCAACACCAGCCTCTTTTAATCGAACCGCTTCTTCTACTGCAATCTCATCAAATGGATTCATACTCATTTTGACGTTTGCCAGATCCACACCGGAGTTATCTGATTTCACCCGAATTTTGACGTTGTAATCAACAACACGCTTTACTGCCACTAAGATTTTCATGCTTGATCTCTATTTTTGAGTAACTGCTCTATTTTATCCGCCCGGCCGGGGCTGGTGTTAGACATCAATGGCTGAAGCCGAGCCAGCCTGCTTGCGAAGTTCAAACTTCTGAATCTTGCCAGTAGAGGTCTTGGGCAACTCGCAGAACACGATGGCTTTTGGCACCTTAAAACCAGCTAAATGCTGCTTGCAATGGGCAATGATGTCAGCTGGCGTAACTTCCATTCCCGGCTTAATTTCTAGGAAGGCACAAGGAGTTTCCCCCCACTTGGGGTCTGGCTTCGCAACTACTGCAGCAGCCATGACAGCTGGGTGGCGATAAAGGACATCTTCAACCTCCACAGAGGAAATATTTTCGCCACCAGAGATGATGATGTCTTTACTACGGTCCTTCATCTTCACATAGCCATCGGGGTTCATCACCGCTAAGTCACCAGAATGAAACCAGCCGCCCTCAAAAGCCTCTTTGCTTGCCTTCTCATTTTTAAGATACCCCTTCATGGCGATATTACCCTTGAACATAATCTCGCCCATCGTTTCGCCATCGGGAGGGACTGGCTCAAGAGTTTCAGGATCAAGAACAGCTATCGCCTGCTGCAGGTGGTAGCGAACACCTTGGCGAGCATTGAGGCGAGCCCTCTCTCCAATATCAAGATCATTCCACTCATCTTGTTTGACGCATACCGCTGCTGGTCCGTAGGTCTCCGTTAATCCATAGACATGGGTTAAATCAAACCCTAGCTTTTCCATCCCTTCAATGATGGATGCAGGAGGTGCGGCGCCTGCGATTAAGCCTTTTACACCTGCAGACACCCCTTGTTTTAATTCGTCAGGGGCGTTGACTAGAAGGTTATGCACAATCGGAGCGGCGCAGTAATGGGTGACGCCATGATCTTTAATGGCGGCAAAAATATGCTGTGCATCTACGCGACGGAGGCAAACATTAATGCCAGCGCGTGCAGCGACCGTCCATGGAAAGCACCAGCCATTGCAATGGAACATCGGGAGGGTCCACAGATAGGTGGGGTGCTTGCTGATATCCCAGTCCAAAATATTCGAGATGGCATTGATCGCTGCGCCGCGATGGTGATACACCACCCCCTTTGGGTTGCCGGTAGTGCCTGAGGTGTAATTTAAACAAATGGCTTGCCACTCATCTGCAGGTACTTGCCAGTCGAATTGAGGGTCGCCGTCAGACAGGAATTTTTCATAAGTGAGTTTCCCGAGCTTTTCACCAGGAACATCAAACTCTGTTTCCTCGACATCAATCACCAAAAACTCACGACCACTTTCTTTCCTGGCTATCTCAAGGGCTTTTTTCATCACCCCCGAAAACTCAGGATCTACGATCACGACTTTTGCTTCGCCATGATTGAGCATAAAAGCGATTGACTCGGGATCAAGGCGTGTATTTAACGCATTCAATACCGCACCAGACATCGGAATTCCAAAATGTGCCTCAACCATTGGTGGCGTATTGGGCAACATTACGGCTACCGTGTCACCTAAGCCAATGCCCTGCTTTTGCAAGGCGCTTGCTAAGCGACAGCAACGCTCATAAGTTTGAGCCCAAGTTTGACGAAGCTTGCCATGAATCACCGCCAAACGATCAGGGTAGACTTGGGCGGATCGCTCCAGAAATAATAAAGGAGTAATCGGAGTAAAGTTTGCAGGATTACGCTCTAAGCCCTGCTCAAAAATATTAGCCATGCGCTCCTTAGATATTGATCTTCTCGTTTCTAAATTTCTGGAATCTGACTTCAATTAAATATCAGCAAGTGCTTTGACGTGCGCCACCACGCTACGACCCAAAGCAGAAAGGTTGTAACCACCCTCCAGACAGCTGACGATACGACCCTGAGCATATTGGTTAGCAACGCCTTTCAACTGCTTAGTAATCCAAGCATAGTCATCTTCCACTAAACCCATCTGACCCAAGTCATCTTCACGATGAGCATCAAAACCTGCAGAAATGATGATCAGTTCAGGCTCAAAATCCCGTAGGCGTGGTAGCCATTGTTCTTCCACTATTGAGCGCACTACATCACCACGCGTAGAGGCTGGAAGCGGTACATTCACCATATTACTTGCTCTATCTAAGCCGCTATATGGATAAAACGGATGCTGGAAGAAACTACACATGAGCACATTGGGATCATTAAAAAATGCCGCCTCGGTCCCATTACCATGATGAACATCAAAATCAATGATGGCCACCCGTTCGATACCGTATGCTTCCATCGCATATCGCGCTGCTACGGCAACGTTGTCAAAAACACAAAATCCCATTGAGCGAGTTGGCTCTGCATGATGCCCAGGCGGGCGAACCGCACAAAATACATTTTCAACCTCACCCTTCATGACCGCATCAACACCCGCAATGGCAGCACCAGCTGCACGTAGCGCAGCGCTCCAAGTGTGGGGGTTCATGATGGTGTCACCATCGAGCATGAAGTAACCACTCGCTGGTGAGCGCTCTTTAACAAAGGCAATGTGGTCTGGGCTATGAACTAACTCTAGCTGCTCTTCAGTTGCTAAGGGGGCATCGAGATGCTGCAGAAAGCGATCGATGCCACTACGAATTAACTGATCATTGATTGCCTGAATCCGCTCCGGGCACTCAGGATGATGGCTACCCATCTCATGTTTTAGAAAATCTGGATGAGTTATGTATCCTGTTGTCATTACTAGAAATCCTCAATAGCAAAACTGTAGTTTTTTATAATCTAATTAAACCCACCAACTTTTCAAAAACCCATCCTCATATCCATGAATTTTCGCGTCTCCCATCTTGCTTCAACACTACTAGTAGCACTGCTACTTGGCGCCTGCTCCAGTACCCGTGTTCAGCAAGTTAGCCCTGCAGAGACTATCGTAAACCAGTCTGAAGATGTTGCAACAGAAGTCCGTTTTAGCCAAAGTCTCAACCAGCTCTTGACTCAAATTGCTCAAACTCAGGGAATCCCTCAATCAAGCCTTGAATCAGGCTTCTCAGATGCTAAAACGATTCCCTCTATTCGCAAATTGGTACTACCCCCATCGGGCAGCTTTAAAAAGAATTGGGTGGCCTATCGCAAGCGCTTTATTGAGCCAGTTCGCCTGAAGGCTGGCAAGGCTTTTTGGGAGCAAAACCAAGCATTCCTCAGTAAAGTTGAACAAGAGTCTGGTGTCCCAGCAGAAGTCATTGTGTCGATTATTGGCATTGAAACCATTTATGGTCGTCAAACTGGAAATTTTCGAGTAAAGGATGTACTTTCTACGCTAGCCTTCAGCTATCCAGATACCCCCAATAAAGCGAGTAGAGAGCAGCTCTTCAAAGATCAGCTTCAAGAACTCATACTCATGTGCTGGACTGAGGGTGGCGGCAGCTTACCAGCAAACAATAGCAATCAAGGATTGAGCCCATCTCGCTTTAATAACTGTCTCAGTCAAAATAGTTCCTATGCAGGAGCTATTGGCTTACCGCAATTTATGCCTGGCAGCATCCGTAACTTTGCAGTGGATGGTGATGGAGACGGTCGGATTGACCTTAAGCAAAGCCCCAAAGATGCCATTGCCAGCGTTGCCAACTTTATGAGAAAGCATGGCTGGCAGCCAGGGATGCCGATTTACTTCCCCATACAAGAAGCGGCGATCAGCGAAGCAATAGCACTAGCTGATGGTGAGCCTCAGCTCAAATACACTATTGAAGAACTCATCACCAAAGGAATCCTAAATAAAGAGCAAGGTGATCTTCAGCTGGGTGGCGTTGAGCCGCAAAGCAAAGCGCTCATTGTTGACCTTCCCTATCCCGATCAAGATGGTAATGATCAAGTGCGCTATGTAGTTGGCTTAAATAACTTTCTGACAATTGTGCAATACAACCGCAGTTACTTTTATGCACAAAGTGTTGCAGAATTTGCAGAGGCCCTAGGGTACAAGAATCAAAGCGTAGTGCCGGTCAGCAAGCCTAAAACAAAGGCAAACGAATCCACTAAAGCCAAATCCAAGAAGAGTCCCAATAAGAAAAAGCCTAAGCAGACTTAATGCTGAAGCTTGAATGCCTTACGCCGGAAAGACACCAGTAGATAGATAGCGATCACCACGGTCGCAAACGATAAAGACAATCGTAGCGTTTTCTACCTGGCGAGCAATTCGCAAGGCAACTACTAAAGCTCCACCAGCTGAGATGCCACAGAAGATACCCTCTTCAGCCGCAAGTCGGCGAGCCATTTCTTCCGCATCTGCTTGGCTCACATACTCAATACGATCAACCTTATCACCCTGATAAATCTTAGGCAGATATTCAGGAGCCCATTTACGAATACCTGGAATCTGCGAACCTTCCTCTGGTTGCGCGCCAATAATCTGAACATTGGGGTTCATGGTTTTTAAATAAGTAGAGACTCCGGTAATGGTTCCAGTAGTACCCATTGATGAGACAAAGTGCGTCACTTGACCATCGGTATCGCGCCAGATTTCTGGGCCAGTGGTCTCGATATGAGCACGTGGATTATCCGGATTCGCAAATTGGTCTAACAATCTACCGCGACCCTCTTTCTGCAACTGCAATGCATAATCACGCGCAAATTCCATGCCGCCAGAAGCTGCTGTCAAAATGAGTTCTGCACCGTAAGCAGCCATACTTTGACGGCGTTCAATACTTTGATTTTCAGGCATCACCAAAACCATCTTGTAACCCAACATTGCGGCAGTCATTGCCAAAGCAATACCAGTATTACCGCTAGTAGCTTCAATCAGGGTGTCGCCAGGTTTAATTTCTCCACGCTCTTGTGCGCGCAGAATCATCGACAGCGCAGGTCGGTCTTTTACCGACCCCGCTGGATTATTGCCCTCTAACTTTCCTAAGATCAGATTATTTTTGGAATCATTTTCAGCGCCGGGGATGCGTTGCAAACGAACCAAGGGCGTATTACCCACGGTCTGTGAAATAGTTAAGTAAGAAGGTGTGTTCATGAAACCATTTTAGCCATAAGCTAGGCTAGACGTAAAACGGTTTAATTTCGGCGACTTGGTTCCGAACGATCCGAATGATTGCGCGCACCACTTTGACCGCGTGAGCCACGTCTGCCAGTCTTGGAGCCCTCTTTATTGGTACGGCCATGCGGTTCACGAAAAGAACTCGGTGCCTCAATAGTTAAGCCGTTATCCACCATCTTTTCCACAGATTTAATACCAATTCCACGAACACGCTTTTGCAGGTCATTGGCATCTTGAAAGTGTCCACCGTCCAAGCGCTCGGAAATAATTGTCTTCGCTTTAGAGGGGCCAATCCCCTTAATACTCTCGAGCTCAGACTGAGTAGCAGTATTGACATTGATGGGCGAGGCGGCAGCCAAACCTAAGGTAGCTATAAATACTGAAAATACTAAAGACTTTAATAATTGATTCATCTAATCTCCATCAGTTAATAAAAAATCCACTCACACAAAGCGCAAGTGGATCAATTACAACGAATGAAAATTACGAATGTTGACGAAATTATGCAGACGACATCTAAATCAGGAGAAACCTACTCAGCCAATAATACCTTTTAAACCGGTGTAAATAGATACCGCAGTAGTTCCAAGTGCCACAATAGTACCGCCGTATTCTTGCAACTTCTTCATGAGGCCATGAAGGCTTGTTGGCGAGATTCGCCCCTCCCCCAAGCCGGCAACAACCGCCTTAAGAAAGGGGTTGATCGCTGCTTTTCGTAAATGCCTTTGTTTGCTCGCATAGGCTACCCCACCGAGAAGCATCCCAGTTAGGAAACTAAAGGCGATACTTGCGGAATATTCCAGAACTTCCCGCCATTCAAATGTATTTTGAGGCCAAATTGGAGAACCATCCACTAAGGAAGTCATCCAGCTCATGCCAATAACAGAAGCAATGGCTAAAAAAACGACGCCCATAAACCAAGGAAATAATTTGCGAGTAGTACTTTTAAATAGGAAGTACCCGAAAGGTAAAGGTAGGATCATAGAGATCAGCCTTAAGTAGAGCGGCTTAGTATCGTAAACAATCGAGATTAAGCCATGCGCAGCTAATAAGAGCGCAAGAGGAATGCCGATGTATATAACAATATCCAGCATGGATAAAGCAAGGCCTCTTGGCTCAACCTGCTTTTGAACTTGTTCATCTAACAATAATTGCAATTCTGCAATGCGATGCTCATAGGCATCTTGATTCGGAATCTCTTCAAGGCGCTTTTCGAGCTCTGCTACCTTGGCCATCATGGGCTTGAATAAATAGAGATCCCGCGTACAAATCTTGCAGACTGATGCCTCTTCAGAAACTTCAGAGAGGCAGTATGGGCAATTCATCATTTAACGACTAGAGTGAAAACGGTATTTGTTTCTCGACCATCAGTATCTTTTGCCGTTACGCGGATTGTGTGAGAGCCGGAAGGTACATCTGCTTTTGAAAAATCAATACCAGATGCGCTAATAGAATTTTTTAATCTGGGTGTTAAATCCACAAAGGGGGATTTCATATAAACAACCTTGATTGAAGATGGATCAATCTTTCCTTCTCCGCGAGCTTCAAAGTTAACCTTAAAGTCAAGCGGAGAGCTGACTGGAGTGTCAGCTTCTGGGGAAACTAGCTTCACCGATGGACCCCGTGAAATCCCACGGGTAGCTAATGCTCCAGATGCCGCTGGCAAAGCAGCTTCTTTGGCGCTAATTAAAGGTGCCGCACTGACCCATGAAGTTGCGGTCATGAGACTAGTTAAAAATAAGATTTGAGTAAGCTTCATCATCATTCCAAAATAAGAAAATTAGTTAAAAGTGATTTGATAGATATTAAATCAATCGCCAACCACTACAAAAGGAGCCCAAAACAAGGGGTGCGCATAGGAGTATTTCATCGTATTACCTTCTTTCATACCGCCTTGATCTACTTGATTTAGCATGGCCTGACGTAATAACTCAGCCTTGCTGGTACCTTGAGCTTTTTGCTGGCTTTTAAATAGATCAGTCATCATGGTTCTAGACGCCGCAGAATCAACCGGCCAGTTAGATACTAAGAGTGCTTTAGCACCAGCAAAAAAGAAGGCTCTACCCAAGCCTGAGACTGCTTCAGAACCAGCACCCTCTCCAGCAGCAGTGTTACATGCAGATAGCACTACCCAATCAGCATCGAGCTTTAAGGTGAGTACCTTATCCATAGTCAGAAGTCCGTCATCTTTATCGCCTGTCACATCCGGGGAAGATAGTGCCAATGCGGGCTGAGTAAGGCCATTGAGCTCTCCCGGAACTAAACCATGAGTAGCAAACATGACTACCTTGCGATCAGAGAGATCAGTAGACATGACTTGCTTCACAGAAGCTTGACGATGCAAGAAGATATCGCCATCTCCAGCACCAATCGCCTTACCAATCTCTTCAAGCTCAAGACTGGTATCTGGTAAGCGAGGAAGCAAGGCCAGCTCCGCAGAACTTACCCCAGAGGTCTTAGGCGCACTACGCAATGACAGTGGAATACCTCTAGTCGCAAGTTGAGTAGCCTTTACTTGTTTTTGCGCAGACTTTTCTTGTTCACTACTAAAGTAAGGATCACCAAAACCAATAAAGTTTTTGCGATTTGGATTACCGGCTGGTAATGCACGTAAGGCTGTTAAAGCAGTAACAGAGGGGACCTGCGCAACGGCAATGTCCCGTGTTAGCCAAGGAACAGTTTTATATCCACTAAATGGTGTGGCACCACCTTTGGCAGGTTGAGATGTTGGCTTGGTAACTAATAAGGATAAGGGTAGTTGGCCAAGCTCTGCATGCGGTACGGTCAACATCACCTTTTTACCAATAAATGCACTCTGCACTGGGGCAAGAACTTGTTGATAAAGTTGATTTGCTAACGCCACATCGAACGGCGGAATCTCGTCGATCGTAGCAACGCCTGGATCTAAAGACTTACGTAGTTGCGCTACCTCTTTTGCAATTTGGGCACGACCAACAGCAAGCTGAAAAAACTGTACAGGTTTATCTTTGCTAATTGCCCAAACATAACCCACGCTATCTGTGAAATACCATGAGACCAAAACTTCATCAGGCTTTAACGCTTTTTGAGTTCGTTCTACAGAGGCCGGTTTTGGCTCAACAAGTTCAGCATAGTCCGGAAACTTTTTCTCAATCTCTTTTTTCAGATCCTCACGCTGGGATTTAAAGGTAGCGATGTCAGTACGAATCTTGGCTTGAGCAGCAGGGAGTTGTTGCGCAGTCGGGGCAGATAATAATCCAGTCAAAAGTTCCGTCAAAGTATTGATACGTTGTTGCAAATCTTGTTCACGGCGCGCTAAAGATGCTAATTGCGGATCGGAAATAGTCGCACGAGCTGCACTTGAAGTAAGGGCACGCTGTACACCGCTCCCACGAGCAAGATCGGCAATTTGGAAGGCTTCAGCCGCCGCCGCTCCAGATGAATCTGTTTTTGCTTGCTGGGCTAAAGAGGCCAAATACTCCTCTAAAACAAAGATCATTCTTTGGGTTTGCCGTATTGTTGCGGTGGAGTTTTCCGAATCATTTCGCGCCTGATCAACCAGAATCGGAATAGATTGCTTGAACTCAGATAGTGCTTGAGAACCTTGTCCTGACACTTGAAGCGCAGATGCATTAAATGCTCTGATTGCGGCAAGACGTGGGGAGCTCTTTTCCATTCGAGCGCCCGCCCTAGAAAGCATATCTGTAGTCATGGCCACAGCCTGGGATGCTTTACCTGTTTTAACTAAAGCAATAGCCCAATCGAGATCGCCAGATTGATAACTGGAGGCAAGCTCAGGATCGCTCTTAATACCATCCAACATTTCATTGAATATTTTATCTGCCTGTACATATTTACCATCCGCAGCCAATGATGTACCTAAGGCTTTTCTTGCTGCCGCAATTAATGGAGATGCAGAATAATTTGTTGATTGCATTGCAACCTTGAGAGCTGCCTGAGATAACATTACTGCCTCAGCCTGACGCCCTTGCTCGCTAATAATTTTTGACAAGGTTAATAATGCAAAACAAGTGCTAGCAGAATTCACCCCCTCGCGATTAATCGCCAGTACAACCGACTCTCTCGCCCAATATTCAGCATCAATTAAACGTCGCTGACCTAGAAAAGCATTTGCTAGTTGGTTATATAAACCAACTCTTTGCCCATAGGCATATCTGGGCGTACTTGAAATATCCTGCAATACTCTGACCTCATTATCCAAGGCATCTTTATTACTATCTTTGACGTTGTCAAGAATAGTTTTATTTAAGCTCAGAGCAGTTCTAAAGCTCCTCTCGGCTTCAATAAATTTACCTTCCGACATAAATACTCTGCCACGAGCCCGCTCATAACCCAATTGCCAGTTAGTTTTATATATAAAGTTTGGATTTCTAGCTACGCTAATTAGATTAGAGTAGTCATTTTCAAGGGTGGCCAAGGCTTTATTGGCACATTCAAAATCTCCCATTCGCAAACATATATTGACAATATTTTGCCCAGTACTAATCTTCCAACCGCCAAGATTATTAGGAATCATTGCTTTTGTTTCTTCAGCTATTTTTTTAGCAAGAATTAGGTGGCCCCTTAGTGCCTCCTGCTGGGCATACTGCATTCTTTCATCTAACTGCATTGCAATATCGAAGCTGGGATGGTCAATTGCAGCTTTTTTAAAATTCTCTAAAGCTTCTTTGGAGTTTTCCAGCGTATTTTCAGCAACAGCGCGCTGATAGTAGTAATTATTTAGGTCGCGAGGGTCATTTGTCGATGGCAGAGGTTTAGTAAGTACTTTTTTTGCCTTTTCTATTAGGGCCTGATCCTGTCGAGTCTGACTCAATATCTGCAAAATATCCTTCACATCTCTAGGTGGAGCCTTCACATTCTCAATATCTACTTCATCTTTATTGGGGACAGCAAATGAAAAATTAGACAGCACTGTTATGCTGCAGCATAACAATAGTGATTGAATTAGCGAGTGCTTACGCATAGAAAACTCCTAGTTTTTATAAGCAATATATTAGCCTAAAATAAGGTGAGAGTCTCCCAAGTAGAGGCTCTCTTAAGCCTTCAGAGTTACTAACTCACAAGAGGGTTGGCGCTTGACCTAAAGGGGGCTCGCCAAAAAGCCTGAGTTGGCCTCAAGCCACTCAACATAGCGACCGACACCCTGCTCCACATTGAGGAAGGGTTCTGAATATCCTGCAGCACGCAGTTTGGTTAAATCCGCTTGCGTAAAGCACTGGTACTTACCTTTGAGCGCATCTGGGAATGGGATGTACTCAATTGCCCTTTCTTTGACCAACTCTTCTAAGCTAGCAGGATTGGCGTTATCGATTTTGCGCATCGCATTGGCTACCGCATGAGCAACATCATTAAATGGTTGTGCACGGCCACTACCGAGATTAAAGATGCCACTGATTTCTGGATGATCTAAGAAATAGAGATTTACCTTCACTACATCTTCTACTGATACAAAGTCACGACTTTGTTCACCAGCAGCATAACCACCATATTCACCAAAAAGCTTTACCTTGCCATTAGCCTTGTATTGGTGATATTGGTGGAATGCCACTGAAGCCATACGACCTTTGTGCGATTCACGTGGACCGTAGACATTGAAGTAACGGAAGCCAACCACTTGTGCAGCATGGGCTTTTTCAGCAAAGCGCTTACGCATTACTTGATCAAATAGGAACTTGGAGTAGCCATAAATATTCAATGGCTTCTCATGCTCGCGACTCTCTATAAATACATCAGAGCCACCATAGGTTGCAGCTGAAGAGGCATAGAGTAATTGCACTTTTTGCTCTGTACAGATATCGAGCAAATCCATGGTGTAACGGAAATTATTTGCCATCATGAAGATGCCATCGGTTTCCATCGTATCGGAACAAGCTCCTTCATGGAACACCGCCCTTACCTTGCCAAATCGACCACTTCTAAATGCCTGCAGAAACTCGTCTTTATCAAGGAAATCAATGATGTCTAGATCCGCTAAATTGCGGTACTTATCAGCGGGACGTAAATCATCGACCGCAATAATATTTTTCTCGCCACGGGTATTGAGCGCCTGAACAATATTGGCGCCAATAAAGCCAGCCGCGCCGGTCACGATAATGGTCATTGCAATTCCTCAGAAGTAACGGTAGCTGTACCCAACTTACCAACCACAATACCACCAGCCCGATTAGCTAAAGCCATCGCTCTTTCGAGTGGCCAACCTGCCGCCATTGCCACTGCGAGAGTGCCAATGACCGTATCACCAGCGCCCGATACATCAAATACTTCACGTGCTTGCGCCTTAACGTGGCTAACGCCCGTCTCAGTGAATAAGCTCATACCCTCTTCTGAGCGGGTCAGCAATAAGGCTTCTAGGTTCAATGACTTTCTAAGATCTTGCGCTCTCTTGGTCAAGTCTTCTTCGCTAGTCCACTTACCCACGACTTGGCGGAGCTCGCTACGGTTTGGAGTAAGTACTGTGGCGCCACGATATTTAGCGTAATCGTCACCTTTAGGGTCAACGAGAATCATTTTCTTTTGAGCGCGCGCCTGTTCAATCATCAAGGCGACCTGACCTAAGGCGCCTTTACCGTAGTCAGACAAAATCACCACATCAGCATCGCCTACAAGCTTTTCATAGCGCTCTAACTTATGAGCGAGCGCTGACTCACTAGGAGCCTCTTCAAAGTCCAAACGTATCAACTGCTGCTGTCTTGCGATAACTCGTAACTTCACAGTTGTTGGCACTTTGCCGTCAACTTCTAATTGACTATCAACGCCACTGGATTTCAAAAGATCTGTAACGTGTCGTCCTGGCTCATCATCGCCAATTACACCCAAGATCGTTGTCTTAGCACCAAGAGCTGCAACGTTACGAGCCACGTTGGCAGCGCCACCTAAACGCTCATCAATCTTACCTACTTGAACAACGGGTACTGGCGCCTCAGGAGAGATCCGATTCGTATCACCAAACCAATAGCGATCAAGCATGACGTCACCCACTACCAATAAGCGGGCTTTAGAAAATTGTTCTCGGTTAGCTTTTTCCACGATGTAACTAATCTCTCTAATCTCTCTTATGGATTTCTGTACTTACTATTAATTATGACGACCAATACCTTGGTACTCAATACCTAATTCTTGCATAGCTTGTGGCTCATACAGATTACGGCCATCAAAGATGATGGGGTTCTTCAGTTTGGCTTTGAGCAGGTCAAAGTCAGGGCTTCGGAAGGCTTTCCACTCAGTCACGATCACGAGAGCGTCAGCCCCTTGGGTAGCAACCATCGGATCATCCACCAAAGTGACCTGTTTAAGACCTTCTGGATTACCTTTAAAGTCCACCTCAAGGCAATGCCGAGTTTCCGGCATCGCTACGGGGTCATGGGCCACTATTTGGGCGCCGCGTTTAACTAACTCCTGGATGATGACTCGACTAGGGGCTTCGCGCATATCGTCGGTATTTGGTTTAAATGCTAAACCCCACATCGCAAACTTCTTACCCTTAAGGTCAGCACCAAATCGTTTTTCAATCTTCTCTACGAGAATGTACTTTTGAGCTTCGTTTACTGCTTCAACAGCATCTAGAATCTTTAGATCACGTCCATGCTCAATAGCAGTCTTTGATAAGGCAGAAACGTCTTTTGGAAAGCAGGAGCCGCCATAGCCAGTACCGGAATATAAAAAGCCATAACCAATGCGGGAGTCTGAACCAATGCCTTGGCGAACTGCTTCAATATCGGCGCCAACTAAGTCAGCCAGATTGGCTAACTCGTTCATAAAAGAGATGCGAGTTGCCAACATCGCATTAGCTGCATATTTAGTGAGCTCAGCACTCTTTACATCCATGTAATAGGTGCGCTCATGGTGGCGATTAAATGGGGCATAGAGTTTGCGCATTTGCTCTTTAGCACGCAAACCTGCTGGGGTATTTTGCGTACCGATCACAATGCGATCCGGGCGCATGAAGTCCTCTACTGCAGCGCCCTCTTTGAGGAACTCTGGATTAGAAACTACTGAACAAAGCTCTGGTGAGAGCCCTCTGTTATTGAGCTCCTCGGTAATCGCTGCTAAAACTTTATCTGCCGTACCTACTGGCACAGTCGACTTGTCGACGATCACTTTAGGAGTGCTCATATGACGACCAATGTTGCGAGCGGCTGCTACAACGTATTGCAAATCAGCAGAACCATCTTCATCTGGCGGAGTGCCAACTGCAATAAATTGAATGTCACCATGGGCAACCGAGGCGGCAATATCAGTAGAGAATTGCAGGCGGCCCGCCGCGCGGTTGCGCTCAATCATCTCTTTTAAGCCTGGCTCGTAAATAGGGACGCCGCCAGAATTGAGAATCTCAATCTTCTTGGAATCTACGTCTACGCAAAAAACGTTATTACCCTGCTCTGCTAAGCAAGCGCCAGTAACAAGACCAACGTAACCGCTGCCAATGATGGTGACTTTCAAGATAGCTCCAAATAATTCAATATTTAATTAGTAATTGCCACTCAGATTACATCGAAGGGCCGCTAGGAACAGCTCCCTCACTGCGTCTTGGTGAGTATGCCTCCCAATGATTACAGCCTGGGCACTGCCAGTAAAAACGACGCGCACGGAAACCACAGTTACCACAGGTATAGCGAGCCAAACTGGTCGTACGCTGCTTCAATAAACTCAATGTTGCCTGTAAATCAGAAACTCGCTCTGGGGTGCCATTACTCTCAGCTAATGCCAAACGTGTTTGCGCCAATTTTGAAAGGGCGCTCAAACTTGGTGAATGCTGCATCACCTCAACTAGCATCACCTCAGTAGCTTGTGCCCCACGAATTTGGGTCATATGTTTTTGCACAATGTCGAGCAACTCACCAGAGGCTTGGGTTTGCAGCAACTCGCAAAGCGCGCCCAAACCTAAATCAGCCTTATCAAGCGCTGTATGCGCGGCCATCCAGCGATCCGCAAGCAAATGCATGTAAGCAGGGTGAGTCTTCGCAATTACAGCCCATACATCGATTGCCTGAGCTGGGCGATCCATGGCTATCAAATAGTCACCTTGCAAAATGAGTGCACGTGCATGATGCGGGACCGCTTGTAATGCCAATTGAATAGATTGCTCAACCTCTGGTAAATCTTTGCGACGCAATGCTTCTTGACCCAGCTCACAATGAAACTGTGCAATCTCGGTGTGATGTGATTTTCCTTGTAAGGCCTCGAGCTCACTAGCAGCAATGATGGCTTTTTTCCAGTCCCGCTCAATTTGATACATCTCGAGCAGACTCTCTTTTGCAGGGGCAGCAAACTTGCCTTCACCCACACGATTTAATGATGCTTCAGCGCGATCTAACAGACCAGCACGTAAAAAATCACGGCCTAATTCATAGGCAGCGTGGTCTCGATCGCGTGGCTTTAAGTCATCGCGATTAGCTAGGTGTTGATGCACTCGAATTGCACGCTCAGTTTCGCCACGGCGACGGAATAAATTACCTAAAGCAAAGTGAAGATCGATTGTTTCAGGATCAAGCTGAGCGATCTTCACCAAGGTTTCAATTGCCTGATCAGGCTGCTCATTTAATAAGAGGCTTAAGCCTTTAAAGGTTGAACGCTGCTGACGCATACGCTCACGCTCATCCATGCGATTTTCAAGGCGCAAATCCCAGCGACTAGCCAACCAGCCAATCCCAAACATGACTGGTATTAACAGTAGCCAGGAGGTAGCAATCTGAATCATGCTATGCAGAACTTAAATAAAAAAATGGTCCGAATGGACCACTGGATATGCGCTATGTGACTAGGCACCAGAACCCTCTTTAGGGCTCACCTGCTTCAGAGGATTGTAATCAACACGTTCACGTAATTCTTTACCCGGCTTGAAATGGGGCACACGCTTTTCTGGGATCAACACCTTCTCACCAGATTTTGGGTTACGACCTGTACGTGCAGGACGGTGATGCAAAACGAAACTACCAACACCGCGCAACTCAATCCGCTTACCTTCAGCCAAAGCGTGAGTCATTGTGTCTAGCAAAGTTTTTACTGCCAACTCTACGTCTCTTGGTAGTAGCTGGGGAAACTGCTCCGCCAAACTCTCCACGAGCTCGGAACGGGTAATTGCTTGTTGCTCTTGATCTGACATATCTATCAATAAAAAACCGCCGCTCTCCTACCGGAAAGCGGCGATATTGATTTAGCCTTGATTGTCCATTTTTGCTTTTAACAAAGCGCCCAAATTGGTTGTGCCAGACTGCGCATCACCTTGGAGCTTGCTAATAGCATCTTGTTGGTCAGAGCTGTCTTTTGCTTTGATTGAAAGATTGATTACACGTGACTTGCGATCAATATTGATGATCATTGCAGTTACGCTATCGCCTTCTTTCAATACATTGCGTGCATCTTCAACGCGGTCTGTTGAGATCTCAGAGGCACGTAAGTAAGCTTCAACTTCATCAGCCAAGTGAATAGTTGCACCCTTAGCATCAACAGCCTTCACAGTACCAGTTACAAGGCTACCCTTGTCGCTTACGGATGTGTAGTTGTTGAATGGGTCACCAGACAACTGCTTAATACCAAGAGAGATGCGCTCTTTCTCAACATCAATAGCCAATACAGTAGCTTCAACTTCATCGCCTTTTTTGTATTTCTTAACAGTTTCTTCTCCTGGCTCATTCCAAGAAATGTCTGAGAGGTGAACCAAACCGTCAATACCGCCAGGCAAGCCAATGAATACACCAAAGTCAGTAATAGACTTGATTGCGCCAGTCAACTTGTCGCCTTTTTGTTGGCCACGTGAGAACTCTTCCCATGGATTTGCTTTGCACTGCTTGATGCCCAAGCTAATACGACGCTTGTCTTCATCAATATCCAGAACCATCACTTCCACTTCGGTTCCTAATGCAGTAGCTTTGCTTGGAGCAACGTTCTTGTTAGTCCAGTCCATTTCAGAAACGTGTACCAAACCTTCGATACCAGATTCGATTTCTACGAACGCGCCGTAGTCAGTCAGGTTGGTTACCTTACCGAATAAACGGGTGTTTGGTGGGTAACGACGAGCGATACCAACCCATGGATCATCGCCAAGTTGTTTCACGCCGAGTGAAACACGGTTTTTCTCTTGATCGAACTTCAAAATCTTCGCGGTCACTTCTTGACCAACAGTCAACATCTCGCTTGGGTGACGCACACGACGCCATGCCAAATCGGTAATGTGCAAGAGGCCATCAATACCACCGAGGTCCACGAACGCGCCGTAGTCAGTAATATTTTTAACGATACCTTGAACAACGCTACCTTCTTTGAGGTTAGACATCAACTTCGCGCGCTCTTCACCTTGACTAGCTTCAACAACTGCGCGACGTGACAACACTACGTTGTTACGCTTGCGGTCAAGCTTGATAACCTTAAACTCCATCGTCTTACCTTCGTAAGGGCTGGTGTCCTTGATTGGGCGTGTATCAACGAGTGATCCAGGCAAGAATGCGCGGATACCGTTAACCATGACAGTCAAGCCGCCTTTAACCTTACCGGTAACAGTACCAGTAACGATCTCAGCTTGCTCAAGCGCTTTTTCCAAATTCATCCATGATGCCAAGCGTTTTGCTTTGTCACGGGAGAGGATTGTGTCGCCATAGCCATTCTCAAGAGCGTCAATAGCAACAGAAACGAAATCGCCAGGAGCTACTTCAATCTCGCCAGCGTCGTTATGGAATTCTTCAACAGGAATAAACGCTTCGGATTTCAATCCAGCGTTAACAACGACGAAGTTATGGTCGATGCGAAGTACTTCAGCCGAAATAACTTGGCCGGTCTTCATATTCGATCGGGTTAATGATTCTTCAAATAGTTCTGCAAATGATTCAGACATTTATATATTCACTTTGTGCCGCCAGAAGGCCTGACGGGTTAGGTTAAAAAAGCCCCAAGAAACACGCTAAATTAGATAATCGCGTTGTAGAGTTTCTTAAGACGCCAAAACAACTTCTACTTCTACTTCCACTTCTGTTAACTGCCCACCAAAAATTAAGCAACTTTTGATTGATACCAATCTAAAACCGTCTTAACTGCTTGATCTATCGATAATTCCGATGTTTCTAGCACTTCGGCGCCGTCTGCGACTAACAAAGGGGCTGTACCTCGACTACTGTCTCTGGCATCGCGCTCTTGTAAATCATGCAGCAAGTGCTCTAGTTTAGCAGAAATTCCCTTAGCTATCAATTGCTTATACCGACGTTCTGCTCTAGCCTCAGCTGTTGCCGTGAGGAAAATCTTCAGAACAGCATCCGGGAAAATCACGCTTGCCATATCGCGACCATCAGCAACCAAGCCTGGAGCCACCCTAAAACCATGCTGAACACCCACTAAAGCCTGCCTAACCTCTGGATGTACTGCTATTGCGGACGCGCGCAAACCAATGCTTTCGGTACGAATAGCATCTGTCACATCTTCCGAATTGAGCAAAATTTGGCCATTTTTGAACGAAATCACTAGTTTTTTAGCCAAAATACCCAGTTCTGGGCCATTTTGAGGCTCAATGGACGCTTTTTGACTACCCAAGGCAACCAGTCGATATAGCGCCCCACTATCCAGATAATGAAAGCCTAACTTTTTAGCCACTAAGGAGGCGACAGTCCCTTTGCCAGAGGCTGTAGGTCCATCAATGGCGATGACTGGCGGCAAATTCATTAAAAAGGACTTTTAGGAAACGATCTTTGCAAATTCAGCAAAGTAAGTAGGGAAGGTTTTGGCAACGCAATTAGGGTCATTGATCTGGAGAGCATTGGGGCCAAAAGCAGCTAATGAGAAACACATTGCCATGCGATGGTCGTCATAAGTATCGATACCCTGAGCAGGAAATTTCCAGTCGGCGAATGATTTGGGGGCTTGCACCACGATGTAATCGGCGCCCTCCTCGACAATAGCGCCCACCTTCTTTAATTCCTTAGCCATGGCCGCAATACGATCAGTTTCCTTCACGCGCCAGCTCGCAATATTGTTTAAGCGAGTGGGACCCTCAGCAAATAAAGCCGCAGCAGCCAAAGTCATCGCCGCATCCGGAATCTCCGTGCAATCGATCGTGATGCCATTGAGCTTGCCGTTGGCATTCCGAACGCCAGCAACTTCAATCCAATCTTCGCCCGATGAAATCTTCGCACCCATTAAAGCGAGCGCATCAGCAAAAGCCACATCACCCTGGATACTTTCGCTTCCAACACCTAATACACGCACTGGTCCACCACCAATCGCGCCAAGCGCCAAGAAGTAAGAAGCAGAAGATGCATCACCCTCCACAGAAAGCGCTCCAGGACTTTGGTATACCGCATCAGAAGTCTTAGCAGGAATCACAAACGACTGCGCATCAGGGCAAGCTACTTTGACGCCAAAGCGCGCCATCAGCTTAAGCGTGATATCGATATAAGGACGAGAAATCAATTCGCCGATAACTTCAATCTTGACAGGCTCTTTTGCAACTAAAGGCAGGGCCATCAACAAGGCAGTCAGGAATTGGCTAGAGACATCGCCGCGTACCCTCACCACATCTTGAATTGCAATATCCGCAGCAAGAATTTTAATTGGCGGATAACCTTCTTGTAATTCGTAATCAATCTTTGCGCCCACTTGGCGCAGACCATCTACTAAATCTCGAATAGGTCTTTCGTGCATACGGGGCACACCAGATAGACGGTAGTTACCACCTTGCATTGCTAGAGCTGCTGTTAGCGGACGAATTGCCGTACCAGCATTACCCATAAAGAGATCTGCGTTTTGCACTGGGAACTTACCACCACAACCTTCAACCACGCAGACATTGTCAGCTAGATCAATCACCGATAAACCCAGCTGGCGAAGCGCATTACGCATCACCTGGGTATCGTCAGCATCTAGAAGATTTTTAAGGGTTGTTGTGCCTGAAGATAGGGCGGCTAGTAACAAGGCGCGATTTGAAATACTTTTTGATCCAGGCAAGACAATTGAGCCTTGTGCTCGCTTGAATGGTCCAATTTTGATATTCGGTAAGCCACTCATCAAAGCCCATCCAAATCTTGGCGTGCTTTGCTAGCCTTGTTGAACAACTTCTCCAAGCCAGAACCATCATTCTCAGCAATCAATTTACGCATGTGGTTCACGATGAGCAAATATTGATCAAGCTCTTTAAGAACTGCCGTTCGATTACCCAAACAAATATCTCGCCACATCTCGGGACTCGAGGCAGCGATGCGGGTGAAATCTTTGAAGCCTGCGCCCACATGACTGAGCTTTTGGTCGGCATCTTCTGAGTTCACAACACTGGCCATTAATGCGTAAGACAAGAGGTGTGGCAGATGAGAGACTGCCGCATAAATCGCATCATGCTGGACACAGGAAATCTTTTTAACAACGGAGCCAGCTGACTGCCAAAAGCCTTCGATTAAATCTATATCTTGCGGGGAGTTTTCTTGTAGCGGACACAGGATGGTTTGCTTGCCTTCAAATAAATCCGCTTTTGCTGCACTTGCACCATGTTGCGCACCACCTGCAATCGGATGCGCCGGCACAAACTGACAAGCTTTTTTACCCAAGACTTCTTTAGCAGCCAAAATCACGTCACCCTTAGTGCTGCCCGCATCGGTAATCATTGTTCTGGGCTCAAGATGAGGTTCGATGGCTTCAAAGGCTGCGCGCATCTGCGCCACTGGCATGCACAATACAATCACATCAGCTTGCTGAGCCGCCTTAGCTAGGTCAACTACAGCATCTATAGCACCGATCTTAAGAGCTTGATCTAGATTAGGAGCGCTACGGCCAACACCCAAGACCTCATTGACCACTCCCGCTTTTTTTAATGCTAGACCCAAGGAGGCACCAATTAAACCAACACCAACAATCGCGACGGTTCCGTAATTACTGGATGGATTAATGATGGCCATTGTCTTATGAAATTTATCTAATAGACCTTGAATTACTGCTGCGCCAAGATATCTTTAAGGGCGTCAATAAAGACTGCATTCTCTTGGGGCAAGCCGATGGAAATACGCAACCATTGTGGCAAGCCGTAGTTGCCAACAGGACGAACAATAATGCCGCGCTTGAGTAGCTCTAAATTAATGCGAGCGCCTGCGCCATCATCCTCACCCACTCTCACCAATACAAAGTTGCCAGCCGACGGAAGGTAAGTTAAGCCAAGCGCATCAAATGCTTGCGTTAGCTGAACTAAACCCGCGCGATTCAATTCAAAGCCCTGCTGCAAGAAAGCAGAATCTTGGAACGCTGCGATCGCCGCGGCTTGTGCAAGACTATTCACATTAAATGGCTGACGAATGCGGTTGAGCAAATCAGTCAAAGCAGGCTGCGCTACCCCATAGCCAATACGAAGACCTGCTAAGCCGTAAGCCTTTGAGAAGCTACGAGACAAAATCATATTGGGGAAACGCTTCACCCATGCAATAGCGTCATAGCGCTGCTCTGGGTTAAGGTACTCGTTATAAGCCTCATCCAATACGACCACCACATGAGTGGGTACAGCCATTAAGAAATCTTCGATCTCTTTAGCAGTTAAGTAGCTACCGGTCGGATTATTCGGGTTGGCCACAAACACTAACTTCGCTTTATCACCTGAGGCTTTAACTGCTTGCAACATGGCAGGCAGGTCATGGCCATACATTGCAGTTGCAGCCACTTCAATCGCCTTAGCACCAACAGCTTGTGTCGCTAATGGATAAACCGCAAAGGCGTGTTTAGAGAAAATCACCTCATCGCCAGCTTGAGCTACTGCGCGTGCAGCTAATTCCAAAATGTCGTTACTGCCATTGCCCAAGGTAATCCAATCCGCTGGGACACCTAAGCGCGCTGATAAAACATTCTTTAATTCAAAGCCATTCGAATCTGGATAGCGACCTAAGTCACTCGCAGCCTTGAGCATCGCATCTTGCGCGGACTTTGGCATACCCAATGGGTTCTCATTGGATGCGAGTTTCACGATCTTATTTTCATCAAGGCCGTACTCACGTGCAACCTCACTGATAGGTCGCCCGCCGACATAGGGGGCTATCGCATGGATATGCTTTAAGCCAATATTAGATTTTGATGTCATGCTGAATGAGGATATGAGCCAAGGTTTTTATAAAAAGCAGCTGTAGTTTTTAACTCTTCCAAAGCTTTAGCTACTTTTGCATCTTCAGCGTGTCCCGATACATCGATATAAAAGTGGTACTCCCAAGTTCCTTTGCGAGCAGGGCGAGACTCAAAGCGATTCATGGAAACACCATGTTTAGCCAAGGGCTCCAATAAACGATGCACAGCACCTGGCTGGTTATCCACCGATAGCACTAGAGAGGTTTGATCTTTGCCGGTAGGCTGACATTCGTAAGTACCGACCACGACAAAACGTGTACGGTTATGCGGATCATCTTGAATCTGTGCAGCGACCGCCTGCAATCCATAAGCTTCTTGTGCAGGATCACCAGCAATCGCCGCCAAAGTAGGATCGTTGGCAGCCAGACGAGCAGCCTCTGCATTACTACTCACTGCCTGACGCTTTAAGTGGGGTGCATGCAAACTCAACCATTGCTGACATTGCGCCAACGCTTGGGCGTGAGCACAAACCGTAGTTACGCCATCTAAGCTACCGCTCTTCGTTAAAAGATGGTGGCGAATAGGCAGTACCACTTCACCACTAATTCGCATCGGAGAATCTAGAAGCAAATCTAAGGTTCTTGAAATCGCACCTTCACTGGAATTTTCTACAGGCACAACACCAAACTGCGCCGCGCCCTTCTCTACCGCTTTAAATACTTCATCCAAACTATTACAAGGAAGACCCGCAATCGAGTGGCCAAAATAGGTTTGGGCTGCTTGCTCTGAAAATGTTCCTACTGGTCCAAGATAGGCAATGGTCTGACGAGCCTCTAAGGCACGGCAAGCCGACATTACCTCACGCCAAATGGCAGCAATACCATCAGGCAATAACGGGCCCTTACTAAGCTCCTGTATGCGCGCAACAACTTGACGCTCACGCTCCGGCCTAAATACTGGCGATGAAAATCCACCTTTAATATGGCCAACCTCTTGGGCAGCTTTTGCACGCTGTGACAACAAATCTAAAATCTGCGCATCTAGTGCATCAATCTTGTCGCGGATGGGCGCTAGGCGCTGTTCTTCTGTACTTTGGTCTTTGGAGCTCATTAAGCACGCCTTTCAAAGTCACGCATAAATTCCACTAAGGCCTTGACGCCTTCTAATGGCATTGCGTTGTAAATACTCGCGCGCATACCGCCTGCCGCCTTATGGCCACGCAAGGCAACCAAGCCTGCTGCATTAGATTGCTCAAGAAACTGGGCATTTAAATTTTCATTCTTTAGGAAAAAGGTGACGTTCATTCTGGAGCGATATTCTTTGGTAACGCGATTCTCATACAAACTACTCTGATCCAAGAAGTTATATAGCAAATCTGCTTTTTCTAGATTGCGTTTCTCAATCGCTTTTACACCGCCCTGCTTGAGTAACCACTTAAAGCCTAGTCCCGCCATATAAATCGAGAAAGTGGGCGGCGTATTTAACATGGAGTCAGTTGCTGCTTGTTTAGACCAATCCCAAATCGATGGCGTAATTTTCATACTGTGTCCCATCAAGTCTTTGCGAACGATCACAATCGTTACGCCAGATGGGCCAATGTTTTTTTGTGCGCCGCCAAACCAAACCCCACATTTTGTGATGTCGATTTCTCTGGAAAGGATATTGCTAGAAATATCGGCAACCAAAAGCTTGCCATTGACATCAGGTACATCTGGAAACTCTACGCCACCAATGGTTTCGTTCGCACAGTAATGAACGTAAGCAGCATCATCTGATAGTTGCCAAGTAGATCTCGCAGGAATCGTATTGAATTTTTCAGCCGCAGAAGAGGCTGCTAAATGAGCAACACCATACTTCTCCGCTTCTTTATACGACTTTTCCGACCAAACGCCAGTTACTAAAAAATCTGCCTTTGGGCCATTTTTGGCTAAGGGCATCAGGTTCATGGGAATGGCAGCATTCTGACCTAATCCACCACCTTGAAGCATCAATATTTCATAGGAATCCGGGATTTCCATGAGGGTGCGTAAGTCTTGCAATACTTCCTCATACAAGGCCATGAACTCTTTGCCTCGATGACTCACTTCCATGACGCTTGCACCCAAGCCTTGCCAATTCAACATCTCTGCAGCAGCCTGCTTCAATACCTCTTCAGGCAAGGTAGCCGGCCCCGCAGCGAAATTGAAAATGCGGCGGTCAAACGTCATGATGAGCTAATTAACCTTTAATGAATGCCAATTAGGCATCACCAGCTTCATCAGGATTGGAATCAAGCGCTGGATCGCCGTCTTCACCATCTTCAAGATCGCTCTCATCATCAGAATCGCTTTCAGCAATCCGCTGCAAGCCAGACAAACGGGTACCTTCATCCACGTTGATCAAAGTAACGCCTTGTGTTGCGCGCCCCATCTCACGAATCTCTGAAACACGAGTGCGCACCAAAATACCGCCAGTAGTAATCAACATAATTTGATCTTCTGGAGATACCAAAGCAGCGGCAACTACTTTTCCGTTTCGCTCAGTTGTTTGAATTGCAATCATGCCTTTAGTGCCACGACCATGACGGGTATATTCACCAATCGGAGTACGCTTACCAAAACCATTTTCTGTTGCAGTTAATACGCTATTAGGAATTGCGAGACCATTTGGATCAACGACAGCTGCTTCAGCGCCTTCAGCAGCTTCAGCTGGGGCAACCAGCATGGCAATTACTTGATGACCTTCACCTAAGTTCATGCCACGCACACCGCGCGCTGTACGACCCATTGGACGCACGTCGTTCTCATCAAAGCGTACAGCTTTGCCAGCGTCGGAGAACAGCATCACATCATGCTGACCATCCGTAATTGCTGCACCAACCAAGAAGTCGTTTTCATTTAAGTCGACAGCAATAATTCCGGCCTTACGCGGATTAGAGAAGTCAGACAAACGCGTCTTCTTCACTGTACCCAAGCTCGTCGCCATAAAGACGTAATGATCATCTTGATATCCCTTGATCGGGAGAATCACAGTAATCTTTTCGCCCTCAATCAGCGGGAACATATTCACGATTGGCTTACCGCGTGAATTTCGGCTACCTTGTGGAACTTCCCACACTTTGAGCCAGTACATACGTCCACGATCAGAGAAGCACAGGATGATGTCATGTGTGTTGGCAACGAAAAGTGTCTCAATCCAGTCTTCATTCTTGGTAGCTGCAGCTTGTTTGCCACGACCACCTCGTTTTTGGGCACGGTATTCACTTAGAGGCTGACTCTTCATGTAGCCCGTGTTCGAGAGCGTAACCACCATATCTTGTGGAGTGATCAGATCTTCTGTAAACAACTCGGTTGCATTCATTTCAATAAATGAACGACGTCCAGAGTCACCACCAGCAATACCAAATTCCGCTTGAACTTCTTTCAATTCAGACTCAATGACTTGAGTGACACGCTCTGGCTTGGCGAGTAAGTCGAGCAAATCCGAAATCTCTGCCATTACATCTTTGTACTCATTGACGATCTTGTCTTGCTCAAGACCAGTCAAGCGCTGCAAACGCATCTGCAAAATTTCTTGTGCTTGACTATCAGACAAACGATAGAGACCAGTAGTTTGCATACCGTACTCTGGCAACAAACCTTCGGGACGGTAAGCATTGCGACCGCCTGGAGTATCAGTCTCGGCACGAGCCAACATCTCGCGCACCATGGAAGAGTCCCAAGCCTTACTCATCAATTCTTGCTTAGCAACTACGGGGTTTGCTGCAGCTTTAATAATGGCAATAAATTCATCAATATTTGCCAACGCAACTGCCAAACCTTCTAAGACATGGCCACGCTCGCGTGCTTTGCGTAATTCAAAAATCGTACGACGTGTCACCACTTCGCGACGGTGTTGCAAGAAGTACTCCAGCATTTGCTTCAGATTCAACAGACGTGGCTGGTTGTCTACTAGGGCCACCATGTTCATACCGAAGTTATCTTGCAGTTGAGTGCTCTTATATAAATTATTAAGAACCACTTCAGGTACTTCACCGCGCTTGAGCTCGATGACTACGCGCATACCTGACTTATCAGACTCATCACGCAGATCAGAGATGCCTTCTACTTTTTTCTCATTGACTAACTCGGCAATCCGCTCGAGCAAGTTCTTTTTGTTTACCTGATAAGGCAACTCATCAACTATGATCGCCTGACGAGCACCCTTGTCAAGGTCTTCAAAATGGGTCTTTGCACGCATCACTACGCGGCCGCGGCCGGTGCGATAGCCCTCACGAACCCCTTGAACACCATAAATAATGCCGGCGGTCGGAAAATCCGGCGCTGGGATGATCTCAATTAACTCGTCGATCGTGCATTCTGGGTTGTGCAAGACGTGTAAACAGGCCGTAACCACCTCATCCAGGTTATGGGGAGGGATATTGGTCGCCATACCCACGGCAATGCCTGAGCTACCGTTAATCAGCAAATTAGGCACTTTTGCAGGAAGAATCAGGGGCTCTTTCTCGCTACCGTCGTAATTTGGCCCAAAATCTACGGTTTCCTTGTCTAAATCAGCCAATAACTCATGGGCAATCTTACGAAGGCGGATCTCGGTATAGCGCATTGCAGCAGCGTTGTCACCGTCTACGGAGCCAAAGTTGCCCTGCCCGTCAACCAGCATATAGCGCAGAGAGAAGTCCTGGGCCATGCGAACAATGGTGTCATACACCGCAGAATCGCCATGTGGATGGTATTTACCGATCACATCGCCAACTATACGGGCAGATTTTTTGTAAGCGCGGTTCCAATCGTTGTTTAATTCATACATCGCGAATAAGACCCGGCGATGAACCGGTTTGAGGCCGTCACGTACGTCTGGCAGGGCTCTGCCGACAATGACGCTCATTGCGTAGTCCAAATAGGACCGCCGCATTTCGTCTTCTAGGGATATTGGTAGTGTTTCTTTAGCGGCTTGTTCCATTTAGAAATAATATCATTTTGATGACTGATAGCCCCTATGCTAATATTCTGACAGTTTGTACGAAATTGAGATGTGTCGCTTTGCGGTTTTTGCTTCAAAGTAGGGCGAATTACATTTAAGTTTGACTTTAATTAAAAAAGAGATTTTTGAGGACTAAAAATGAACAAAACCCTAAAACTAGTATTTGCTGGCGTTATCACTGTTGCTGCGACTGCTACTTCCGCCCAAAACGTTGACAACTGGGCCAACGCCACCGGCATTTCTTGGAAAAACGGCGACGGCACATTATGCTGGCGTGATGCTAGCTGGACACCTGCGACTGCTGCAAAGGGTTGCGATGGTTTCTTGGCTCCTAAAGCTGCTGCTGCTGCTAAATCAAGCGTTACACAAAGCAAAATCACTTTGCAAGCTGACACACTCTATGACTTCGATAAAGCAACATTGAAGGCAGAAGGTCAAGCAACTTTAGACAAAATCGCTAAAGACTTAAGCAAAATCAAATTAGAAGTAATTATTGCTGTTGGTAACACTGATAGCGTTGGTACTGATGCCTACAACATGGCTCTCGGCCAGCGTCGCGCTCAGTCAGTTAAAGCTTACCTAGTAAGCAAAGGTGTTGACGGTAGCCGTATTTACACAGAATCTAAAGGCAAGAGCAATCCAGTTGCAAGCAATGCAACTGCCGAAGGTCGCGCTAAGAACCGCCGCACCGACATCGAAGTTGTTGGTACAGCTGCAGTTAAGTAATTCTTTTTACTTGTAAAAAAGCCCGGTTCTGCCGGGCTTTTTTATTTCCGCTATATTCGTGATTCACCTATTTCAACGCGCTTAATGCGTCTTTACTCTTATGAACGTCGATCAATCTGAAATCGCTAAATTTAGCGCTCTAGCCCATCGCTGGTGGGATCCCCAGAGTGAATTCAAGCCCTTGCATGCCATTAACCCCTTGCGCCTTAATTGGATAAAGTCTTATGTTGATCTCCAAGGCAAGAAAGTTTTAGATGTTGGTTGTGGCGGCGGAATTCTGGCAGAGTCGATTGCGCAGTCAGGTGCCGATACCTGCGGTATCGACCTATCCGAAAAGGCCCTGAAAGTCGCCGAGTTACATGCACTTGAAGTGGGTGCAACCCTCAAATACCGCTCAATTTCAGCTGAAGCACTAGCCGATGAAGAGCCCGGGCAGTATGACGTCATAACCTGCATGGAGATGCTCGAGCATGTTCCGGATCCAGCCTCTGTGGTTCAAGCTTGTGCAAACCTCTGCAAGCCAGGCGGCACCCTCTTTTTTAGCACCCTGAACCGCAATCCCAAGTCCTACTTATTTGCCATTATTGGCGCTGAATACATCTTGCGACTGCTCCCCAAGGGTACCCATGAATACGCCAAATTCATTAAACCCTCCGAATTAGTCGCATTTACCCGTCACGCTGGATTAGAAATGCTCGGCATGAAGGGGATGACTTACAACCCCATCACGCAAGTCTACAAATTAGGGGAAGATGTGGATGTGAACTACATGATTGTTGTGCGCAAATGAGTGGCGGGTTAGTAAGTCCTTACAATGGCATATTTTTTGACCTAGATGGCACTCTTGCTGACACAGCTCCAGACCTTGTTGCAGCCGCCAACCAACTCCTCATTGCTCGCAATCTTCCACCCATGCAATATGAGGTATTACGTCCCCGCGCTTCAGCAGGGGCTCGTGGATTGATTAAAGGGGCATTTGGGATCGACACCGATCACCCTGATTTCATTCCACTTCGAGATGAATTCTTCTCAAACTATGAAAAGGCGCTGTTAGTAAACAGCGTGATTTTTGATGGGGTTGATCATCTGCTAGATCAATTAGATGGTGCAAAGCTACCTTGGGGGATTGTCACGAATAAAAGCGAGCGCTTCACCAATCCCTTAACTGAATTAATGGGCTTGCGTCAAAGGGCAGTATCAACAGTTTCTGGTGACACCACCCCCCATTCAAAACCCCATCCTGAGCCCATTTTGCACGCAGCAAGACTTGCCAACGTTGACCCGACCAAATCAGTATATGTAGGTGATGACATCAGAGACATCGTGGCTGGTAAAGCAGCGGGCATGCAGACAATCGCAGCAGCCTATGGCTATTGTGGCTGTGAGGAGCCTCCAGAGGCTTGGGGAGCGGATTATCTTGTGCACCACCCAAAAGAATTGTTAGCAATCATCTTCCCCACAGTAGGGAGATAAAAAGATAACAAGCAATTTAGGGGTAAGCGCCTTAAAATAGAATTTCCAATGCATGAACTCCGGGGTCGACATGGTTTCGACGTGGATTACAAAGCATCAAGGGCATACCGAGGACCCGTTATCTCGTAAATCAATGGGAATGTAATAACTGCAAACGACGAACGTTTCGCACTAGCCGCTTAATTGCGGTTGCCCCTGAACTGATTCTCTCTTGGGTCAGCTAGCGCAAGCTAGATCAGGGTCATTTACAAGAGATAAGATCATTTCATGTCACGGGGAATGATTCGAAAACTTAGTGAATCGCCAGCGTGGAACATGTCAGTCTGTGACTAGCTAGCTAAATTAAATGATATGACTAAGTATGTAGAACTTGTTGTAGAGGATTTGCGGACGCGGGTTCGATTCCCGCCGACTCCACCATTTTGAAGTCTGTAATAGTCAAACGCCACCCAACAGGGTGGCGTTTTTCTTTACTTCTATTTTTTATAGTATTGATTGGCTCAACGTTTTGGCGTCTTACCCACCATCTTCACTGCTCTCAAGAAATCAAAATCAACGCCCTTGTCTGCTTGCGTAACTGTATCTAAGAATAGTTTGAGATAGCCCCGCTCTGCAGTGGGCTCTATTACTGGATTGTCTTTTGCACGCTTAGCTAACTCTTCATCTGAGACCAACAAACTAATCTCACGATTCTTCACGCTCAAGCGAATGCGGTCTCCATTATTTACAAATGCGAGTGGCCCACCTACTGCAGCCTCTGGAGTCACGTGCAACACGATGGTTCCGAACGCAGTACCACTCATGCGCCCATCAGAAATTCGCACAATATCTTTTACACCAGCACGTGCAAGCTTCATCGGAATCGGAATATACCCCGCTTCAGGCATACCAGGTGCGCCTTTAGGGCCAATATTCTTCAGCACCAAAATATCATCCGCCATTACATCTAAGTCTGGACTATCAATACGATTGGCTAGATCTTCACTGTTTTCAAAAACAACAGCGCGCCCCTCATGCTCCATGAGCTTTTCATTGGCAGCGGATTGTTTAATGATGGCGCCACCGGGTGCTAAATTGCCATGCAAAACTGCAATGCTGCCACGTGGATAAATCGGGTTATCGAACTTGCGCACTACATCTTGCTTAAAGCTTGGCGGAGCTGCATCAATCTCTTCACCTAAGGTGCGACCCGTTACTGTCATTGCGTCTAGTTTTAACAAAGGCTTCAGTTCACGTAGCAGCGTAGTCATACCACCAGCATCATGGAAGTTTTCCATGTAGTGATCACCAGAGGGCTTCAAATCCACCAACACTGGCGTCTCATCACCCATCTTATCGAGTGCATCCAAGTCAATCTCTAGCCCCATACGACCAGCGATAGCAGCTAAATGCACGATGCCGTTAGTCGATCCGCCAATCGCCAATAAAACACGCATCGCGTTCTCAAAAGCATCTGCTGTTAATACCTTATCAATCATTAAGCCGTCTTTTGCCATTTGCACAGCGCGAGTACCAGTTTCTTCTGCAATCCGAATACGGTCGGCAGTGACAGCAGGCGGTGTTGCTCCGCCAGGCACAGTCATGCCGAGGGCTTCAGAGATACATGCCATCGTACTAGCAGTGCCCATGACTGAGCAGGTGCCTACACTAGCTACCAATTGGTCATTCACTTCATCTTTTTCCGCTTCGTCAATTTCGCCAGCACGGAATTTTCCCCAATAGCGGCGACAGTCAGTGCATGCACCCACACGCTCACTACGATGGGAGCCAGTCAGCATGGAGCCAGTAATCAACTGAATCGCTGGAAGACCGGCAGAAGCAGCGCCCATCATTTGCGCGGGTACAGTTTTATCGCAACCACCAATCATCACTACCGCATCCATCGGCTGAGCACGCAACATCTCCTCCGTATCCATTGACATCAGGTTACGCAAATACATGCTGGTAGGAGCGGCAAAGCTTTCATGGATTGAGATTGTTGGAAAATCCATCGGCAAGCCACCAGCCAACATCACGCCGCGTTTTACAGCCTCAATCAATTGCGGCATGTTGCCGTGACAGGGGTTATAAGCACTACCAGTATTGATAATGCCAATAACGGGGCGATCCAGAGCGCTGTTGGTATAGCCAGCACCCTTGATAAATGCTTTACGCAAAAACAAGGAGAAGCCTTTATCACCATAACTGGTTAAGCCTTTGCGAAGCCCGCCCTCTGGTGCCAGTTTTTTGGTCTTGTCCGAACTGCTGCTCATAGCTTGCCCAATAGAATGCTCAAGATCTTAGTCTCCGTTGAATTTCAATGTAGTTCTTCGCTAAATATACTAAACTTTGCAAATTATCGTATCTATAACCAGCAAGATTTCATCAAGGGTCGCCATGTCTAATATTCAACCATTTCACCTTGCCTTTCCAGTAGACAATTTAGAGGCAGCTCGAACTTTTTACGGTAGCACCTTAGGTTGCGCGGAAGGTCGCAGCTCTGATGAATGGATTGATTTTGACTTCTTTGGACACCAATTGGTTGCCCACCTTGCACCTGAAGAATGCAGTCATGCAGCCTCAAATGAGGTTGACGGACATCAAGTTCCCGTAAAACACTTTGGGGTAGTGTTGACGATGCCAGATTGGCATGCGTTAGCGGATAAATTAAGAAGCACTGGTATGAAATTCATTATCGAGCCACAGATTCGCTTTAAAGGAAAAGTAGGTGAGCAAGCCACGATGTTCTTTCTCGATCCTGCTGGCAATGCCTTGGAGTTCAAGGCATTCGAAGATCCCAGTCAGCTATTCGCCAAGTAAAGTGAAGCACTTGCAATACTTACTTGATACCCAAGCGCCAGAGTGAAGTGGTTTCAGCTGCTCTTGCAAAATGAAGAGAGTCCGACTCATCAAACGCCTTTGAATGTTTTGGTTTGGTATCAATACGGCCAAGAACAACTAGTCCAGCATCTTCAATCCAAGAGAGCAGTTCTTCTCGAGTTCTGAGCTCAAGATGTTCGGCCAAATCAGACAGAATCAACCAGCCCTCGCCTTGGGGCAGTAAATGATCCTTTAATCCACCCAAATATCCTTTCAGCATCTGACTATCAGGGTCGTATACCGCATGCTCAAGGGTAGAGCTAGGTCTTGCAGGCACCCATGGTGGGTTGCAGATAATTAATGAAGCCTTTCCTGCTGGAAATAAATTGGCTTTCACAATCTCTATTTGTGAACCCAAACCTAGTAGTGCAATATTTTCTTTGGCACACGTAAGCGCTCGATCATCTTGATCAGTGGCAACAATTTTTTGTACATCCCGCATTGCCAAAATAATAGCCAGTACGCCAGTACCAACGCCAATATCAAAAGCTGTAGATGCGCCATCAAGGGATTTGGGCAAAGGGGCAGCACAAACTAACTCAATGTACTCGCCGCGAACAGGCGAGAAAACGCCGTAATGGGGATGGACAAATACTGGCTCACCATTTTCATCAGCCAGAATAGGCAGTCCATTCTTGCGCCACTCATGAGCGCTAATCACGCCCAAAAGTTCACGCAAAGAAACTACATAAGAGTGCTCAACGGCACCATATGCTTCGGCACATGCTTGGGAAATATCTGGTGCTCGGCGCAAAGAAATCGAGTGATCCAAATTGCATTGAATTAACAACATACCCAATACTCGGGCACGCTGAGATTGAATCAGGCGATGTTGATTAAAAATATCTTTTGCCGTCTTCTTGGGGGCAGCATCAGTAGACTTATCCACCCTCTTGCCGGCACGCTTTGATTTTTTTGATGGCTTATCTATGCGTCGAACCAAGGCCTGCAATAGTTGCCGGGCATTTTGAAAATCCCCTTTCCAGAGGATTGCAGTACCTGCACATGCCAAATGATAGGCATCATCTGCCGTTAATGTATCGTCGGCAGTCACCACCTTTTTATGTGCTGCGATGCCATTTTCAGAATGCCAAACTGCTGAACAGTTCTGACCACTCTCTTCCCAGTGAATGGATCTATCCTGATTCATAAATTACTCAGGAGGATGCTCCTCAGGATTAACATCCAAGGCGATCAAAAACCGAGAGACCATGTTGTAAGCTGCCACTACAGTGACAAGTTCAACAGTATGGGTATTTCCCAAAGTAGCCTGCAAACGCTTCATCAGGGCGCTATCAACCTGAATATTGCGAGTCATCTGAAACGTGAGTTCTGCAGCATCATTTTCAACAGCAGAGAATAAGGTACTAGGAAAGCTTGGTTGACCAATCAAACGTAGTGCTTGAACTTGCTCTTCAGTACCACCTGCTTTGATAAACGGCGGGGCGTGGTGAAAAAATTCATATTCGGCGCCATTTAGAACAGCCACCCCACACATTGCAAGCTCGCGCAGCTTTGGATCCAAGGAGAGGTTATTGCGAATCTCGCCCACAAAATGATTCCAGCCCTCGGCAATGGGGGTACTGTGTAAAAGCATGCGATCCAAATTAATAAACTGGCCACCACGTCTTTTACGAATCGCTGCTACCAACTCAGCAGGCTCAGCTAAGTCCATCGGCTGATAAGGAATTAAACGCTCACTCATATCAATTCCTTATTGCGCTTCTTTGATATTGTTTTCAATCACGAACTTACCCCAGATCGCAATTTGCTTACCGATAAAGTCACGCAAAGTTTCTGGGTTGCCGGCGACAATCTGAATCCCTTGAGACTTCAGTTTCTCAGACACAGCCGGTGTTTTTAATGCTTTAGTGACAGCATCATTCATGGCATTCACAATTGCTGGTGGGGTTTTGCCTGGGGCCAATACTGCCCACCATGCTGGCGCATTAAATCCAGGGAAACCACTTTCAGCAATCGTTGGCACATTGGGCAACTCAGGCGATCTTTTAGCAGTAGTGATTACCAAGGGGATGACACCGCCACTATCAACATGGGGCTTGACCAAGAATTCTGAGCCAACAGCCAGTGGAACCTGACCACCCAGTACATCTTGCATCAATGGGCCTCCACCACGGTAAGGCACGTGATTCCAATCAAATCCTGCTTGCTTAGCCAAACGTGCCATAGCTAAGTGACCAAGGCTACCAACGCCAATGGATCCATAGCTAAATGGTTTGCCAGCCTTAGACTGGTCCACCAACTGCTTAAAGCTTGTGATGCCAGAATTCTTACTGGCGACCAATACCATCGGTGAAGTGCCAATTAAGGTCACAGGCGCTATATCTTTAATCGTGTCATACGGGAGCTTATCTTTGAGGATCGGATTTACACCGTGCGTGTCAAATACCACAGCAAAGGTATAACCATCAGGATCTGACCTTGTCATAGCGGCAGTTCCGATCACACCAGATGCTCCGCCAATATTTTCAACAATCACGTTTTGCTTTAATTCCGCCTGCAAAGCCGGAGCTAAGGTGCGAGCCACTTGATCCACAGAGCCACCTGGCGGGAAAACAGCAATCAGGCGAATCGGTTTTTGGGTAGGCCAAGTACCCACACCGGCCGTTTGAGCGCTGGCAAAAGAACCAGCAAACATCGCAAATAGGCTAAATAAAAGCGCTTTTTTAGTTATTTTCAAGTAAATCGTCATGACATCATCTCCCTCGATTAAGACTGCAAGATTACCACCCATCCTTGCCGCTTGTTTGATAATAGATGCCGGAGCAAGATGAGATTACCTATGAAACCAATTTTGAACATAGCCGCCTACTTATTTGTCAGTTTGGATAATTTAGCTGAGCTACGCACCGAGATCTTAGATGAGTGCAATTCTGGCGAGTTAAAGGGCACCATTCTCCTGACTGGCGAAGGTATCAATATGTTCCTAGCTGGTAGCGAACCTAAATTACGCAGCTTTATAAATTACTTGCGCCAGGATCCGCGCTTTGCACCCCTGCAAACCAAAGATAGCTGGTCTGAAACTCAGCCCTTTAAGAAGATGCTGGTCAAAATTAAGAATGAAATTATTCGGATGAATCACCCGGCGATTCGTCCGGAAGAGGGTCGCGCCAACTTCATCACACCAAAAAAATTACAAGAGTGGCTTGATCGTGGAACAGATGATTTAGGACGCCCGGTCGTCATGGTAGACACACGCAATGCTTTTGAAGTTGAGTATGGAACTTTTGACAATGCACTGCATTTCAATATCGAGAAATTTACAGAATTTCCCGAAGCCATTACTGCACATAAAGACGAGCTAGCTGATAAAACTTTGGTGAGCTTTTGTACCGGCGGAATTCGTTGTGAAAAATCCGGGCTCTACATGCGCGAAATTGGCATGCAACATAGTTATCAGCTTGAAGGCGGCATTCTCAAGTACTTTGAAGAAGTTGGCTCCGCACATTACACCGGCAGCTGTTTTGTATTTGATGAGCGGGAAGCGCTAGAACCTAATCTAGACACCATCCCACTTGAGCGCTCAATCCGAAAAAAACAAAGCGCGTAATTACTGAAGGTACTAGCTCGATTTACCCACTAAAGTCATATGCTCAACAAAAGGGGGTTTTACGAAGAATGGTCCAACAATGGCTCGCCAATCAGCAAAGGCATCTGACCCCCTAAAGTCGACTGTATGGTTCTCAAGGGTATCCCAGTAAATCAATAATAAATAACGGGCAGGACTTTCGATACTGCGGTTTACCTTAAAGCCCTGAAAGCCTTTAGCTTTAGCTATCACCGTATTGACGCCACGCAAAATAGCCTCTTCAAATTCAGCACCCTTGGTTGGGTCAATTTCGATATCGCAATGCTCCAAAATCATGGGGATTTCCTTTGTCAAAATTACTCAGTGATCGATAGTAAACTCAAGCAGAATAACAAATCAGCAAAGAGAGTCATGGCCAATTTACCTAATATTGTCATCCTGGGAGATTACGAGCGCGCTCTGCGTCGCTTCTCTCAATGGGACCGGATAGAGCAAAATTCAAACCTCACCATTCATCATGAGCCGTTGCTGGATGAGGCCTTGTATGAGGCAGTCAAAGACGCTGATGTGATTGCCATCGTACGCGACCGATCCCCCTTTAATGAAGCCATGATTGCAAGGCTGCCAAAGCTCAAATTATTGATGTTCACAGGAAAGCGAAATGGCACGTTAGATAGCGCTGCCCTCCTTGCTCGTCATATTCCGATTGCCTGCACGCTAGGAGGCCCTTCGAAAGAAACTACTACCGAGTTAACCTGGGCATTAATTTTAGGAGCTTCAAAACAATTGGTTCGCCAAAATCATTTAGTGATCTCTGGGGGCTGGCGTGATGAACTCTCGGTTCTACCCATGCTCTCAGGTGAGCGTTTGGGAGTGATTGGTCTTGGTGCTATCGGCAGTGCCGTCGCTCGTGTTGGTAAGGCATTCGGCATGGAGATAGTCACTTGGAGTCCTAATATGACGCAGGAACGTGCCGCAACCGAAGGCGCAACTTCCGTTAGCCTTGATGAGCTACTAAGCACATCAAAAATAGTCACTATGCACTTAGTAGCGGGCCCTGGAACCAAAGGCCTCATCAGTGCCGATCAACTCGCATTAATGCGCCCTGATTCCATTCTGGTCAACACCTCGCGCTCTGCATTAATCAATATGTCTGATTTATGCGTTGCCCTCAAAAAAGGCTGTCCCGGACAAGCTGCTGTTGACGTATTTGATATTGAACCATTGCCATCCAATGATCCCTTGCGCAGCACCCCAAATTTATTAGCCACTCCCCACCTAGGTTTTATCGCGGAGCCTGTCTTTAAAATGTTCTCTCAGGGGATTACTGAAACTCTGGAGGCCTGGCTGGATCAAAAGCCAGCACCCCATCCATATCAGCCTTAACGCTTTTGAAAACACTGACTCCAACAGAATTATTTATCAGCTTTAGTAAGATCGGCATGTCTGGTTTTGGTGGTGTACTACCATGGGCGCGCCGCACTTTGGTTGAGCAGGACAAGGTGTTGAGTTCGGAAGAATTTAGCGCAATTTTGGGTATCTGCCAAATTGTTCCAGGCCCCAATATTGTGAATCTTGCGGTTTGCATAGGTTCTCGGTTTGCTGGCGCCAGAGGCGCACTAGCGGCAGTCCTAGGCTTAACGCTGGGGCCGATCTGCATCGTGATGCTATTAGCAATCCTCTATACACATTACAGCGACCTAGAGTCTGTCCAAGGAATACTGCGGGGTATCTCTGCTGTTGGGGTTGGCTTAATTGCCTCTACTGGCATCAAGATGTTGCGTGACGAGTTACGCTTTCCACTAATGCTGCTGGTTGTACTTGTCACCGTAATTGCAGCCAGCTACTACCAGCTAGGTCTTGGCTGGGTGGTCCTAATAGCATCTCCGCTAGCCTGGGTCTTGGCACAAAAAAAGGCTCGCAAACTATGAGTGTTTTATTGAGTCTATTTTTAAAACTCTCTGCCTTCTCGCTCATTGCCTTTGGCGGAGTAAATGCCTTACTCCCAAGCTTACTTAAGCTATCGGTTTACCAAGAGCAATGGATTGACCTGCAAACTTTTGCTGATTATTTTGCAATCGCTCAAGCAGCGCCGGGCCCTAACTTCATGACGGTAACGCTCATTGGCTGGCATGTCTATGGGGTGCTTGGGGCTTTGATTGCAACCTTCGCAATTGCCTGGCCGTCATCCATCTTGGTTTATCACTTGCAGCGCCTCATACTAGGCATGAAAGATGTGCAAAAAAAGAAATCGATTCAGTATGCAGCTGCGGCACTTGCGATTGGATTGGTTCTTTCCTCCGCATGGCAGATTGCCTTACAGATCAATCATAGCTATGCTGCATATGTACTTACGATAGTCACAATCGGAGTCACTGTTTTGACTCGCTGGCATCCTTTATATTTAATTGCGCTAGGGGCAGCCCTAGGAATGATTGGAGTAATTTGAAAATGATGAGACTGCTTAAGACATTTATATTTGGCGCGACATTACTTATTGTTGCTACGCCACAAGCGCAAACCAATTACCCCACTAAACCCATTACCATCGTTGTGCCTTACGGTGCAGGTGGGAGCGCAGACTCTCGCAGTAGGCAGCTAGCGCAAAAAATGAGCTTGATTCTGAAACAACCCTTCGTCATTGACAACAAACCCGGTGCCGGCGGAAATATCGGCACTGAGTTTATTGCAAGATCTGCCCCAGATGGCTACACCATTGGTATGGGAAACTTTGCGCCAATGGCGGTAAACAAAACGCTTTTTGGGAATTTACGGTATGACCCAGAGATGGATCTTACCCCCATCATGCTGATAGAAAAGGGTCCACTAATTCTGGTAGTGAACCCAAATTCTCCATACAAAACCATTCAAGATATTGTTACAGCAGCTAAGGCAAAACCAGGGACCCTGACGTTTTCTTCTGGAGGCATTGGCGGCAGCCATCAACTCTCAGCTGAGCTGTTTATGCAAAATGCTGGCATTCAAATGATTCATGTGCCCTACAAGAGTGGCTCTGCTGCTTTAACAGATTTGATGGCAGGTAACGTCGATATGATGTTTGATCAGATGTACTCTGCAGTTCCCAACATCAGAGCAGATAAACTGCGCCCTATTGCTATCACGAGTAAAAAGAGATCTCCACTATTTCCAAATGTACCCAGCTTTGCAGAGCTGAGCTACCCTAAGGTGGAGGTACTCAATTGGCAAGGATTTATTGCGCCTTCTGGCACACCTAAGGCCATTATCGACACATTAAATAAAGCATCTAATGAGGCGCTTAAAGATCCACAACTGCGTGAGTTAATGCTCTCCCAAGGAAATGAAATTGGTGGTGGCAGTCCTGCTGATTTTGCAGCCCTCATCAAATCAGAGGCTGCAAAATGGAGTGCTGTGGTTAGAGCCGGAAATATCAAGCCCGAGTAATCTAGATGCGCAAACTTACTTCAACGCTTGGTAAGTCAGAATACCTAAAAAGGTTAAGCAGAGTGAGCCAGCTAAATGTAAGAGCGCAGTGCCCAGTGCCCAACTCACTTCGCCACGCTGCATAAAACCGACCACTTCAGCAGAGAAGCTGGAGAAGGTAGTGAGGCCACCTAAAAAACCCGTAATGACGAATAGCTTCCATTCAGGGGAGAGGCTTTGATTATTACCAAAAAAGGCTACGGCAATTCCGATGAAATATCCGCCAACCATATTAGAAATAAACGTTCCCAATGGAAGAGTTGAGGCAACACTGACTGTGACGAGATTAAAGCCTGCCCTAAGCAAAGCGCCCAGACCTGCGCCACAAAAAATTGCAAGAAAAGATAGCCACATATTCGGTATTTATTGGATTGAAAAAGCAAGCATGCTAATGGAGCTCATTTCTACTCCATCCACTAACACCTTAGAGGTTTCACCTTGCTCTTGCAGGGCAAGCGCATATAAAGCTGGCCAATAGTGCTCAGGGGTCGGAATAGATAAATGCGCGGCATCACCGCACTGCTCCCAATGAATTAAATTGTCATGATGATTTGCCTGCATCTCAGAAACAAAAAACTCATTGAACTCGTTAGCCCATGAATAAGGTGTTGCACCCTCCTCCCAATGAATCGTGCGCAAGTTATGCACAACATTACCGCTAGCCAGGATCAAGATATTCTCGTCACGCAAAGGACGTAATTTTTTAGCAAGCTCGTAATGCTCACTCGCAGTCATGGAACCATCTAGGCTCAGTTGCACTACCGGTATATCTGCATTTGGATAGAGGTATGTCAGAACAGACCATGCACCATGATCAATACCCCACTCATTCTCCTCAAGCACCACGGGAACATCCAATAATTCTTTGACCCGATCTGCCAGTGCAGGACTACCGAGCGCTGGATATTGAATATCAAACAGGGCTTGCGGAAATCCGCCAAAGTCATGAATAGTTTTAGGTTTGGGCATTGCTGTAACCCACACTCCGCGGGTTACCCAATGGGCCGAGATAACTAAGATGGCATCTGGGCGTTTGAGTGATTTGCCAAGATTGGCCCAAGCAGCTGTATAGCGATTGGGCTCAATGGCGTACATCGGACTGCCATGACCAGCAAATACTGCAGGTTGGCGATGGCTAGTCATTACAGCAGATTAGCCAAATACGTAACCAGTGTGAGCCGCAACCAATGCAAACAAAATAGCCAAGCTAGTAGCAGCTGCCAACATCACGATCAAGGTGATGATTTTCTTGTTCACTTCTTCTTTTGACTCTTTATGCCATTCGTTCATGCTAAACCCCAGTTAAATACATTATTTGATAGTGCAATTATCCACTATCGGCCGCGGCCAGCCTTGCGCATTATGGCTTTTCCACCCCCAAAGCCTGCCTGAGGTCTGCCGCCAGGCCCGGATGGGCCTTTTGGGGCTGGTGGACGTGCTACTGGCTTAGCTGCTACGGGCTTAGCGGGGATTTTTGATTCAGGTTTTTTATCGTCAGTCACTTTTTGCTCCTATGGATATCATATTGCCATGATTACTGACTATTCTATCCAAGCTATCGCCATTAATGCGATTCCTTTGATTTTTGCCATCACCATTCATGAGGCTGCCCATGGCTATGCAGCCCGTTATTTTGGTGACAATACAGCCTACATGCTCGGCAGAGTCAGTCTCAACCCCATTAAACATATAGATCCGGTGGGAACTATCCTAATCCCCCTCATGCTGATTTTGGCCAGCTCACCATTCTTGATCGGCTATGCCAAGCCGGTGCCGGTCAACTTTGGGCGCTTACGCAACCCTCGAATTGACTCGATTTGGGTCGCCTTAGCAGGACCAGGCTCAAATTTCGCGCAAGCTCTGATTTGGGCTATTTTCTTGATTACCCTGATTGGGTTTGGAGTTGACGAACGGTTCTTGTTGGCAATGTCGCAAGCTGGCATTACTTGGAATTTAGTGCTCTTGGTGTTTAATCTATTCCCCCTGCCACCCTTAGATGGGGGTCGCATTCTGGCGAGCTTATTGCCGGCTCGGCAATCCATCGCCTTCGGGAAACTAGAGCCCTATGGATTCTTTATCGTTCTGGCACTCGTTTTTACAGGGCTCATTGGTAGCTTTTGGATGGAGCCCTTGACGGCCTTTTTTAAGGGCGTTGTTTACTTTGTCACACTTCCCCTACAAATGCTTTTCTGAAGTATTCTCAAAATTCAAACTCATCAGCGGTAACTCACTGATCTCACTGGAGCTTAACTATGAAACTGAAACATTTAATTTTGGCTGCTATCGCGCCCACACTAGTCGCCGGAACAGGCCTTGCTTATGCACAATTTAAAAAACCAGAAGACGCTATTAAATATCGTCAAAGTGCTTTTACTGTGATGGCCAATTCCTTTGGGAAAATTGCTGCCGTTGTTAAAGGCGAGGCGCCATTTAATAAAGATGAAGTAGCAAAGAATGCGGCCGTTGTTGCCATGATCTCGACTTTGCCATGGCAGGCATTTGGGCCTGGCACAGAAGGTGGCAATGCACTTCCAGGCGTATGGTCAGATAACGCTAAATTTAAAGCGGCTGGAGAAAAAATGCAGTTGGCTGTTGCTAGCTTGAATACTGCTGCTCAGTCAGGCGATCAAGAAGCAATCAAAAAGGCTTTTGGTGCAGCAGGCGCTACTTGCAAAGGTTGCCATGATGACTTTAAGAAAAAGTAATCAGCTAGTAATGAAGTAACCTAGCGTTACCGCAATGAGGCTCAGTAGTAATAGTGCAAAGCCTCTTTGCAAACTTCCATCCTTGGAAGCCTGACCCAAGTCTGCAGAGAGATTGATTTCTGTTTTGCTTGGGTCAATTTCTTTATCGCCCACCAACATCGGCTTAATTAAATTCTCACCTTTAAATTTTTGGTAATACAGAATCGCGCACAGATGAAGCACAATCAAAATAATGAGAATGTTCTCATTAAAATAATGAATAGACGTCAATAGCTGAACCGCCTCATTAGAAACATATTTTGAAAACGGTCCCTCAAAGGCAACATCGTCATTTGCAAAAAGTCCAGTGACGGCTTGCAGGCCCACTGAAGTAATTAAAGCGATGACAGATAAAGCGCCTAAGGGGTTATGGCCAAGACCTGCCCTTGATTTACCGGATAGAAATCTGAGCAGCCCTCTGGGGCTAGGCACAAAATGAATGAAACGCGCATGGTATGAACCCATTAAACCCCAGCAGATCCTGAAAATAATTAAAGTCAGGACACAGTAACCAACTCGCCCATGCCACTCCATGGCATTACCGCCAATCTTTACAGTCACAAAGCTCAGTATGATCCCAAGGACTAAAAACCAATGGAACAGACGTATTGGCAAGTCCCAGATACGAATGATTTTTTTCATTTACCAAGAATAAATCAATGCATGGCTATGTCGCCTAATTTATTTGATCTCAGGAAGGTCTTTTTGAATAATCTTTAAACCTTCGCGCAAGGCTTCTTGGTAGCGCTCTCGCTCCGCCTTCATAGTCTCTGCAGTCCAAGCATAAAAGCCCTCGCCAGTTTTCATACCCAGCTTGCCACTAGCGATGCGATCACTTAAGCATTTGGCAATATCCGGGGAGTTATTGAGAGTTGGATAAATCGTTGCGCCACCAGCACCATGTACATCCAATCCAGCATGGTCTCTCTGCATTGCAGGTCCTGCAGCAATGTAACGAAAACCAAAGCCAAAACGTACAGCCCTATCAATATCTTCTAAGCTAGCAATCCCAGCATCGACCATCGCGAAGGCTTCGCGGGACAAGGCATGCTGCAAGCGATTTGCCAAGAAGCCTGGTAAATCTTTTTTCACGGTAACGGGAACCATGCCGCAAGCCGTCATCAGACGAGAAAGGCTTTCGCCCACCATCGGCGAAGTCTTTGTACCGTAGACCACCTCTACACAAGGCACTAAGTGTGCCGGCATGAAGAAATGTAAGCCAATCATCCGAGCCGCTGTTTTCAACCCAGCTGAAATATCACTAATTGGAAAGCTAGTGCTATTACTGGCTAAAACTGCCTCAGGCTTTGCATACTTCTCTAACTTGGCAAATAGCTCTTGTTTAATATCTAAACGCTCAGGAACACACTCGATTACTAAATCGACTTCTGACCAATCCACTTCCTCTAAAGAGCCTGCAGTAGAGAGCAAATGTAGGCGGTGCTCATAACCAAGATCGATCATGGTGTTGGCAAAGTAATCCGGTAAAAGTGCGCGGCGCTCAGTTGTAGGCTCCAGTACCTGAACCGCACACCCTCCACGTGCACAAACCGCTGCTACATCAGCACCCATAGTGCCGCCCCCAACGATGACGACTTTAGTTTCTGATGGGGTAAATAACATCTCAATTTCTCCTTGGGTGGCAAGATAAGGACTACGAATCCTTTTACAATGCTGTCATTATTCCAATAAAAAAGTAAGTGAGACATGATCCCAGTCAATTCAGTACTGCAGGTCGGGCAATTTCCAGAGGTAATGCAAGCAGTCATTGACCAGCGCATCACACCTGTCCGCCTTCTTGACCCAAATTCTCCAATACCGGCAGGCTCGTTTACGAGCATCTTGATTCGCTCCAATACCAAATTACCTGTTGCGCTACTAGAGCAGCTGCCTCAAGTACGTATGGTGGCCACCTGCGGTGTTGGCTATGACAACCTCCCTCTTGCTTACCTCAAGACTCACGCTATTGCTGCCAGCAATACCCCAGGGGTATTAAATGATGCTGTCTGCGAATTGGCCATTGGTATGTTGTTTGGCTTATTGCGCCGTATTCCACAAGCACATACTTTTGTGCAAAGCGCAGCCTGGAAAAATGGTCTTTTTACAGTGACTACCACCTTGGCCGGTAAACGCGTTGGTATCGCCGGGATGGGGCGAATTGGACAGGATCTGGCAAAACGGCTTGAGCCCTTTAAAGTCAAGCTAGCCTATACCGGCCCCACTCAAAAAGACTTGCCCTATGATTTCTATCCAGATATCACTGCTCTGGCACAGGTATCTGACGTCTTATTTCTGACCTGCCCTGCCAGCCCAGAAACAGACAAAATGATCAACGCTATAGTCTTAGATGCTTTAGGACCTCAGGGCTACCTGATTAATATTGCCCGGGGAAGTGTGGTCGATGAGGCTGCACTTTTAGTTGCACTGCAGCAAAAAAGGATTGCCGGTGCGGCATTAGATGTATTTGAAAATGAGCCCAATCCGAATGGGGGCTTCTTAAATATCGATAATGTCCTACTTACACCGCATATTGGCAGTGCTACCTCCGAAACGCGACAATTAATGACAAATTTAGCAATAAATAATTTAGAAGCTTTTTATAATCAACAGCCACTTCTCACCGAAGTTCAAAATTAAACCGGAGTAAGTATGACCATTTCCCTACACCCTTCAACGCTGCCTGCAGTACTCTCGCCAGTATTGACTCCATTCAAAGCGGATGGCAGTCCAGATGCACAAAAATTACTGAAGCAATGTCAATGGCTTGAAGCTAACGGCGTCGGTCAAGCGATCTTCGGCACGAACTCAGAAGCCAATTCGATGTCAGACCCGCAAAAGATGAACACCTTAATTGCGTTGATTGAAGGCGGCTTGAACCCAGCGCACATGATGCCTGGAACTGGAGCCACCTCCATTGATGCCACCGTGCATATGACTAAACATGCAGTGCAACACAAGTGTGCTGGCGTGTTGATGTTGCCACCGTTCTACTACAAAGATATTACTGATGATGGCCTCTTCGCCTACTTCTCAGAGGTAATCCAAAAAGTGGGTGATACAGGATTGCAGATTTATATCTACAACATTCCACCCGTCACGAAGATTAATCTGAGTCTTTCTTTATTGGAGCGCCTTCATAAGGAGTACCCAAAGACAGTTGTTGGCATGAAAGACAGCTCTGGAGACTGGGCGTATACAGAATCCGTCATTAAGCTCTTGGCACCATCGGGTTTTCGCGTATACGCTGGCAGCGAAGTATTTCTCATGCGTGCCCTGCGGGCAGGTGGGGTCGGCTGTATCTCCGCAACGGCTAACGTAAACCCTAGGGCTATCGCTGAATTAGCCGCGCATTGGAGAGAATCTGATGCAGATCAACGTCAAGATGTCCTAGATCAAGTACGTTCAGTATTTGCTCATTATCAAATGATTGCTGGCATGAAAACTGCCGTTGCACACTACAGTAAAGATGCTGAATGGTTACGCGTACGTCCACCACTCATGCAACTGAACGCAGATCAACAAGCAAAGTTATTGAGTGAGCTACAAAAAATGAATTTCAGCATGCCAGGCCTTTAATTTAATAGATGCAAAACAGGAGACAAAAATGAAGCTAATCAAAGTAATTGCCGTATCTATCACTATGTTGTTCGGTGCTGCACAAGCACAAAATATTTCCATCGCAACCGGCGGCACTGGTGGCGTTTACTATCCAATGGGTGGAGGCTTAGCCTCAGTCTTATCCAAGCACGTACCAGGAATGTCAGCCACTGCTGAAGTGACAGGTGGCTCGGTTGATAACTTAAAACTCGTTGGTACCGGTAAACCTTATGTTGGTTTCTCAATGGCTGATGCTGCTAAAGATGCTAAAGATGGTGAGGATAAATTCAAGGACAAGCCAATCGATTTACGCAACTTACTCATACTCTATCCAAACCTCATGCACGTTGCTACCGTCGAATCTACTGGCATTAAGACCATGAAAGATCTCAAAGGTAAGCGCGTTAGCACAGGCTCACCAGGAAGCGCTACTGAAGTGATGGCTTTTCGCCTGTTAGAGGCTGCAGGGCTGGATAAAGACAAAGACGTCAAGCGTGAGCGCTTGAGCGTTGCCGAGTCTGTCAATGCAGTAAAAGACCGCAAGATTGATGCCTTCTTTTGGGTAGGCGGATTACCAACTGCAGCCGTTACTGATTTGGCAAACAGTCCTAGCATGAAAATTGTCATGGTAGACACTTCTGCTGAAGTTCCCGCTATGAATAAAAAATATGGCAATTTGTACTTCCCATCCGTAATCACAAAGCAGACTTATAGCGGGATGGAAAAAGATAACAATGTTGCAGCAGTTGCCAATCTTTTAGTTGTGAATGCTTCTATGTCTGAAGCAGAGGCATACAAAATTGTTAAAGCAATTTTTGATAATCAGCTTGAACTGGTCCGCTCACATGCTGAGTACAGAAATATCAAGCTAGAGAACCAAAAAGCAAATGCCTCGCCGATTACTTATCATCCAGGCGCTTTAAAGTACTTTAAAGAAAAAGGTATCAAAGTAAACTAAGCCATATCGGGGTGAGTTAATCTCACCCCTTCTGCTTTAATGATGTACATAAATATCAAAATAGACTGATTAAGACATGAATCAAAATGTAATTGATAACGAAACCCAAGAAAAATTAGATGCCTTCATTAAGCAAGAAGAGGGTGATTCTAATGACTACAAAGGTCTGCTGGCCATATTCATTACGCTGGTGGCAATAGGTATGTCTTTGTTTCATTTATATGCTGCCTACTCGATCGTTCCAACACATCAGCTCAGAGTTGTCCACGTTGCCCTAGTCTTGTTTTTAGTGTTCTTAAGCTTTCCTATTGCCGCTCGCTTTAAAAATAAGTTGATGTTTTGGGATGTTTTATTTGCCATAGGCTCAGTTGCCATCGCCTATTACATTCTGGCCGGCGGCGATGAACTCATGGACAGAAATACTGCTCCAAATTCTACTGACGTCATGGTTGGTATTGCTCTGATCCTACTTATCCTAGAGGGCGTGAGAAGAACCAATGGCATGGTGCTCGTCACCGTTACAGTACTTTTCTTGCTGTATGCCTTCTTTGGCAACTACCTGCCCGCCCCATGGACTCACAAAGGCTATGACTTAGATCGGCTTGTCGGTTATATGTTCATGAGTCTAGAAGGTATCTATGGCACTGCAGTCGACGTTTCCGCAACCCTGATTATTCTTTTCACTATCTTTGGTGCCTTTTTACAATTTACTGGCGCAGGAAAATTCTTCATTGACTTCTCTTTTGCCGCAATGGGTGGCAAATCATCTGGTGTAGGCAGAACCATTGTCTTGTCCTCCTTCCTGATGGGTGGCCCATCAGGATCCGGTGTGGCGACTACCGTTACGGTCGGCTCTGTAGCTGCGCCTATGCTTGAAAAAGTCGGTTACGAAAAAAATGCTGCGGGTGGTCTTTTGGCCGCAGGTGGACTTGGCGCGATCATCTCACCACCAGTATTAGGAGCGGCCGCCTTTCTGATTGCCGACTTCCTCAAAATCTCCTACTTAGATGTGTTGCTCATGGCAACTATCCCCACGATTCTGTTCTACCTTGGCTTGTTTGTCATGGTTGAAATCGATGTGCGTAAGTACGGCATGAAAAATATTCACTTTCCATCCGCAGAAAGCGCTTGGAGTTTAACTAAAAAATATTGGTTTCATTTTTTCTCTTTGATTTCTATCGTAGTGTTTATGATGTTTGGTTTCTCGCCAGTGATGTCAGTCTTTTGGGCTACCGTTGTGTCTGCACTGTCTAGTATGTTGCGTGAAGATACCGCAATCATTCCATGGGCCTGGTTTAAAGGTAAACAACCCATACTCTCCGGTCTTTATAAATCTAGTTTATCGAAGGCACTCTCTTCTGGTTCTACGGGCGTATTAGCGATTGCAGCAACGTGCGCGGGTGCAGGTCTCATCGTTGGCACTGTTACCCTCACTGGCCTTGGTCTCAAATTTAGCTCCATCGTGATTCAATATGCGGGAGGCTCATTGCTGCTAACGGCCATCTTTACAGCATTAATTGTTTGGATCGTCGGCCTCGCGGTACCAGTAACTGCCTCTTATATTATTTGCGCTGTGATCGCTGCGCCGGCACTGATTAACTTAGGTGTGCCTGCATTTGCCGCGCACATGTTCATCTTCTATTACGCTGTACTTTCAGAGGTGTCGCCCCCAACCGCTTTATCTCCATTTGCTGCAGCCGCAATTTGTAAAGGCAATCCTTATAGAACTACTTTACAAACCTGGAAGTACGTTGCCCCAGCCATTTTGGTGCCATTTATGTTTGTCCTCGATAAATCAGGTGTGAGCTTACTCCTGATGGGATCTACCAGCGCTTTAGAGCAGGCCGACTGGACGCAAATTGCATGGATTTCATTTACAGCTGTAGTTGGCATCATTTGTTTGGCCGGCGGCTTGCAGGGTTGGTTTATTGAAAAAACCAAAGTATTTGAGCGCGTCATCATGGTGATCTCCGGAGTGGCTTTAGCCTACCCCTCCACCGAGGCCGATCTCATTGGTTTTATTGGGTTTGCTTTGGTACTCATTACCCAACTCATTACTCACTACAAACTCAATCCCAAATCTACCTAAACATATTTGTGTAGTTTCAGATCACAAAAAATCCCGCCTCGTAAGCGGGATTTTTTATTACCGAGAATGTAAATACATTAAACAATCTTCGTCCAAGCGGTCTTACCAGCATATTTTTTGATTGCAGTTTCATCAAACTCAAATCCTAAGCCTGGTGTCTTATGCAAGATTAAATCGCCATTCTTGAAGGTGAGCTGCTTATTAATTAATCGACGGAAGTTTAAGACCTGATCATCCAAGAAGAATTCCACAAAACGCGCATTTGGCGTTGCTGCCACTAAGGGGGCATGCAGATCATGCATCCAATGTGGGCAAACAATCACACCCTTTAAATCCGCATAAGCAGATATACGACGCCACTCCGTGATACCGCCACAGACTGCTGCATCAGACTGCAAAATAGCGACACCACCAGCTTCAATTAACTCCCTAAAACGCCAGCGTCCAGCCTCCATCTCACCTGTAGCAACGTTGATCTTGGTCTGACGAGCTAGGGCCGCATGCAGATCGATAGCATCCGGAGAAAATGGCTCTTCGATCCAATAGGGGTTGTAAGCCTCAAAGCGACGAACATACTCAAGGGCAGTCGGCAGATCGCGCCAGGCATTGTTAGCATCTAGGGTCAGCAAAACATCGTCACCTACAGCCTTACGAGCAGCCTTAACCCTCGCCTCTTCTTCTCTTGGGGATAGTCGCCCCACTTTCATTTTGACGGCCTTAAAGCCCTGCTTTACGTAGGACTCCATTTCCTTACCCAACATGGCGGGTGTTTTACCATCAAGGTAGTAGCCACCGCTGGCATAAGCTGGAACGCGATCATCTACGACTGATCCTAAGTATTGGTGGAGAGGCAATTTAGCAGCACGGGCATTTAAGTCCCAAAGGGCAGTATCGAGGATTGAGATACCGCGCATCACTGCACCGGCGCGCCCTTGCAAAATAGACTCGTTGTACATATCCATCCACAGACCTTCGCTGCGATGACTATTTTGACCAATCAGTTTTGGGGCTAGCAATTGCTCAACGGCAATCTTGGCAATATCTCCACCCGCACTGCCGACATAGCAAAATCCAATACCCTCATTGCCATCCTTACCTCGAACTTTAACCAGGCAATAGTGCCGCTCTGAAACCGTTCGAGTGGAAAAGGAGGTGACCTTATCTAGAGGCACCGCTACAGCAGCAACTGACACAGACTCAATAATCGGCATGAAAATTCCTTTAACTAAAAATTTATTGTATCTACAACTTTTGCCACTTTCCTTGACCAACTTCAATAGAAAATTGCTGCACTACAACATAAAAAATAGTGGGCTTGGTAACAATATTGGATAATCGAGTCGTGAAAAAAATAGCCGGCCATTTACCTTACTTATTGAGAAAAGTCTTCAAGGTTGCCGGACTCTGTCTAGTAGTGCTTGCCTCAAGCGCACAAGCACAGCAAGCCAGTCAAACTACCAAGGCCAGCAAAACCCCTCAGATAAAACAGAAAGCGGTGAGTCCTAGCAATAAGCAGGCTGGTATTCAGCTGAAAGAAAATTCACTCAATCGCTCCACCAAAAGCATGGACTTAAATCCTGAGTTATTTAAACGGATTGAGAGCACGCAGAGCAATGAAAGTGGTGCAAATCTAGACTATCGCGTCCAGCGTGGCTGTCTACGTCGTAGCTTTAACGAGGAGAATCTTCCAGCTAATCTAGGTTTAGAAAACCGAGAATTCAATGATTTCTTCAAATCTCAAACTAAAGGGTTCTTTGATCGAATGCGGGGTGATTGCATCCCTTATGCATTAGCTCTAGGTAGCCGCAACCGCTTCGAATCCTTGAGTGTCATGAATGGCCCGATACAGGATGCCAAGACTGAGATTTGGACTTTTACGCCATCAGTAGCGGGTAACTTCTTAATTCAGCAGGACTACCTTAGAGATGAATCCAAGCGCTTTACGGAAATCCAATTACCTCTGAGTGCTGTTTTATATGATCCCAAAAAAGTGGGCGATAAATTACCCGTTGAATTAGTTTGGGAACTGAACTCCATCATTAAGCAAATTTATCCCGAGGAAAATAATTCACTTGAAAATACCAATAGTATTGTTCGTCTAATTGTGGATTTTGGCGACAAGGAACGTTGGGCTCAAATTTGGGCGGTAGAAATCATTGAGCCGTCCTCTAGTGAAGTATTTGCCAGCGCTTTTTGGGTTGAAAGAAATGATATCCCTGGAGGCTTTTATACCTCTAGCGGAGAATCGATTGAGCGTACTTTCTGGACGAATCCCCTGAGCTATCGACGCATCTCGCGCGGAGTTGGCAGTGTAAGAGCATCAAGCAAAAGAGCTGCGCCACCAAAGAACGGTAGCGCTGTTGTCGCTGCTCCCAAGCAGAGATATCGCACCCACATGGGAATTGATTATTCGGCACCCACTGGGACGCCCATCTTTAGCGTAGCTACAGGCAAGGTAGTACATTTGGGCTATAGCGGCGCCTTTGGTAACCTGATCATTCTTGAGCATCCTGGAAACTATCGCACCTACTATGCCCACTTGAGCGGCTACAACACCGAACTAGAAGTGGGTAATGAAGTTCGGCGTGGCCTAGAGATTGGCTATGTCGGATCTACTGGACGCTCCACCGGTCCTCACCTCCATTTTGAATTAAGAAAAGATGGGGTCTATGTTGATCCCTATGCAGTAAAAACTCAGCTAGATTTATGGAATATGCGTGATAGTGATAGTGGATTACTTACTCGAGAAATTCTCTTGCTGGGTACGCCGCTAATTAATTAGCAATTGAAAAGGGGTCTCATTGGACCCCTTTATTTTTGATGCGCTAAGCATTAACCCAATACTAATACCGGTATCTTAGAATGCACGATCACCTCGTGTGTTTCACTACCCAATAAGATGCTCTTAATACCAGTACGCTTATGCGAGGCCATCACAATCACATCAGCTTTCGATTTCTTAGCACCATCTAAAATACCCTCTGATAAATTGCTATTAGGAATATGAAGCGTATTTGCTTTTACGCTAGCACCCAATACAAGAGCAGCCTTTTTCAAGACATCAGTTGCATAAGCTTCGCAGACCTTCTTGTGGTCCTTTTGAGAAATTCCATAGCCCATAGAACTATCGGAATACACCATCGGGGGCATAGGATCCGAAACATAAACTAATGTCACAACTGCTTTATCAGCCTTTGCAAGCTCAGCTACCTTTTTTAAAGACTTTTTGCTCACGTCTGAACCATCAACTGGTACTAATAAATGTTTGAACATATTGACTCCTGTTAAATTAACCCTAATACCTTACATTCCATCATAATCTTTATTATTCAACTAGAAAACTAGAAAAAGGACACTAAATTGCTCAAGTACTTTGCAGTGTATTTTTCGTTTCTCATCACACTAATCATCATTGATTTAATTTGGCTTCTGGGTATTGCCAGGAATCTCTATCGCGATGAAATGGGTTCACTCATGGCTAGTGAGCCAAAATTGTGGGCAGGGCTAGCTTTTTATCTCTTATATGCGCTTGGGGCATCTATCTTCGTCATTTTCCCAGCAATTTCAAAACAGTCCTGGATTTACGCAGCGCAGTATGGTGCCCTGTTTGGGTTCTTTTGTTATATGACTTACGACCTAACCAATCTTGCAGTGATTCGCGACTTTCCCATGCGCTTGGCATTTGTAGACATTGTCTGGGGATCTGCTGTTACCGCACTATCCGCGACCATCGCCTACTGGGTTGGCAATCGGATCGCTTAACAGTTTTTCGCACATGCATTTTTTCCACCCCAAACTACTCGACTCTCTTAAGAGCTATAACGGCACTCTTTTCAGTAAAGATATATTGGCAGGCATTACGGTTGGGGTAGTCGCACTACCTTTAGCTATGGCATTTGCGATTGCTAGTGGACTTAAACCAGAAGCAGGTATTTTTACCGCCATCATTGCTGGTGGCTTAATTTCTATCTTGGGCGGCAGTCGTGTGCAAATTGGTGGGCCAGCTGGTGCATTCATCGTCATCGTTTACGGCATTGTTGAGAACTATGGCCTTGCTAATTTACTTCTAGCAACTGTCATGTCTGGAGTATTTTTATTTCTAATGGGGCTCTTTCGGCTGGGGACATTAATTCGTTTTATACCAATAGCAGTCATTATTGGTTTTACCAACGGTATCGCCGTGCTGATTGGAATGTCTCAAGTAAAAGAATTTTTTGGTCTTCAAATTACCAAAATGCCTGCTGAGTTTTTTCAAGCAGTTCAAACTCTATATGCTGCTGCCGACACTGTTAACCCTATCGCCCTCATTTTATCGATCGGAACGCTCACCCTGCTAATTACTTGGCGGATCTTTCAAAAACAGCTTGGTTATCTTAGCTACCTTCCGGGAACAGTCATCGCCATGGCTATGGCCACGATCGTGACGAGTGCATTTAATCTTCCAGTAGATACCATCGGCAGTCGTTTTGGCGGCATCCCTTCAGGTCTACCCAGCTTTGAATGGATCCCCATTAGCTGGAGTACCGCTCAATTTGTCATTGCACCTGCCATTACTCTCGCCCTACTTGGGGCGATTGAGTCACTACTATGCGCCCGAATTGCTGATGGACTGATTCATGATCGTCATGAGTCCAATCAAGAGCTGATGGCTCAGGGTGTTGCCAATGTAGTTACCCCGTTCTTTGGTGGCATGCCAGCCACAGGAACCATTGCTAGAACGGTGACCAATATACAAAGCGGAGGAAGCACCCCAATTGCCGGGGTCGTTCACTCGGCAACCTTGCTGGTGATTATTCTATTTGGAGCTCCGCTAGCGAAAAATATTCCTCTAGCTAGCCTAGCTGCGATCCTGATGTTTGTTGCTTGGAATATGGGTGAATGGAAAAAGTTTGCAGACCTCAAGCAATTTCGCCTACCTTATCGCTTAACTATGTTGAGTGTATTTTTTCTGACGATCGTGTTAGACCTCACTGTCGCAATACAAGTGGGCTTATTGCTGGCATTTATTACTTTCATCTACCGTATCTCAAGTTTGTCACGCTATGAGCCAGTCAATCTGATTGATTTTCCAGAGCTCAAGCAGTATCAGGGGACTATTTCTGCTTTCAGAATTTATGGTGCCATCTTTTTCGGTGCAGTCAAAATTCTGGAAAATATTGAAAATGAACTACCCTCAAAAGTATTGATACTTGATCTTAAGAATGTGATCTACATCGACGTCTCCGGAATGGATGCTGTACTTGAACTCGAAGCGGTTTGCAAAAATCGGAATATTAAGCTCATGATTTGTGGACTAGCTCATCAACCCTACGAGATGGCCTCAAGAGGAGGTCTATTGGAGCGCCTGCCTATCGATTGCATTCACCCAGATCTGCAGCAAGGCATTGCTCGGGCAATCAGTTAATCTCATTAGCTGATACAGAAACCGCCTTTAAGCAAAGCTTCTGGCAAATACCAAGCGCGATAAAGACCAAATAGTGCAGCTGATAACAAAAGGCCTGAAGCAATGTATCTCACGACAGCATATTGACTCAGTTGCGCCAAAGCTGCTGAAAACTTTGAAATCAGTAATAGATTAGGTAAGGTGCCTAAACCAAACGCCAGCATTAGCGCTGCACCTGTTAAGACATCCCCCGATAAAAAGGCGAGCGGTAAAACACTGTAGACCAAACCACAAGGAACAAGACCCCATACCATTCCACTAAACCAGCGGGATGAAGGGCCTGTGAAACTTCCTAAATATTGAGCCCAATAAGTAGCCATGCGTGCCCCTAGCCACTTCCCAAGCAATGGAGAAGCATTAGATCTGGGGCGCAAAAGACGTAAACTCATTAGCAATAAAAGGAGTGATGTCATGGCAAACAAAGGGCGCTGAATAGGCACTATATTTTGCTGCCAAAGAGCTGCACCAGCCCAAGCAGCCAAGGCGCCGAGCAAAACATAGGTCATCAAACGCCCAGCGTGCATGATGAGCTGAAGATAAAACAGCTCAGACTTACTTTGCAATGGAGCATAAGTCACTCCACTAGAGTTACCTTGACGCTCAACTGCAGCAGCAATACCGCCACACATCAAAGCGCAATGCCACCCACTGACTAGAGCGCCCAAGAAGACAGCCAACACGAGACTGGCGGTCAGCATTGCAGGGAAATATTAAAATGGCACATTATCCGAGTAGAATAAACTGATCTGATAACTTGATCTAATATGAATTACACCAACTCAGATGTCCCTAGTGGCAAATGCTCAGTCTGTGTACTTGGCCAGTTTTGCTTGCCCGTGGGCATTAGCCCATCTGACATTGCCAAGATTGACACTCTCGTAAAAGAGCGGGTTCACTTACAAAAAGGTGAAAGCCTCTACCGCCACGGTGACCCACTTTCTGCGGTCTACAGCATTCGTTTTGGCACCCTCAAGACTGAGTATGGTTTAGAGGATGGACGCCAACAAGTCATCGGCTTTCATTTACCTGGTGAGATCTTAGGGCTTGATGGTATCGGAGACGGTAGCTATCAATCTGAGGCAATTGCTCTAGAAGAGAGCGAAGTTTGCATTATTCGCTACGAGGCATTTGAGGACTTAGCACGCCAAATTCCAGAGTTGCAAAAGCAATTTCACCGCATTCTGAGTCGTGAACTCACACAAGATCAACGTCACCTACTCTCACTCGGTAGTTTGCGTGCAGAGGAGCGTTTAGCAAGCTTCCTATTGAATCTTTCTCAGCGCCTAGCTGCACGAGGATATCTCAATAATGAATTTGATTTGCGTATGAGCCGAGTAGAAATTGGTAGCTATCTCGGTATTCAGATTGAAACTGTGAGTCGGATGCTCTCACGCTTTGCTGAATCAGGACTCATTCAAATTAAACAGCGTCATATTAAGCTGATTGACGTGGACGGACTATATCAATTGGCCGGTATCCAAAACCCTGAACGCACAGTTCAGATCAAACCCTGTGTTAGCTAAAGCCTAAATTAAGCTTTTATCTGAGTTCTTAGCGTCAGCATTAATCCCCGGAAGAATATAGGCTGTAAGCGCGCTCGAAAATGAGCAAAAAATCCAGATAACAAAAAATCCAATGGTGTAAATACCTTCGTCAGAGATATTAGGGTGATGACCAAAAAATAATAGCTCGGCAGGATGCACAATACTAAAGAGTAGACCTTCAGCCAAGATGGAGACCAAGAATGAAGGCCACATAATCCAGATGAATAAGCGGTACTTCATTTGCGATCCTGCTCTACTTTAAGCTGCTCTACTTTGAGTCCACGCTTCACTACGCCATCTCGCACTGGCTTATCTGAATAAAGATTAACTGCCAAATAAATAGTAATCACACAACCAATAGCAGCAAGTGCTGGGCCACTAATCAGTAGCCAAGGCCAGAGCTGTTTAAACCAAGGCTTATTAGATTCATGTTCTGACATATTTATCCTCTCTCTATCTTTCGCTGTATAGCTTAGCGGGGAATAATAAAACTCGATTTTTCATCACGAGTCCTAATAATTAACTCGCTACCAGATACCTCCTTACCAATCACATCAAAGTGAATTGGGTAATTACCAGGCTCATGGGCACCTACAGTAGTACTTAATTTTACGGGAATCAATAGATTGCTAGCTGGACCCACTGCAATCTCCGTCACCAATTCTCCTTGAGAATTCAGTATTCTTAAATCAGATAAGCCACTCGCCTTGAGCTGTACATTCATATTATTTTCTGATGCATTCATGATCTGAATGCGATAAATATTTTCAATACGTACGCCATCTACTTCGCGAGCCAATGCGCCTCGATCACGCATCACATCCACTCTTAAAGGGTTACGAGTAACTAATGAGATTAAGAAAGCACTGGTAAGAACAGTGATAAAGGCAATGTAGATTAAAACCCGTGGACGTAAGATATGGCGTATGGCACTTTGATTAGTTTCTTTTTCTTCAATGGCTCGCTCGGTTGTATAGCGAATCAAGCCTTTTGGATAGTCGACCTTTTCCATCACTTGATCGCAAGCATCAATACAGGCACCACATCCAATACACATATATTGCAGACCATCACGAATATCAATGCCGGTTGGACAAACTTGCACACAAATACTGCAATCTACGCAATCGCCAAGACCGAGAGTTGTATGATCGGCTGACTTGTTACGACTCCCGCGTGGCTCGCCACGGACCTTATCGTAGGTAACCAAGAAAGTATCTTTATCAACCATCACACTTTGGAAGCGTGCATAAGGGCACATATATTTACAGACTTGCTCGCGCATGAAACCTGCATTGCCCCAGGTTGCAAAGCTATAGAAACACAACCAAAAGGTTTGCCACGGCCCTAAAGATAGATGCAAGATTGCAGCACCGAGCGTTTCAATTGGGGTGAAATAGCCAATGAAAGTAAAACCGGTCCAAAAAGCAATTAAGAGCCACAGAAAATGCTTCGTAATTTTGAGGCGCCATTTATGAATACCCCAAGGCCACTCCTCACCATCTAAGCGAATCCGCGCAAAACGATCGCCCTCAACCTTACGCTCGATCCACATAAAAATTTCGGTATAGACCGTTTGGGGGCAAGCGTAGCCACAAAATAATCGACCCGCTATAGCGGTAAATAAAAAGAGGGCTAAAGCAGAGAGAATTAATAGGAGTGTGAGATAGATTACATCCTGCGGCCATAGTACGAGGCCGAAGATATAAAACTTACGCTGAATTAAATCAAAGAGTACCGCTTGACGATCATTCCAACTAATCCAAGGCAGGCCATAAAATAATAATTGCGTTGCAAATACCAAGATGAGGCGCCAACGAGCAAATAAGCCGCTAACAGATCGTGGGTAAATCTTTCGCCGGATCTCATAAAGAGATTCCTCAATGACATCTATAGGAATAGGCTTCCCTATGGGTGAATGATTTGACACTGATTACTTGGCTGCAGCCGTCTTGTTGTTAGACAAACCCCAAACATAAGCCGTCAAAAGATGAATCTTTTCAGGGCTCAATACCTTATCTTGAGACGGCATCATGGCTATCCTGCCTTTAGTGAGAGTCTCCACAACAGTTGCCTCTGATCCACCATATAGCCAAGTCTTATCAGTCAGATTGGGTGCGCCCATGGCAATGTTGCCTTTACCGTCTACACCATGACAAGCCACGCAATTCGATTTAAATAATTCTGCGCCACGAGCGACTTTTGCATCATCAGCAGGCAAGCCAGACAAACTACGAACATAGTTAGCCAAATCTACAATCTGAGCAGTTTCGAGATGTCCATATGCAGGCATCACTCCATTGCGACCATTAATGAGGGTTGTCTTAATATTTTCAGGAGATCCGCCATAGAGCCAGTCGCCATCGGTTAAATTTGGAAAGCCTTTTGCACCACCCGCATCTGAACCATGGCACTGTGCACAGGAGTTTAAGAACAAGCGTTGACCCATTTCACGCGCCTTAGGATCTGCAGCAACTTCCTCAATGTCCATCTTCACATACTTAGCGTAGACGGGCTTTAACTCATCATTAGCTTCTGTCATTGAGCTCATCAGAGCGCCGTCAGTGGTATAGCCAGCCACCCCCGGAAATGAACCCAAACCCGGAAATAAAACTAAGTAGGCCAAAGCAAAGATGCAAGATAACAAGAACATCCAGGCCCACCAGCGCGGTAATGGATTATTGAGTTCGCGCAAATCGCCATCCCAAACATGACCTGTATCTGCTACTGCACCATCTGCTGTATGGATTACCTTGGCCTTACGTTGTGAGGCCAGAAGCCAGATACACCAAACAATACCGACTAATGACACTAAGGCGATGTAATTGCTCCAACCGCTATTAAAAAAGTCACTCATGATTTGTCCTTACTAAATTCATCCGGAAGATCAAATGGCAGTTCGGCTGATTCTTCATTGGCAGACTTTCTACCTGGAGACCAAGCCCACCAAACAATCCCTACAAAAAAGGCGAGTCCAATGACGGTCGAAAAAGCGGAGAGATAGGCTGTGATCTGTTCCATTTGATTTATTTCACAACAACTTCATCAACCATGATGTAGCGACGATTGACACCTAAACCCTGCAGATAGGCAATCAAGGCATCCTCTTCAGTCTTGCCTTCCAACTCCTTAGGTGCCTCAGCAATCATTTCATCAGTGTAAGGAACTCCCAAACGACGCATTGCCATCATATGAGACTGAATCGAGGAAGCGTTGGCAGCGCTCTTCTGCAGCCAAGGGTAGCCAGGCATATTGGACTCAGGCACTACATCACGCGGGTTACGCAAGTGGATACGATGCCAATCATCCGAGTAACGAGCACCAACCCGAGCTAAATCAGGGCCAGTACGCTTACTACCCCAGAGGAAAGGACGATCAAATACTGACTCGCCAGCCAAAGAGTATGGACCGTAACGCTCAACCTCAGAACGCAAGGTACGAATCTGCTGCGAGTGACAGCCAACGCAACCTTCGCGCTGGTAGATATCGCGGCCAGCTAAACGCAATGCGGTATATGGCACTACACCGGGGCTCGGTTCAGTTGTAGTGTGCTGAAAAAATAGAGGGACGATTTGAACTAAACCAGCAATCGACACCACAATAATGGTGGCAACAATTAACCAGCCAACATTTTTCTCAAGCGTTCCATGGGAAAAGAATTTATTTTCGCTAGACATTTTTCTTCCCCTTAGTGAGCAGCTGCAGATGTTTGCGGAATCGGGGCATTGACAAATGTTTTACCAATCACTGTCTTGTAAACGTTATATGCCATCAAGAACATGCCGCTCAAGTAACAGAGGCCTCCTAATAAACGAATCACATAGAAAGGATAGGTTGCTTTTACAGACTCAACAAAGCTATAAGTCAATGTACCGTCTGGTTCAAATGCTCTCCACATCAAGCCCTGCATTACTCCAGCAATCCACATTGCAGCAATGTAAAGCACCACGCCGAACGTAGCGATCCAAAAATGCACCTCAATCAAGCGAGTACTGTACATATCTTTCTGCCCAACTAAACGAGGGATGAGGTAGTACAGAGAGCCAATCGTAATCATGGCAACCCACCCAAGGGCCCCTGAATGAACGTGGCCAATAGTCCAGTCGGTGTAATGTGACAGGCTATTTACAGTCTTGATAGACATCATTGAACCCTCGAATGTAGACATGCCGTAGAAAGACAATGCCACTACCAAGAATTTCAAGATAGGATCGGTGCGCAATTTAAACCAAGCACCAGACAAAGTCATGATACCGTTGATCATGCCGCCCCATGATGGAGCTAACAAGATAATTGAGAACACAGTTCCAAGCGACTGAGTCCAGTCAGGTAAAGACGTGTGTTGTAAATGATGAGGGCCCGCCCACATGTAGGTGAAGTTCAATGCCCAAAAGTGGACGATAGACAAGCGATATGAATAAATTGGACGTTCTGCTTGCTTGGGAATGAAGTAATACATCATGCCTAAGAAACTGGTGGTTAAGAAGAAGCCAACTGCATTGTGACCATACCACCACTGCACCATCGCATCTTGCACACCAGCATAGGCGGAATAGGATTTCCACATACTTGCTGGCATTTCTAAATTGTTAAAAATATGCAGAATGGCAATCGTCAGGATATACGCACCAAAGAACCAATTAGAAACATAAATATGCTTTGTTTTACGTTTCATGATGGTGCCAAAAAACACGACCGCATAGGCAACCCAAACCACCGTGATTAGGATATCAATGGGCCACTCTAGTTCTGCGTATTCCTTGGAGCTTGATATACCCAGAGGCAAAGTAATTGCAGCCAACACAATCACCAACTGCCAACCCCAGAAAGTAAAAGCGGCTAGCTTGTCACAAAAAAGTCTTGCCTGGCATGTGCGCTGCACGATGTAATAGGATGTCGCAAATAAGGCCGATCCACCGAATGCAAAAATGACCGCATTGGTATGCAAGGGACGTAAGCGACCATAACTTAACCAAGGAATATTAAAGGTGATGTCAGGCCAAATCAGCTGTGCTGCAAGAACCACTCCCACGAGCATACCCACAATTCCCCAAAGCACTGTAACGATGGCAAATTGACTGACAACCTTGTAATTGAAGGTATCTTGATTGCTCCCCACGGTAAGTCCCATGGTTTCTCCTTTTTTGTGACCTAACAGCGACATAATCCAAATAGACTGAACTTATTATCAAAGTAAGCTTCATGGGTCGTTTTGATCTATATCAAAAAGGATGCGTGCATTTACACTTTTTGCAACTGGATTAACTTGCTTAAATTACCTAACTACTTAAAAAAATAGAGTTATTTTTTATAAGCATCATTCATACTTTTAGATTGAGGCGTGTCGTCATCCATCAAAATAGCCTCCCCTGGACCCTCTAGATCATCAAATTGACCGGCTTTCACAGACCAAAAGAAAATCCAGGCCAAAAGACCAATTAAGATCAGTGAAATAGGAATTAAAAGAAATAGACTTTCCATTCCTCTAGTCTAGGCCTTTCTGAGGCGCCAGGCGTTTAATGTAACCGCCAGCGAGGAAAGGGACATACCAATACCAGCAACCCAAGGATCCACCCACCCCATCATGGCAGCCGGAATGGCCAAGAGGTTGTAAACCAGAGCCCAAATCAAGTTTTCTTTAATAATCATTTGAGTTTTATCTGCCAACAATAGAGACTTAGCTAGCGGGGCCAAGGAACTCGCCGTCAAAATCGCATCTGCACCCGCGGTAGCAAGCGGTGCGCCCGCCCCAACGGCTATGGAGACATCTGCTCTTGCTAGTAGAGGTGCATCGTTAATGCCATCGCCAATAGCCCAAACAAAGTGGCCCTCTTTTTGCAAGCGCTCAATGTAGTGATATTTATCCTCTGGCGAACAGGCGCCTTTGAAGTGATCGATCCCAACATGATTTGCCCACCACGCAACTGTTGCAGGATCATCTCCAGAAACTAAATGGACAGTAATCTTGCGAGACTTTGCAGCAGTTAAGAGCCTCTCTAGTCCCACTCTTGGAGTATCTAAAAATAGAAAGCTCGCAATCAAGCCTTTGTTATCCCCTAGATGCACTTGTCCATACTGACCCTCTTGTGCAATCTGCTGAGCACCAACCCAAGCAGCACTTCCCAGTCGATAAACACCCGAGCTCAGGCCTTTGCCCAATTGATTAATAACTGCCTCAGGCAAGGTGCTTAGCGAAAGATTATCCGCTTCTGCAGCACGCAACAGTGATAGCGCAAGAGGATGTTTTTGACCCATCTCCATGGACGCAGCAATTCTTAATACATCTGCTCGAGAAAATTCTGGACGAGCAACTAAGACTTCTTTTAATTCTGGTTGACCCATAGTGAGAGTGCCTGTCTTATCCAGCACCAAGTCTGTCGCCTTGACTAAACCCTCTAGCACATGACCACGCACAATCAACAAACCTAGCTTTGTCACAGCCCCCTGAGCTGCAGCCATCGCCGTTGGTACGGCAAGAGATAGGGCGCAAGGACAGCTGGCAACCAGCACCGAGACTAAAACAGTCCAAGCCCTACTGGGGTCAACGTAATACCAAATTGCTGAAGATAAGAAAGCAACCATCAACAGAAAGCCTACAAAATATCCAGCCCACTTTTCTGCGAGACTGACCATGACAGGTTTGGCTTGCAATGCTTGATCTAGTAATGAAGCGATACCTGCAATACGAGTAGATTGACCTACAGCATCGATTCTCATCAATATCGGATTGAGAATATTGTGCGTACCTGCATATACTCGATCACCCATCTTCTTATCAATCGGCTTAGATTCGCCGGTCAGTAGTGACTCATCTAAAGTGCTCTCATACTCAATCAAAATGCCGTCAGCCGGAATGACATCCCCCGGAGGAACGCGCAGAACTTCACCAGGATTGCAGTTCACTACCGGCACAATTTCCACTTGCTCAGACTGGGGATAGTTCGGCACTCTCTCACACGTAGCCGGTAATTGCTTTGCCAGCGCCTCTGCTCCACCCTGTGCATCTTGTCGAGCTAATAGCTCTACATAGCGTGCCGCCAAAATAAAGGCAACAAACATGGTGATGGAATCAAAATAGCCCTGACCTGAGCCTGTCACAAGATTTACGGTGCCAGCACTAAATGCTAGGGCTAGAGCTAGAGCAATCGGCACATCCATACCCAACATATGCGTTTGCTGAAATGAAGTAATGCTCCGCCAAGCTGCTCGGAAAATGGGGCCTGCTGAATACGTCATTACTGGAACCGTGAGAGCCCAACTGGTCCAGCCCAATAGCAGGTCATACTCCACCGTAATATCGCTGTCACCCACATACATTGGCCAGGCATACATCATGACTTGCATCATGCCGAGCAATGCAACCCCTAGTCTAGTAAGCAATTGACGACGTTCTTTTTTGGACTTCTCAATAGAGAGTGAGGGCTCAAAAGGCCATGCCTCGTAACCAATGCGCTCTATCTCAAAGAGTAAACGAGCAAGACTAGTTTTTTCAGGGGAAAACTCCACCTTAGCCTTTTGACTGACATAATTAATCTGCACATCTTTAACGCCAGGGATACGTCGTAGGTGTTGCTCACATAACCAAACACAAGCGGCACAGCGGATCTTCTCCAGTCGAAGCGTAGTCTCCAAATCAGCTGCATCACTACTCGGCCGAGTGTATCTACTGAGCAAAGAAGGATCATCATAGGGGGTTAAGCTGGGAGGAATTTCACTTGAAGCAAGGTAAGCTGCAGGCTTATCGCTTGACTGTGCACGGCGTATATAGAATACCTCTAAGCCTTCTCCATGAATTGTTTGTGCAATTGCCATACAACCGGCACAACAGAATTTTCTATTAACACTATCGAGCTCAAGCTCGTAAGAGTCATTCGGAAGAATAAAGCTGCCACAGTGATAACAGCTATTGCTTGGCAAGCTAGAGCTCATAAATGAATCATGATTTGCTGGTAATGGACCCACTAAACCAGCCGTTACGACGCTCATAAAATATAAACAGAACACCCCAAACTACCACTGCAGCATATGCCCAGACCCAGGATATTTGCGAGGCACGTGAGCCAGTTAAATCCAGCACAAAACCAAAAATAGCTGGGCCTAACAACCCGCCTCCAAAGCCCATCAGGGAATGGAGTCCCATTGCAGCACCTTTAATATTGTCTTTAGCGCTAATGACTAAGCCCGCAGTTAAGGTGGAAGAATCGGCCATGATGAAAATTGCATGCCCTACTGCCAAGGCAATAATCAACCACCAAGATTGTCCTGTTGATAAAGCGAGTGCCACACCAAATGCCGCACTAGATAGCATGACAAAGAAAATCCATTTTTGACGCCCTATTCTTAAGGCAATCTCGTTTCCGATAATGGATGCAGGAACGCCAAAGAAATTAATCAGACCCGCAAGAGTAGTTGCGGTTAATAAAAAGGGGTCACCTGTCACGATGGCACAGAAACCAAAAAAGGCTACGATCCAACTGCGGGAAGCAAATAACTCGATTGAGTGGACGGTATAACCAAAAATAAATCCAGAGGCTGTTTTGTCTTGCAAGACTAGGCGCCACTTATCAACTGGAAAAATATCGTGTAAGCGAATGCGTATTGGACCATGCCACTTTTCATGGGTAAGTGCTGGTATGAATAAGAGCACAATCAACAGTGCAGTAAATGGGCCTAAGGCAATGATTCCAAAAACGTAGCGCCAGCCTAAGCTATCTAAGATCCAACCAGAACAAAGATAAGAGAAGCCAGTACCAATACCAAAGAATGCGGTGTAGAAGGCGATGTGACGGGTCAGCTCACCGGTTTTAATACGATCTGACAGAATTTTTAAGCCAGGCATATAAGTGCCCGCTAAACCAACTCCATTGAGTGCCATAAATATCAAGGCAGTCCAGAAGTTATAGGCAAAGAGGCCCATGCCGAGCAATCCACAGGTCGCTGAAAGACCACCTACGAGATAGACTTTTTTTGCATCAATGCGATCGGTGAGAGCGGTTGCCAATGGGACCATCAGCATGTAACCAAAGAAAAAGGCGCTAGCAATCAGTCCAGACTGTAAATTACTGAGATGCCATTCATCTTGTAATGTTGTTAACACCACTGCGTAACAGGCAAAACCTAATAGCGCACAAGTTTGTGCCATCAGCATCAAGGGTGTGTAACCAGAGGGTTTCAAACGCATAAATTACTGCTGACTGCTATTTGGAGAATCCTGGAAGCCGTTTGAGCGGAACGTGAGTACCAAAGTATCCCTATAGCCGTACTGTCCCAAGGGCTGAATCGGAGTCGATTCATGAATCATTTTTTCATCATTCATCAGCAATAAAGACCAAGGCTCAGTGAGAGTAAATCGCAAACCAGTAGAACCGGTGGCACTAAAAATTCGGGTCTCGCCACCCTTGACATCGACTCGATTGATTAAAAAGACAGCTACAAAATCAACGCCGTCACGATGCGCCCCCTCAGGCGTTGGTCGCCCAATGCCATCTGTCGTATCAATCCGAAATTGGTGGGCCTCAATAAACCATGTATTAACTTGCTTAACGCCATCCAGAATATGAGTCAGTCCCAACAAAAGAGCATGCCAGGTAGGGTTACTAGTGAGCTCAGCTTGCGAAGGTTCAAACCAACGTTCTATACCGCCATGCAGCGCGTTGTAATCGACAGACTGCCAGTGTGCACGATGCGGCACCTTAGCCAAAGATTGTCCCTTAACCTCAAAGCTTGAATGACGGCGAAAACGATACCGCCCACCATCCTTAAGATACGGGTCTCTAGGCAAGCCTTCCCAGAATTGAGTGAGATTGAGTAGCTGATTAAGATCCACATGTGCAATCTGCGCTACATCCTGAGCAGAGACAACTGCAAAGCCATCATCTTGTAAAGATTGAACCAACTCCCTAGCGGGCGTTAATGGGGGTAAAAGGCTGGAAAGAGTCATAGGTATATTTTAGGCGCATACCAATCAATTTAGGAATACAGGTTCAAACGGTTGCGAACGTCCCCCACATGACCTTTTAAGTCATACAACTCTTTTGCATCCAACATGGATACTTTAATGTTACCTACCCTTCGCTCAATATTCTCCAAATCCTTCAAGTTCTTTTCTTTTAAATCAGGATTAGAGGCATGTCTTTCAATCACCTTAAGCTCCTCATACACTTGAGATAGCTTGAGGCGCAAGAGTAAATTCTTAGCTGCGGGGATGTAAGTAAATAAGGGAATCAAAATCACTAGAAGTGGAATTACAATTTTTGCAAAGCGTCCAATCCACACCGCCGTCCAGAAAGGTAAATGGCGATGCAAGAAAGACGGTCCATCCTTTAAGTAGATTTCAGCATCAACATGCAAAGGAAAATCAAGACCAGAACCAGATGGAAACTCTCCCGGCTTTTGTAAATAGGAATAAGTTTTTAATACATCGTAGGTAGCCCCAAGTAACAGTGTTACCAATGCAGGACTAATATCACTCTTACCTACTAAGGTTGCAGTTGCAGCAAGCACCTGAATATCTTGACGCGGCAGATCATAGGCGATGCTCACGACACCACGCGGTACTGTTACTTTTGAGAGGAAAGGAAACAAGTGCACATAAGCTTCAGCCTGCTCAAAGTTCATTAAGCGAATGCCGGGAGTTTCATAAAATTTTTTGACTAAAGGAGCCTCCGCAGCACTTACCAAAAATACAGCATCTAACTCACCCTTTTTGAACTTCTCTAATGCATCCAGTGGCTTTAATTTTTCAGCACGAATATCGCTCAGACTCAGTCCGCTTGCTGCAAGCAATTGAGAAGTCAGGGACAAGGTGCCGCTACCTTCATTTCCGATAGATACTCGCTTACCTTTTAACTGACTCAATAAACCCAATCGCCCCGATTCAGTTGGAAAGCTAGACTCTCTGTACCAAACCCATACCGGCTCATAAAACACACCGGCGATAGAAATAAAATCAGGGTACTTGGATAAGTCCGCTACGCCACCCTGCACCATTGCAAAATCTACTCCAGAGTACTGGTCACTTAGTAAGGCTAAGTTGTCACCCGTTCCGCCGGTCGTACGTAATTTCATAGATACGCCTTGCTCAGCAAGCTCACTTTGGAGCTTTTCACCAAACTGCTGATAAAGACCGGTTGGGAAACCCGTTGCCAGCTCAATTGATCTGGGCGGAGGCGGCACCAATACCCAGAGCGTGGCAAACAGCATGGCAACCAAAATCAAAAAGGCGATGGATACTGCCACAGGGTTATAAATATTTTTGCGTATGAAGTTCATAAGAATTCTGCTTGTTTTTGCCATTATGCCCCGAGCCCAAGGATCTAGAGGGTAATGAATTGATTCGAATTATTTCGGGATAAGATAGGGGTTTTAAAGAGCCATTAGGACAATAATGAATTCAGCTGCCAACAAAGTAGCCCTGGTCACAGGAGCTGGAACAGGTATCGGAAAAGCTGCAGCAAAAGCACTGTTGCAGGGTGGATTTAGAGTCGTTCTCACTGGTAGAAATCTGGAGAAGCTCAATTTAGCCATTCAAAATATTGGTGGGAGCAATCAAAACTGCCTCGCAGTAAGCTGCGATGTCGGCAAACCAGAGCAAGTAAAAAAGCTGTTTTCAGAAATCCAACAACAGTTTGGCCGGATCGACGTGCTCTTTAATAATGCAGGCATGGGAGCGCCCGCAATCCCTATGGAAGAACTGAGCTACGAACAATGGATGAATGTTGTTAATGCGAATCTCTGTGGAGCTTTCCTATGCTCACAAGAGGCTATCCGCATGATGAAAGCTCAGACTCCGCAAGGTGGTCGAATTATTAATAATGGCTCGATCTCTGCGCATGCACCCCGTCCAATGTCTGCCCCATACACCGCCACTAAACATGCCATGACTGGATTAACCAAATCGATTGCGTTGGATGGTCGTCCATTTAATATTACCTGCGGTCAGATCGATATAGGTAATGCTGGCACTGAAATGACCATCCCTATGGCTGCCGGCATTTTGCAGCCAGATGGCTCAAAAAAGGTTGAGCCACTCATGGATGTAGAACATGTTGGGCAAGCTGTCCTGCATATGGCTCAGCTACCTTTAGAGAGCAATATCCTGTCAATGACCATCATGGCAAGCAACATGCCATTTGTTGGTCGAGGCTAATTAAGGCCTAATCTGTTCAATGACGAGGCGAGCATTGGTCGTGCCCACCTTGATCGTTTGCGGCGTAGATATCAAGTCACCGGGTTCTGGCATTGCCATTCCAGTTTTTGAAATACGTACCTCAACCGAGACTTCTGGCATTTGAGAAATTAACGCATTGGGACTCATTGCCAAAGCATCATTTAAAACAAAACTCATTGGGAATGCAGTAACTGCAGTTTTGAGAACGGTCACTGGCATACGCTCACCTGGTTTACGAGCGATCACCATCAAAACATCGCCTGCTTTAATTTTAGACTTCAGTTCTGGCACAATTTCTACCTGGCCACTCACACCTTGATTACTAATTACTGGCGTACTAGCTGGCGCAAGGCCACCCTTGCTCCGTGCCTCAGCAATTGAAGAAGCAATTGCACGCGCCTCATCTGTCTCTGGGGGTAATTGCTTTGCTAACTTCTCCCAAGACTGCACTGCAGCTTTATAGTTCTGCGCATTAAAAGCGGCAGTTCCAGAAAGCCAAAGAGCCAATAAATTATTTGGGTCCTGGGATAATGCCTTGTTAATGAGTTGCTGTGGCTTACCAGCAAAATTACCATTTGCATTAGCTGCCAATACATCAGCATAGTCAGCTAATAATTGCGGGTCCGAATCAACAAAAGAACCTGCGCGAGCATAGGCATTTGCAGCTTCAGTATTACGACCCAAAATCCGATAGGAGCGAGCTAGCATAGCCCAACCCTTGAGATTGTCAGGCTCCTTATCCATCTTAGCCGCAAACTCTTCAACCATCTTTTCAACTGACTCTTGAGTCATCGGTTTCTCAGTGCTCTGCTCGGCAATCTGAGCGGCATCACCAAGGTAGAAATAGAAACCCGCTGAAAGGATTGCTACAAAAAGACAAATCCCAATGATGGTTTTCTTAGGCGAGCCCAGCACCGCAAGATCATCCGCCTCATCCGTATCCTGAAAAAGCCGCTGACGCATTTCTGCATGAGTCTGCTCATAGCTATGGCTATCTACAGTACCTACCAAACGATCGGCCTCCAGCTTATCAAGCTCTTCCCGATAGATGGCCGCATTCATCTGACGACGCGAGGTCGCGGATTCTTTTGCAGGGAAAAACAGTGGGCGCAAGAGCAGCACCAAGACTAGGATCAATAAAAAAAGAGCGGATATTACAAAACTAGTCATATTATTTTTCTATTGAACTGGACTTGGCATCCTGAAGTAGTGTATCAATACGACGATTATCTGCTTCAGATAGCGTGGTACTGGGCACAGCCTGATTTCTGCGACGCAGATACACCATCAAGCCAATAATTCCTGCAAGCAAAATTACAAAAGGGCCTATCCATAGGAGCCAGGTGATCGGCTTTACAGGCGGGCGATATAAAACGAAGTCGCCGTAACGCTCCACCATAAAATTCCGAATCTGCTCATCCGTCTTGCCCTCAGTAATGAGGATACGAATTTCTCGGCGCAAGTCATTTGCTAAATCAGAGCGTGAGCCGGCAAGGGATTCATTCTGACAAACCAAGCAGCGCATTTCTTCCGAAATCACAATCAGACGCTGCTCTATTACTGGGTCATCAGCCAAAGGCACTGCATCCTTAGCAGACGTGCTGATAGAACACAGTAGGACAAAAGTGAGTAAGAGTGATGAAAGCGTCTTTCTCAACATTATTTAAGCTCATCTAACAAAGGAATGATCTTGTTACGAAGTAATTCCATCGTGATCGGTCCAATATGTTTGAACCGAATGACGCCTGTCTTGTCAATCACATAGGTCTCTGGAACGCCATAGACACCATAGTCAATCCCCACTCGGCCTTTGGCATCAAAAGCTGACAATAAGTACGGGTCACCTTGACGAGCCAGCATGGCCATCGCGTCGTCACGCTTATCTTTGTAATCCAATCCAATAATTGGGGCTACCTGCAATTTACCTAGCTCAACGAGAACGGGGTGCTCCTCACGGCAAGCAACACACCAAGAGGCCCAGACATTCAAAATCCAAGGCTTGCCTTTCATACTCTCTGGTGAAAAGGTTTTTCCAGGATCTGCCAGTTGAGGTAACTCAAAAGCAGGCGCCTGCTTACCAATCAGTGGAGAAGGTATTTCTTGTGGATCACGATTTAAGCCTACTGCTAAAAATCCAACCAAAATGACAAACAAAATCAGTGGAATTAAAAACTTGGCTTTCATGCTGCTGCCTTCTTCAACTTCATGCGATAGCGCTTATCGGACATCGCCAGCAAACCACCTAAAGCCATCAATACACAACCACCCCAAATCCAATCAACAAAAGGCTTGTAATAGACCCGAACTGCCCATGCTTTGTCATCTAACTCTTCACCCAATGAAACATAGATATCTCTGGTAAGACTCGCATCAATCGCCGCCTCGGTCATAGGCATTGTTGATGAAAAATAACTGCGCTTTTCTGGGTACATGGTTGCTTCCACCTTCCCATTGCGTGTTAATAGGAAGGTGCCTTGCATCGCTTTGTAGTTTGGTCCAGGAACAGGGCTCACACCCTGAAGCTGAATGTCATAACCACCGACACTAACGCTTTCACCGGCGAGCATACGTACATCTTTTTCCTCTTGATAGGTGCCCACCATAGTGACGCCAATCGTAAAGACTGCTATCCCTAAATGCGCTACCTGCATACCAATAAATGAACGGGTCGGCTTGCCAGCCTTTGCTTGGCGAATAATTTGCAGCACCCCAGAAGAGATCACCCAGAAGGCTAATAAGAAACCAAGGCTGCTGAGCCAAGTAAATTCGCCCATAGCAAACGGAATTAAAGCTGCCGCAATCACTGCGACTAGAGCTGCAATCCATAAGCGCTTGATCACATCTAAGAGATTAGAGTTCTTCCAGCTTGTCCAAGGTCCAATTCCCATCAGTACTAACAATGGGATCATGATGGGAACGAAAACACTATTGAAATATGGAGGCCCTACTGAGATTTTTCCTAGATGCAAGGCATCAATTAATAAAGGATAGAGAGTGCCCAGGAGTACTGATGCGGCGGACACCACTAAGAAAACGTTACCAAGCAAGATAAATGTTTCGCGCGACGTTAAGCTGAACTTACCGCCAAGAGTACTTTTGGGAGCACGCCAAGCGTAAAGCGTCAAAGAAGAACCCACCACTAGTACCAAGAAAATCAAAATAAAGACGCCCCGTGTAGGGTCAGTTGCAAATGCATGCACTGAAGTCAGTACTCCAGATCGAACCAAGAAGGTTCCTAAAAGCGATAGTGAGAAAGCAGTAATTGCCAACAGCACAGTCCAACTCTTAAAGCCGCCCCGCTTCTCAGTAACCGCAAGCGAATGTAGCAAAGCGGTACCAACCAGCCAAGGGATGAATGATGCATTCTCTACGGGATCCCAGAACCACCAACCACCCCAACCGAGTTCGTAATAAGCCCACCAAGAACCCAGCGCAATACCTAAAGTCAGAAACACCCAAGCGGCCGTTGTCCACGGACGCGACCAGCGCGCCCAAGCAGCATCTAAACGGCCGGACAATAAAGATGCAATTGCGAATGCAAATGCTACGGAGAAGCCAACATACCCCATGTACAACATCGGCGGATGAAACACCAAGCCTGGATCTTGCAGGAGTGGATTGAGAGATCGTCCGTCCTGAGCAGCTGGTAGCAGCCTCTCAAAAGGATTGGAGGTTGCGATCACGAACAATAGTAGACCGGTGGTGACTAAACCCAATACACCGATTACACGCGCCACCATAAATTCATCTAGCGCCTTCGAAAGCTGAGCCACTAAAAATGTCCAAGTGGAGAGCAAGAAAACCCAGAGTAGCAGAGAGCCTTCATGACCGCCCCACACTGCACCCAAGCGGTACATGACCGGCATTTGTGAATTTGAATGCTCAGCTACATAAAGAACAGAAAAATCATTTGAGTAAAAGCTCCAGGCCAAAATCACAAATGCAATAGCTAGCAATAAGAAAACAGCGTGTGCGGCCGGCCTCGCTAACAAAATCCATTCACGGCGACTTTGATGTGCGCCTACCAGCGGAAGCGTTCCTTGAATGATGGCGATACAAAAGGCCAGTATTAGTGCGTAATGCCCAAATTCAGGAATCATTGTTTATTTCCATTTTTTTGAGCCTGCTCCAATGCATGCTTCGCCTCTGGAGGCATATAGTTCTCATCGTGCTTAGCCAACACTTCACTCGCAACAAATTGTCCATTTGAATCGAGACGCCCCTGAATCACTGCGCCCTTACCCTCTTTAAACAAGTCCGGAAGAATGCCCGTGTATGCCACCGGAATATCTTTCGCCATATCGGTAATCACAAAGTGCACCGTTAAACCATCTCGCTTAACCGATCCATCCTTGACCATGCCACCAATACGAAAGACTTGACCTGCCGGTGACTTACCCGCAGCCACCTCACTCGGGGTGACATACAGCGCAATATTGCTGTTGAGCGCATTCAAAATCAGTACTGCCGCGATGCTAATAACAATCAGTGCACCAACAATAATGGCAGCTCGCTTATATCTTGGTTTCACTGGCCACCCTTTTGATCAAACTGCTCAGCCAAAACTTCACGTTGCAGTCTGCGTACGATTGCCTGATGCCGCGCGCGAACAGCCAGGGGCTCTAATAAGAACACCAAAGCACAGGCACCAAAGCTGCACCATACATATAGGGCATAACCACCCATGGCAAAGAATTCAGCCGAACTATTCCACATTAACGCTTCACCTCATTTAATTGCCTAACCCAATCAGTATGAGCCTCACGCTCCAAAATGATGGCGCGCACACGCATTAACCCTACTGCAATTGAGTACATCCATAAGCATAAAGCCATCAGTAGCATCCCCCAAAGCATGGTCTGGGCCATGGCTGGTGCCTTAGTGAGCGAAACAGAGGCGCCTTGGTGCAAGGTATTCCACCATTTCACTGAGAAATAAATAATCGGTACATTGACCACACCTACCAGGGCCAAGATTGCACCCGCTTTATCGGCACGGCGGACATTATCAATAGATGCCTGTAAAGCGATAAAACCGAGATACAAAAAGAGTAGGATTAATTCCGAAGTTAAGCGAGCGTCCCATACCCACCAAGCGCCCCACATGGGCTTACCCCAAAATGCACCAGTCCACAGAGATAAGAAAGCCATCCAGGCGCCGATCGGGGCTAAAGCCTGAGCCATCATGGCCGATAGGCGAGTATTAAATATCAGACCCAGTCCAGCCCATACAGCCATCACTACATAGATGAACATTGACATCCAGGAGACGGGTACATGAACAAAAATAATACGGTAACCCTGACCCTGAACTGCATCAACTGGCGCCACAAAGAAACTCACCCACAAGCCGGCAGCTCCAAAAATCATGGTGAGCGCCCAGAACCAAGGAATCATCTTTCCAGCTAAAGGATAAAAGGCACTCGGACTCGAGAATTTGAACCAGTTTGTCACTTGACTAGAAGATAAATTATTTACATTACTCATTCGATAGCAATCTTTACAGCGCTCGCACTAACCCAAGGTACAAATGCTAATGCCAAAATCAATAAAGCGCCTAGCAGTGAAAAATGCCCCGTGATATCCAGTCCTACACTGCTAGCATATACGGCACCTGCACCAAAAATTAGTACCGGAATATAGAGCGGCAAAATCAAGAGACTCATCAATACGCTACCACCCCTCACCCCAAGAGTGAGAGCCGCCCCAACCGAGCCTAGCAATGATAAAACAGGTGTGCCAAGCAATAAGGCTGCCATCAGCACCTTTAAAGACTGGGCATCTAGGTCAAACTGAATGCCGATCACCGGAGCCAATAAAACCAAAGGTAACCCACACACCAGCCAATGGGCTACGATCTTGCCCAATACTAAGGCGGTAAATGAATTCGGGGACAAGACCAGTTGCTCTAGGGTGCCGTCTGCGTAATCAGCCGCAAACATCCGCTGTAAACCAAGCAAAGTCGAGAGCAAGGCCGCAACCCAAATCACGCCAGGCGCAATCTTTCTCAATAAGGCGGTATCAGCACCAATCCCCAATGGGAATAAGCTCGTCACAATCACAAAGAAAAATAATGCGGTAAGAACCTCGCTCTTACGACGCATCACTAGTAACAGGTCGCGATGGACAATGGCGATAAAGGCGTTCATAGGTCTAGCACTCGCAGACCAGAAATAGCTAAGGACTGATGACTAGTCAATACGACCAAACCATTGCCCTGAAGATGCTCGACGATCAAAGCTTGCAACTCGCCCACGGCATGGGTGTCTAAGGCATTAAAGGGTTCATCCAAAATCCAGAGTTGTGCTCGTCGCGTTAACATGCGCGCCATCAAAACACGTTTTTTCTGTCCGGCCGATAAACAATTGACAGGCAGGTCTTCGCGCCCTTTTAGACCAAATCGCCATAAGCTAGCGAACGCATCTTGCTCGGAGAGCGTAATGCCATCAATCGCTGCATACATACGCAAATTCTCAATAGCACTGAGGTCCTCTTTCAGCGCATCTCGATGACCCAAAAATAATAGCTTGCTGTGATATTCCGATTCTTGTTTTTTGATGGGTTGACCATACCAAAGCACCTCTCCACAATCAGGAGAAGCTAAGCCCGTGAGCAAGCGTAATAAGCTTGTTTTACCAACGCCATTCTCGCCACGAATATGGAGGCACTGCCCAACAAATAACTCCAAATCAAGACCTGAAAAAAGAGTTCTTTCACCGCGCACGCAAGTGATGTTCCGGGCCTCAAGGGCTGCGGTTGTAGATGCTGGAAAGGAGGAGTTGGTCGTTGTCATTGGAAGCAATGGCTTGAATCAAACCACCTCAGGCATTGTCCAAGACCCACTTGGGGCTGTCAAACAAGCTAAAAACGGTCTTTAAATAAGAAACTTGTTTTAATTCAATTACTTAGATAATTATAAGCTCGATACCATTGATTACGGGAATACTAGAATTATCAGTCTTTTGAAGGCATTCGAGAGAGTGGTGCAACTGATACACCTTGCACCTGATATTGACTAATCAGATCAGCTACCAAGCCAGATCTAATGAATTCTTCTACACAAGCATCCAAAAAATCAATCGACTCTAGGTGGGACTTATGTACGGCAATCGCCTGCTGTATTCCAGTAAATTGACCATCCAGAATTCTGGATCCAGGAATTTCTTGAGAAGCGTCAACTAGGCCAGTTCGTAAACCTGCCAAAGCATCTAATTTCTCACTAACGAATAATTCAATACTGGCTTTCACACTGTCAGCATGCACTAAGCTGGCATGTTTGAGATTACGCTGCAACCACAGGTCATAAGCACTTTTGTAAAAAGATGCAATCCTCACTCCTGGCTGATCTACCTGCGATAACTCATTTATGGGAGAGTTGGCGGAAACCAAGTAGCTAGCCTCGAGCTCAACATAAGCTGGTGTGAAAGTAATCTTTTGAGCGCGGGCAGGATCAGAGCCTAACAAGGAGATACCGCATCCTCCACTGACAACAGCCTCAACTACCTCAACCTGCGTATTAAAACCGATGAGACTTAACTCCACGCCTAAACGCTTTGCAACAGATCGACAAATCTCTGGTGAGATACCAGTCGGCTCACCTGAAGGTGATCGACCAGTAACCAACAAGAAATTACCTAAATACACCGCAGCAGACAGAACACCGTTCGGTGCGAGCTGCTCTAACACTTTAGGCGAAATCTTATTCAAGTGAGTCTCCAAATTGCTATTAACTGTTTGATGTTAAGTGGGCATAAAAAATCCCCACTAAATCAGCGGGGATCTGTAGCAAACTAGATTAGTCAGCAAACCAAAAAATTAAGGTGTGATGACAATCGCGCCCACAACTTTTCTTCCTTCTGCGGCTTTGTGAGCTTGCGCAGCCTCCTCAAGCTTAAACCTAGCGCCGATCTGTACTTTCACGCGGCCTTGTGCAATTGCATCAAATACTGCGCGAGCATTTTCCTGAAGTAACTCAGGAGTAGCGTTGTGCGGAAATACAGAAGGTCTTGTTAAGAAAAGACAACCCTTCTTATTGAGAATATCTGGCTGAATCTCTGGAGCAGGTCCCGAGGCAGCACCAAATAAAGCTACTGTGCCAAATGGTGCAGCACAATCGAGTGAGCCCAAGAAAGTAGTCTTAGCAACCGAGTCATAGACCACATTGGCTTTGCGACCGCCTGTTACCTTCATAAACTCTTCGACCCAATTTGGTTTTGAGTAGTCCACTACAGCATCACAGCCCGCTTCTTTTGCTGCAGCAAACTTGGTCTCAGATCCTACAGTGCCCACTACAAACGCACCTAAGGATTTTGCCCATCCCGACAGAATTTGACCAACACCACCAGCGGCAGCGTGAACTAAGACAACGTCACCAGACTTCACCTTATAAGTTTTTTGAACTAAATATTGGGCAGTCATTGCTTTAAAAAACACAGCTGCAGCAACTTCATCAGAGACATTATCTGGCACTGAAACCAACTTATCCACTGCGACGTTGCGCGCACTGGCATAAGCACCAATACCGGCATTCATATACACCACACGATCGCCCACCTTGAATCGAGTAACGCCCTCGCCTACTGCCTCGACTACACCGACCGCCTCATGACCCAAGCCCGTTGGCAGCTCCAAAGGATAAACACCAGAGCGCTGGTACACATCGATAAAGTTAAAACCAATCGCAGTTTGACGAAGTTGTACTTCACCTTTACCTGGAGCTGGAAGCTCTTTATCGATTAACTGAATTACATCGGCGTTGCCGAGTTCTGAAAGACTAACAATTCGAGCAGTTGTCACAAGTCACCTTTATTATTTTTATATAAAAAATTATCTTACTGCAAGCGAAGATGATGCAACCTCATCTTCCTCAACGATAGCCCAGGTACTATCCCCCAGTTTTTTGACGGCCATGGAATAGGTCCAGGCATCGGGAATACCGCAGCTCCACTGATCCGGGCCATTTTGAATTAGTACATTTGTGCCAATGCGACTATCAAAATAGAGGTGGTAGGTTTTTCCATGCAGGGGATTAAAACTAAATTTGGCACTATGGACCATTTCTGTAGCATCCAAACGAGCCTGAAGAGACCGCGCCTGCTTCATTAATACTTCGGCCTGCTCCATGATGCGATCGTATTCAAGCTTTGCGTTCTGGCGTGCGACATTAACTGCCTTGTCTTTTTCTTCCAAGACCTTAATCGGCGCAAATACAGGTGCACCCACTTCCATGGGATATTCAATGCCAGCGTGTCGCGCTGGATCAGTATCTTCAATTCTCATAACTTTTTTAACCTGCTGATTTATATAGTGAAAGTGTGACACAAATTCACAAAATGCGTTTTTTGGAGCTACAAATAAGGCAAGCCTCTTATAGGGAGCTCAAATCCGCTAGAAGGCCTTTGGCATGGAGCACGATTGCCTGCTGATCTGTATCGCTAATACGGGATAAGTTGGCAGTCATCAGCCGAGTACGGGGGCTTGCCTCAAATTGGGTGCGATGCTTGATGAGGAAGTTCCAATAGAGGGTGGTCATTGGGCAGGCGCCTTCCCCAAATCGAACATCGGGCTTGTATTGGCAGGAGCCGCAATAATTACTCATTCTTTTAATGTAGGCGCCACTCGCAATATAAGGTTTGCTGGTAAAACGGCCGCCACTCGCAAATAAGGCCATGCCCGCTGTATTAGGTAACTCCACCCATTCAATCGCATCAACATACACTGCCAAATACCAATCACAAACCTCTTTTGGCAAGATTTCTGCAAGCAATGCAAAGTTGCCAGTCACCATCAGACGTTGAATATGGTGGGCGTAACCGTACTCCAGCGTTTGGCCTATCGCCTGCTGCATACACTTCATCTTGGCGTTGCCAGTCCAATACCAGGAGGGCAATGCATTCTGATGGTCATAAAAATTATCTAAGGCCATTTGGGGCATATCAAGGTAGTACATGCCCCGTACAAATTCTCGCCAACCTAGGATTTGACGAATAAATCCTTCTAACGTTGCAAGATCTAAATCATCTTTCTTCCATGCTTTGAGGACGGCCGCAATCACCTCTCTGGGATTGAGCAACTTTAAGTTCATCGAGCTGGAGAGTAAGGAGTGCCAACCAAAAGGCGTATCCGTCCACATTGCATCTTCATGAATGCCAAAGGTCACTAAGCGGTGCTCCACAAATCCTTTCAGTGCCTGCAAAGCTTGTGCGCGTGTGACTGGCCACTGAAAGTGCTCCAGAGATCCAGGATGTTTGGGAAATTTTTTCTCAACCAACGCAATGACTTCTTGAGTAATGTCATCCGGCTCAAACAACTCCGGCGGCGGAATTAATCCCGGCCCTTTTTTCGGAAACGGCTTGCGATTATCTCGATCGAAATTCCACTGACCGCCCTCCGGATTACCCTCTTTATCGACCAAGATATTGTGAGTCTTACGCATCAGTCGGTAGAAATACTCCAAACGCAATTCTTTCTTGCCTGCAACCCAATTTTCAAACTCATGGCGTGAGCAATAGAAATGGGGATCCTCTTGCATTTCTAAATCGATGCTGAATTCAGATGCCACATTCTCTATTTCGCACTTGAGTCGATACTCCCCCGGCTCAAGACATACCAAGTGTGTAAATTGTTTCTTGGGAATCAAATCTCGTAGCGTATCGCCAATCGACTGCGGAGACTGCTTAATATAGATCAGCGGCAAACCCCGCTCTTCCAGTTGCTCAGCAAAATGCCGCATCGCCGATAAGAATAAAACGATTTTGGCCTTATGTGACCAAACATACTGAGCCTCATCGATAGACTCAATCATGACGACTTGCTCAGTCTTGGGATTCAGGTTTTTTAATATCGGGCTATCGATATCGAGTTGGTCACCCAGAATGAGAACAAGCTTTTTCAATTCACATCTTTCAAAGAAACACTTAATATTAGGAGAGGAGTCAGCGCTTAGCGCTTATAAAAACTAAGAGTCACTTCACCCAAATTAATACCGAATTTACTCATTTGAGCCTTATTAATCATGACCTTCGGGCTCACTAGATACATCCAATCGTCAAATTGCACATGGTAGATGGACTTATCTACAGGCAGAGCCAATGTATAAGACCAGTTCAAGGCATTACCAGCAGATTCACCAATGGCTTCACCGATGACGTCATCCGCAGTGCCAGTATATTTTCCAGGAGCGGTTTCTACTAAAGTCCAGATACGCTTTTGCTTTGTGCCATCGGAGTACTCAAAGCTCTCATCCAAAATGCCCGTCTTTTTACCATTCACAACCGACCATTTAGCAACCAATAACACGGTGAAGCGTTTTTTAACCTCACCACTACGATCGGTAAAGATGCCATACGCATCAATCGTGCCGTTGAAGTATTCACTTAGATCAAGCTTAGGTGTTTCTTGTGCGTATTGATTGACTGAAGGTGAAGAGCAACCGAATAGGCCAAATGCAATCAAACCAATAGCTAAATACTTTTTAACGAAATAGATCTTAGACATTAACAGGCTCCAGTGATTAGTGGGGGTGGGCAACCGTTGCCCAGTAATTCAGATCTCAGCTTGGGTACGCTCGTTTTGGAATCAAGCCAAATCCCAAAAAATGCCCTTGAAAAATCTGCTCCAGGAAATTGAGCAATTTTCTTACCGTCATAAAAAAAAGTGGTGCCTTGTTTTGGTGAGTAAACACCAGTGAGTGTTTGCCCAGACTCTATATTGGGCAAAACTGCAGCAAGCTCTTTTCCCCAAATGGCGGACTGCGCCTCAGATATACCAATACCCTTCATTTCATCAGCAGTACGGCTTGCGATGGCCGCCCCAGAAAATGATTTTTGATATTTAATATCCAAGGCAAATTCAGCAGAATCCTTGCCCGCAGGGCGATACAGGGTCGCGTCATAAACATGAAAACCCCAAAAGTTGAGGCGGCCAGTACCCTGAGGCTGCACTTGATTAATCACGCCCTCAATGTGTGCCAAGCTCTTAGCTGATATGGGAGTACTCAGCAGAGCTAAAGAAAGCCATAGGGCGGTACTACCTTGTGAAATTATTTTCATCATCGTCCCTTTATTTATGTTTACGAGTTGTATTCACCAACCATAAGGCAGATGGTCCAAATAGACCAGAAATAGCATGTCGGTTTTTGGCAAAAAAACGATAGGCCAAGGTCAATATAGGACGCAGGCTTGATCGAGAAAATAACCAAGCTAACTTCGGTAAATTTGCTCTCGCATAGGCGGCTGAGAAAACATCCACACCATTAATCAGCTCACCATCATCATACTGAGCGTACATCGAATCCAAGGCCTGTTGGCAAGATACGCCAACCTCATCAGCGTTATAACGATTTGAATTCACATCTACGAAGCTCAATAAACCAGCTTGATTGCGGTCAGACAAAAATAGAATCTCTGCCTGACAAAGAGGACAAAGACCATCGTAGAACATAGTGAGTTTCTTCATGGCCACTACTTCTGCTTGTATTGCATCGAGCAATAGGCGCGGGTTACCAACTTACTTCTTAATGCGACATGCTTAGTTGCCCTACCAGTTACCCGCTGACGCCATAGATTGAACGAGCCTCTCTTGAGCTCTTTACGCATCAGCGCAATGACTTGTGGCTCGGATAGTCCAAAATTTTGCTCAATCGCATCAAATGGCGTGCGATCTTCCCATGCCATCTCGATCACCCGTGAGAGATCGGCGGCGGAGAGTGCTTGAGTTATCTTGGTGTCCATCAAGCAAGTTTAAGACTTATTCAATAAACTAGCTGAGCCCGCATTGACCCGATACTTAAGCCTCTCTATCTATGCCCCTAGTTCCAAAACCCTTTCGCGCTTTGATTATTGGATCCTCTGGGACTATTGGGTCAGCATTTATGGAGCTTCTAGAAGCTTCTCCTGATTGTGAGGTGGTTTGGGGCCTCAGTCGCAACTCGGCGCAGCCAATTAACTACCAAGATCTCGGCACGATTGAATCTGCTGCAGCTAGTCTTATTCAGGAAGGTCCTTTTCAGCTCATTATCAATACGATAGGTGTATTGCATTCTGAGCACTGGATGCCTGAAAAGAAATTGGATGACCTCAACGCTGAACAGTTACAGATATTGATGCAGACCAATGCCATTGGCCCTGGACTCACAATCAAGCATTTCTCCAAATTACTCGACCCAGCGGGATCCGTTATGGCAACCCTCTCCGCTAAAGTCGGCAGCATTGAGGACAATCGTTTGGGGGGCTGGTTTAGCTATCGCGCCTCTAAGGCGGCCCTGAATATGCTGATCAAAACAGCCTCAATTGAATTTGCCAGAACCAAACCCAATACGGCCTTAGTGGCACTGCATCCGGGAACCGTAAACTCCCGTTTATCCAAGCCCTTTAAGGGCGAGCACATAGGCAGACCAGCTTTAGATGCTGCAAGCGATATGCTTGCGGTTTTACTCTCACTTCAAAAAACTGATTCAGGAATTTTTCTGAGTTACTCCGGAGAAAAGTTACCTTGGTAACCCAATCATGATGATCAAATTTTTATCCCCATTGCTGATTGCACTCACTACTCTCATTGGAGCCCATAGCAGCGCTCTCGCCCAAACTGAGTTGGCTAACGCAATGCAAGATGGCCAGCATGTCTTACTCATGCGACATGCTGACGCGCCTGGGTATGGAGATCCAGCAGGCTATCAATTAACGCAGTGCTCCACCCAACGCAACCTGGGTGAAGCAGGCAAGCGCCAGGCTCAGCTAACTGGTGAGTGGCTAGCCAAGCAGGGCATTACCAAAGCTCAGGTCTATAGCAGTCCTTGGTGTCGTTGCTTTGATACAGCAATCCTTCTGAATAAGGGTGCCGTTACTAAGGAAGCAGCGTTGGGTTCTTTTTTCGACGATATGAGTCAAGCCAAAAAACAAACTGATGATTTAGCCAATCTCATTCGCGATGAGCGCATCAAATATCCAAAAGTACCGATCATCATGGTGACCCACCACGTCAATATCCAATCCTTTACTGGCAAGGTTCTTAATTCAGGGGATATGATTTTGGTAAAAGTAAATTCATCTGGTCAAGCTTTGTCCCATAAGCTCTACCCTAGCCCCTAACTTTATGCGTCACTCCATCAATCGTCCATACATCACCACTTAAAGAGCATTCATGTCTACTGAACTACCCCTCAATGTTTTAGGTCAACCCCTGGTTGCATGCTCGTTTGATCCGCTCACTGGATTTTTTAGAGATGGTTGCTGCAAGACTAATGAACAAGATCTTGGTAGTCACCTAGTCTGCGCGATTGTGAGCAATGACTTTCTACAATTTAGTCTCAAGCGTGGTAACGATCTCATTACCCCGCGTCCTGAGTATCAGTTCCCAGGACTGATTGCTGGAGATCAGTGGTGTCTTTGTTTGAACCGCTGGATTGAAGCCTTAGAAGCAAACTGTGCGCCTAGGATTAAGCTAGAGAGCACGCACATCAAAGCCTTGGAGAAAGTCTCGCTAGAAGTGCTAGAACAATATGCAGCAGTAGAGCAGTTATAAGACTCTATTGAGGTGAGAGCCAAAGTTTGCGATAGATTTCTTTTGGATCGTGGTCTTGAGTTTGCTTGGCCACATTAAAAGGTCTACCACCCCTGGGATCCGTTCCGCGTCCAGCAATGTAAAGCCAATTACCTTGATTGCTATAAACGTCATAGTCAATTAGCTGAGATTCAAACCACGCTGCACCTGCGCGCCAATCACCTTTCATATCGTATATCCAATAACTAGCCACAATCTGACGCATACGGTTGGATAGATAACCACTCTGATGCAACTCACGCATGCCTGTATCAACTAAAGCAGTGCCCGTAGTGCCTGAACGCCATTGTTCAAAGCTAGGCGCATAAGAAGGTTTTACGGGTACACCAGTTAAGCCACTGGCACGATACAACTTCTGACCATACTTGAAATGAATAAAGCGGAAGTAGTCACGCCAAAGCAACTCAAACCAAAGCCAATAAGTACCATCATTGGCGCCATAGCGATTTTCATACTCGTTGATTTGCGCTGCGATATTCCGCGCTGAAATACAACCTAAAGCCAACCATGCTGAAAACTTACTAGAGTAATCTCTGCCAATGAGTTGATTGCGGGTCTCCTTATAGCTATCAGGAAGGCGTCGCTTTAGATATTGACTGAGGTGTGCTTGTGCAGCAGTAGCGCCTCCCAAAAAGAAAGGGTGAAGGTGAGACTCAGATTGAGGGTTACAGGACAATGTTGAGCTCCGAGGTAAGACTGCCGGCAACATCGGAATCTGCTTAGGCGCATCGATGGGCTGAGCAAACTTGAGTTGCGCCCGTTCTACCTCACGACGAAATGCCGTAAATACATCGGGCATTTTTTCCAAGACGAATGGAAAGTCTTGTGGATCCAACATACTTGATTGCCAGAACTCTTCAACATCAACACCTTGTTCCTGCAAAATTTGGACTTGCTCAATTTCTTCAGGGGCTTCAATTTGCTCACAATAGATTGCGATTGCAGCAGTATCTTTGACTAGCTGCAGTAAAACTTCCGCCGACTTACCGGATAGCTCCAACAGGTCTGACCCTTGAACTTGAAGCTGAGCCTTTAAATCATCCAAGGATGCCCTTAAAAAAGTCTGCCGATAGGGTCCTTGTCGCTCAAAGCCGTAAACGCTCTCTTGCTCTTTTGAATCGTGCACATAAACCGGCACGAGCTGGTCAGCCTTTAAACATGCTTCTACAAAGGCAGGATTATCTGCCAAACGTAAATCATTTCGAAACCAATAGATGATGACTGTCACTGATTGTTTCCACTAGTGCTAGCTGCGGTATTTATAGTTGATTTTTTAGAGCGGCAAGCATCAGAGCAGTACTTCACTTCATCCCAATTTTTAGCCCAGGACTTACGCCAAGTCATTTCTTTACCGCAGACCAGACAAGTCTTACTAGGCAAAAATGATTTGTTTCCCTTAAAACCCAATTTTTCAGCTCGAGCCATACTTACCTATTCAAAAACGAATAGACTATTCAACACATTCAAGAACCAAGAAAAGACCAAATCGCATTGAAAGCCTTTTATACTGACCACTATGTTTTACCACTTCCGCCGGGACACCGCTTTCCGATGGAAAAGTACAGCCGGCTACGTGATTTAGTAAGTCAGCTAGTAGGCTTAGAGCTAGTTGAGGCTCCCGCCGTATCTGATACTCAAATTCTGTATGCGCATGATCCTAGTTATCTCATCAAAATCCTCTCGGGCAATTTGAGCCCTAAGGAGCAGCAAGAAATTGGCTTTCCTTGGAGCGAGCTCATGGTGGAGCGCTCACGTCGCTCTGCTGGTGCCACCCTTGCTGCTGCGAAGGTGGCACTGAATGAGGGCTTAGCAGCTAATCTCGCTGGCGGTACGCATCACGCTTATCGTGATAAAGGAGGTGGCTTTTGCGTTTTTAATGATTCCGCTATTGCCGCTAGAGCACTCCAAAAGGAAATTAGTCCACACTTGAAGATTGCCATCATTGATCTGGACGTTCATCAGGGTAATGGCACTGCTGCTATTTTAGAAAATGACTCTTCCATATTTACCTTATCGATACATGGGGAGAACAATTTCCCTTTTACAAAAGAGCGTAGCGATCTTGATGTGGGTTTACCAGACAAAACGGGAGATGCGACCTATTTAGCGACGCTTCATCAAAGCCTAGAAATATTAGATATGAGCTTTAAGCCCAACTGCATTATTTTCTTAGCGGGAGCCGATCCCCACGAAGGGGATCGCTTAGGCAAGCTCAGCCTGACTCAAGAAGGAATGCGCCAGCGAGATGAAGCCGTTTTTCAGTATGGCTTAGATCGCCAGATTCCAATTGCCTTCTCAATGGCTGGTGGATATGGCAGAGAAATTCAGTCAACTGTAGATATTCATTTTCAGACCATCCTAACCGCACTTCAGTTTGAAAAGCAATACGGCTGACTTACCCTACAATGCGTTTGCTGTGATTTGTATTACTCAGTACTGATTCGATTTATAAGTAGTCCAGTACTTCTGCATTTCAATGAACAGAAATGAAGCAGACCAAGTAATCAAGATAAAACCAGTCAGCGCCTCCACTCCAGTCAAATAGCGAAGGTAGCCCTGCGCCACAATCTCTCCGTAACCTAAAGTTGTGAAGGTAACAAATGAGAGATAGGCGCAATCCAACAAAATGCCATGGCCCGAAAGCTCACCAACGAGACCCCCCATGACAGGGAACTGCAAGGTAAAAAAGTAGCCTAAAGCAAAGAGCCAGATCTCCACAACATGGGCCATGAAAATAGCGCCAACTCCAACTAACACCCGAAAACGAGGTGCAATGTGGGATATTCTAGGCAGCAGTTTATCCAGCTGAAAAAGAGCTTCATAGTGCAATAGGATCGTAATAAGTGCTAGAGATCCATTAATGATGAAGGCAGTGATGAGCAACATCGTTAAATTATCCCCCATTGTTAGGGGGATAAATAATCAACCAGTAATGATGGTATCGCCTTTCAAGGCATCGACTTTGGCAAAGTACTTTTTGGCATATGCCAATAGTTGACCATCACTTGGATGATCAACAGTCTCAATACCAACTACCTTTTCAGCAATGCCATGATCATGCTTAGTGGCATGCTTCATCAAATCCAATTTTGCAGAGCCTGGCCCCACAATCAAAATCTCTTTAGATTCCATGACCGCCTGAATAACTTCATGTAAATAATGCTGATCTGGTTCAGCACGCGCACCACTAACAGAGCCACTTTTGTGATGGACATTTTTATGGGTAGATCTGGTCTTGATGACTTCGCTCTCACTTGCAGTGGGATTGAAATAAATAACATGCGCTTCTTGATGGTCAATCCAAATTACTGAGTGATTAAATGACATATATCTTCTTTCTAATGATTACAACGGGGTACAAAATTAATAAAAATAATTAATCCAAAATGAGATCATGGCTAAATAGGTGTACAGCACCATCTACAGCATGGCCATTCAAAATCTTTTGCTCGGCTATCGAGAGTAGCTTTAATTGGTGCGCTTTAAACAATTGCAATACATTTTTTTCAATACCCTCAGGATCCAAGTCTTGCAGGGCCTCATAACTAAAGCTACATTTAAAAGGCTTGCCATCGAGGATTGCTGGATATGAAACGTCACCATTCGTTAAAACAGATACAGGACCAACAAATTCAAGCTTCATAGGAACTCACTTTATTGAGAATAAGCAAACGATTCTCATATTCTGAACCTAATATGTGGAGTCTAGTTGATACAAGTCAAACTTTTTGCCCCTATTAGCAAGAATCGACTATAGGGACACATGGGCTGTCTTTTCAGAAAATTAAAATTTGAATGTCACAGCAACCTGAGGACCAAGCATAGTGGTTTTTTGCAAAACACCACCCTCTTTCATGTCATAGTACAAGGCACGATAGGTCAGCGACGCATCAATCAACTTACCGAAAGTTTTACCTACTCCAGCCATCGCTTGCCAAGTTAAGTTTGTAGTGCCGCCCCCGCTACCAATATCGCCATAGAACGGAACGTACCAAGTCGAATCGGCAATTCGGTAACGCCCTTTAGCGCCAACAATAGGATCGACTGTTGAAGTAGTTTTAGATGCGGTACCTACCCCACTCACATTCAATGTGGCTGTCGCATAGATTGCTCTTACACCAAGCAAGGCATCCATATAGACCTCTTTAGAATTAGCCACTGTATAGCTTGCAAGGCCAGTCAATATCGTCTGCTGCAGAGTAATTTTATCTCCGATGGTATTACCCGTATTTGGAATCGCGCCCGATTTTTGCAAAGTGGCAGAAACTAGATCACCCATGACGCCCCAATTACCCTTGTGCGCTTCTGCAGAAATCATGGCTCCAGATTTGAGATTACTCACAACATCACTTGAATTGAAGCTAGCCGACTTCGCAAATCCACTATCAAGGCCAAGAGTGCCTCTAATACCAGGAGCCCAAATGTATGGTGTTACTTCAAAGCGCCAGGCTTCAGAAACTGTAGGAATGGGGCTGACATCTTCTGCTGCATGAGTTAATCCTGCCGATACGAAGCTTGCAGTAAGCAAAACAATCAATGATGAGATATTTTTCATAATAAGTAAAAAGTAGGCCGTTAAGATGAGTTTCTATTTTAGAGTTTAGCGCCTTGGAAGTGAATGTCGATCTAATTAACTGGACATCCATTGGCCAATTGCTTTCCAGCAATACGATCTTTAATCCAAGCCAGATACATAGGAGCTGAGACGCCGGGAGTACTAAAGTGGGTTTGCTCTCCTGGCAACTGGACTCTCTGTATGTTTGCACCCATAGCGCACATCTGCTTTTGATATAACTCATGCTCAATTGGGGGAACTGCAGTGTCTTTAGTGCCCCAGTAAATAACAACTGGTACAACAGGCTTAACTGGTTTCACACTACCATCAATTAATGCTTTTACCCAGGCCAAGGAGTTGCTAGCCTGAGGCTTCAATAAAGACTTGTACTTTTCTCCATAGGCATAATTGAATGAATCGGCCATCACATGTACACACTTATTGCTAGCCAATTTATCCACGAACTCTGCACCCTCATTAGTCAGGATGTCTGTTAGCTTGAGATGTGGGTATGCGGCTTGAGCACCCCAAAGACCCATCACATAGTGAGCGAATAAAAATATATTCGGGACATTGGCTTGAGTAAATTCATTGATCAACTTATTCGCGCCAAGCTCATCAGTCGGCGGGTTGCGGAGCATAGCTGCTTGATCATCTGGCGCCAAGCCAACAAACCCAAGATATTGAAGATTGTCTGCTGCAGTGCCTTGAAGGGATTGGTAGTCAAGCAAACTTGCAGCTGCCAGAATTGCTCCGCCACCCTGTGACCAGCCATAAGCAATCGCCTTCTTGCCAGCACCAGGCCCTTTCATCGAGCTTGCTGCTCTTACAGAATTAATAACATCCCTGCCATTGGTCCCCGCAATCGCATATTGATGTTTACCACCACCACCCAGCCCCTGATAATCGGTGGCAACAATCACATACCCCTCCTTAATGAATTGCTCAACATTCGGGATACCGTAGTCGGTCCAAGAGTTGCCATCCGCCAAAAAATATTCATTCAAAGGTGCTGTCGGATCAATTATTTGGGAGGGGCCACAATTTTGAGCCGATCCCGTGGTGCCGTGCGCCCAGGCCAAAATAGGTCTTCCTTCTTTTGGGGCAGCTCCCAGAGGAGCAATAATGACTCCCGTAGTAATAGTCTTGCGCTCAGCTACATCAGATGAAATGTAAGCAATTCTCCATGCTTGTGCGCCCTTCACTGATGTTTTAATTTTCTCTTGCTTTACGATTTGCCCTAATTTTCCTACGGGGCTCATTTTTGTGACTGCTTCATAAAAAGGTGGAAGTGGTGGAGCTGCTTGAACGCACAAGGGAGTCAAGCCAATAAAAAATAGGGCTGATAAAGATACCTTAAATACATTTTTCATAAAAATCCCGTAAATACAATCAATCTAATAAATGCCCAGTCTTAACAAATATAGTGCATCCCTCTTTACTAAAAGGCTGATGCAAACTCAGATGAGGGCTTCTGATCCATGAGCCAGCGGGATAGCGTCCATGCTCATCCTCAAACACACCATCCACTACAAAGATTTCTTCACCGCCATAGTGCTTGTGTGGATTGAAATAGGTTTGGGGAGCCCATCGAACCAAAGTGGATCCATTACCCTGCCGCATGAGGGGCATTACATGGAGACCAGGGACCATGCCTTGATGCCAAGAAGCTGATTTTGTATCAACGAGCTCTCGCTCCACCTGCTCAACTCCAAGATGTCGTAGTTTCACAAAAAGAGTACAGCCAGTTTTACTATGGGGTGCATGAGAAGATCCGGGGGGATTCATGATGTAAGTGCCAGTTGGATAATCACCGTTTTCATCGCTCAATACCCCGTCAAGGACGAATATCTCTTCACCAAATTCATGAGTGTGAGTTGGAAATTGAGAATGAGGCAAATAACGAACGATCGAGGTTGCTTTGGCAGTTTCATCGCCAATACGATCCAACATACGTCTCTCAATACCCGCTTCAGGGCTAGGAACCCAAGGCAAATCATGATGATTCATCACGACTCTCTTGCTGTAGTCAGAGTTGATATTCATTTATTACATTCAGATATTGAAGAAGATACAAAACATAGCAAGCAATTTAAATGACTGCTTAATAAACTCAATTTAACCTATCCATAGTTTTTCTGGCAACATCCTTTACCCAAGGTTGCTTATTCCAGTGCTTTTGGGCAAAAGCATCGATTTCTGCCTTGTACTTTAAGGTAAGGCCAATCACATCCAAACCTTCCAAGAACATGCGGCGATGTCTTGCTGACATGGTGAATGTGAACTCATGATGCAGAGTGCGAACCGTGAGGCTCTCAATATCAATATCTAGGCTTATTGGTGCACCCTGATCATCAGCCTCTTTCATTAAGGCTTGTACTTGATCTTCAGGCAGCACAACCAACAATAAGCCGTTGCCCATTGCATTGGAGTAGAAAATCTCTGCAAAGCTTGAAGCAATGACTGCCTTAAATCCAAACTGCTGCATTCCCCAAACAGCGTGTTCACGACTAGAGCCACATCCATAGTTTGGGCCCGTAATCAACACATTAGTTCCTGCATAAGTAACTTGATTCAAAAAGAAGTCAGGCTTTAGCTCTCCATGATCATCAAAGCGCAGGTCATAAAATAAGCCCTGCGCTAAGCCAGACTTATCGATGCCGCGCAAAAACTGCTTTGGCATGACTTGGTCAGTATCAAAATTGGTAATACGCAATGCGGCGGCATGTCCATTAATTTTAGAAAGCTTATGCATTGCTAGCTCCTTGTAATTTACGTACATCTGTAATCTTGCCCATCACTGCAGCAGCGGCAGCCATAGCAGGACTCATCAAATGGGTAATGGCACCTCTACCTTGACGACCTTCAAAGTTGCGATTAGTTGTGGAAGCACAGCGTATGCCAGAAGTCAGAACATCATCGTTCATGGCAAGACACATAGAACAACCAGGCTTACGCCATTCAAAACCAGCAGCAATCAGCTTGTCGGCAATTCCCTCTTTTTCAGCTTGGGCTTTAACGGCGCCAGAGCCAGGCACAACCATGGCTCGAACACCAGCTGCTACTTTGCGATCACCGATTGCGGCAAGTACGTTCCGCAAATCTTCAATGCGGCCATTAGTGCAAGAACCGATAAAGACGTGGTCAATTGGTGTGCCTTCTAAAGTTTGACCATCAGATAACTTGGTATATCTCAACGCTTGTTCAAGACTCAGCTTATCTAGCGGATCCTTAATAGAATCCTTTTGAGGAATAGAGTCATTAATGGCAATCGCTTGATCTGGACTGGTTCCCCAGGTTACAAAGGGTGCCATATCAGTTGCATCGAATTCATATTCTTTTTCAAACCGAGCATCTTTATCTGAATATAAGCTTGCCCAATGCGCTAATGCACGCTCTTTGATCTCACCAGTGATATCAGGACATCTTGCAAATACGTAATCAATGGCTATTTGATCTGGTGCAATTAAAGCTCCACGAGCACCTGACTCCACTGCCATATTGCATAAAGTAAAGCGCGCCTCAGTACTCAAATCTTTTAACGCAGATCCACTAAACTCCACTACGTAGCCAATTGCACCCTTTGCACCAATCTGACTAATGATGTTCAATATCATGTCTTTAGAGGTGGTACCTACTGGCAATATGCCATTGATCTTGATGTGCATATTTTTAGCTAAGCGGTAGACTAAAGTTTGCGTAGCCAACACGTGCTCAACTTCGGATGTGCCAATACCGAAACCTAGGGCTCCTAGGGCTCCGTAGGTAGTAGTGTGGCTATCGCCACAAATGATCACCATACCCGGACGTACCATGCCATGCTCAGGGGATACGACATGCTCAATACCTTGCAATGGATGATTGGTATCAAATAAGGGGATATGGTGCTTCACACAATTTTTCTTCAGATTAAGGGCTTGCAATGAAGAGGCTGGATCAGCAATCATTCTGGGCATTTCATTATGAGTAGGAATGATGTGACTAACCACGGAGATGTTTTGCCCCGGAATAAGTACTCCACGACCTTTTTCATCCAGACCTGAAAACGCTTGTGGACTGGTGTATTCATTCATCAAGTGCAAATCGCAGAAGAGCAGCACATTCTCCTCATCCAACTTCACTACCGTATGAGAATCCACTAATTTTTGATATAGGGTTTTAGCGCTCATCAACTATCCCGATTTAAAAATGTCGTCACTTTTTCCAGCAAAATCTCTGGAGCTTCCTCTGGAAGATAGTGTCCGCAAGGTAAGGTCCCGCCAATCACACTTCGACAAATCGCCTGCCACTCCTCTAGGGGCTTAAAGCATTTATCAACCACTCCGTCTGCGCCCCATAGCACCATCGTTGGCATCTCCAACTTCTTACCAGCTGCAATATCTTCACGATCATGAATCAAATCAATTCCAGCTGCAGCGCGGTAATCCTCGCACATCCCATGTGCTGCTCCAGGTAAGGCAATACAACGCATGTATTCAGCTAAAGCTCTAGGGTCAAAGGGTTTTAATCCGGCATGACGCCTTCCCATTAAATCCCGAATGTAGGCTGCAGGATCCGCATCAATCAGTCGCTCTGGTAAGGGCGAGGGCTGTATTAGAAAGAACCAGTGCCAGTAGGCTTTCGCAAATGCATCATTGGTTTTTTCATACATAGAGAGAGTAGGCGCAATATCGAGCATGATCAAGCTTCTGACTGAGGCGGCATGATCCATCGCCAAACGATGTGCGACTCGCGCACCACGATCATGCGCCAGCACATCAAAACGATTAAATCCAAGCTGCTGCATTACTTCCACCTGATCCTGTGCCATCACTCTCTTTGAATAATTGCTGTGGTCACTTGCACCCTGTGGCTTAGAAGAGTCCCCATAGCCTCGTAGGTCAGTCATTACTAATGTGTGATTCTTCATGAGCTCAGGCGCAACCTTATGCCAAATGGCATGGGTTTGGGGATGTCCATGCAACAGCAATAGTGGTGAACCAGACCCACCCACATGACCGGTAATTTGAATCCCATTTACCTCAAAAACACGTGCCTGAAATCCAGGAAATAATGCATCTGATGACATAAATACCATTCGTATATTGATTTAACCTACAGTAATACTAAGCTGATTTATGTAAGTAATTAAACTTAACACAATACAAAAAATACCAACCCGAAGGTTGGTATTTTCATTGCTAACGGACTACACAAAGACTTAAACCTAGAGCCAAGGAATTATGAAGGTAGTTACCAAAAGAAAACCAGAAAGATTTTAAGTAGATACAGCGCGTATTTATCAGCATGTAGTGTTTTGTATGGCGAAATAACCCATGTCGCTACTATTCAGGGTGCAAAAGAAGAGGCTATTGCTTAAATTTCCTAAAGCGGGCTAAGCTAGAGACTGTTTAATAATTCAATCCCTTAAACAAAGCCGGACTCAAAGTGATAACCATAGAACATAAGGCAAAAACGTACGAATTTAAGACGCTTGATGAAGCTATGGAGTGGGCTAAGCAACTAGGGGAATTTGTAACGATTAAATTTAATGACCTAGAAATTGCAGGTAAGTTTGGAGTAGACGGTATCACTAGCGGTAAATTCCCCAATGGCGAGCCTTATAAATGGAAGAAACGTAGAAGACATTAGAAAACTGATTGATTTTCACCATTCGTTAGAGCGGGAGATTCATCCGTAATTTGCCAGGATGCTTAGTCGTCATTGTTTTATGAAGCACGACTCAAAAGACAAAATCCCCACCATTGCTAATTTGAATTAAATTATTTCAAAATCACTAGAGTTGCAGTGGCTCGAGCCCCCCAGCCTGATGGACCCCCAGGGGTATTGCTAACGTAATACATCGGGCCAGCACCTAATTGCAATGGGACACCATCAAATACCATTAATCTAGACACACCAGCATAGAGTGGATTGGAAGTTCGATGCGTATCGTAGTTATATTGAGCTTCCATATTGACTGTATAGGTAAATGCATTCTTAGTGGTGAAGGCAATAAAGGGCTGACCATATAAGTTGTTTTGTGTCCCAAAGGCTGGATTACCACCCATATTCCATGATTGATAACCAAGCAATCCATATGTCCATGGACCCTGACGATTGAGAACAACCCCCGTCACTCCAGCACCAGTTTGTTGCGAACCAAATTTGCCGCTATTGCCGGATGGTGATACGGCATAGGGGCCAATACCCCAAATCCAAGATGAATTTGTATTGGGCGCATAAAAAGATTCAATCGTGACACTGGCAATCCCATAACCCGAAAATGATTGCCCATTAGCAGCCTGAACACTCACCTCCCTTACTCCAGCAACAATAGGCCTAACAATAAAAGTGTCTCCACCACCCAAATTAAATGGCATCACTGGTTGAAAAAGTAGGGTTTGCTGAGAGCCACCTTGGGTTTTACCAACGCCTCGACTAAATTCGTATTGCAGTGGCACTGAAATCATATCGGCAATCGGGTTGGCTAGTTTTTTAGCAATATCAACCTTATCCGTACCACCATCAGAAGCGCTACCTTGAGCAGATACCAAGCTTGACAATGCAGCAGTTACACTAATTACAAGAATACGTTTGAATAATTTCATAGGGCCAATCTTTCAAGTTCAGAATTTAAAAGCAACAGCAGTTTGTGGGCCATGCATCATATTCTTTTGTAAAATACCGCCAGCCTTCATGTCGTAATACAGTGAACGATACGTCAATGACGCATCTATCAAACTTCCAAATGATTTGCCAATACCAGTCATTGCAATCCACAAGAAGCTCACTACTCTAATAGTAGAACCATATACGGATTAGGGTTGCAGTGGAAGGTATCTGTAGATTACATACACACTAAGTGGCGCAGAAAGAAAAACGACTTAGGAGTTTCCTCCTAAGCCTTTGTTCTAATTCACAAAACTATCATTCATGAATTTTAATTAATCAAAATATAAGATTGAGGCTTATTCAAATCATAGAATTTAACTTCTTTCGCATTCACATCTACTTTTCTCATGTCAAAAGCCTGAACGTTTGTAGTCTCAAACATCTTGACGTAGTACTTCATATTCTTGTTATCCGCCACAACGGTCCACTCTGTAATCTCAACACCACCAGCACCGCCACCATAGGAATTGGTTGCCGGCAAGCTGATCGCTCCAGGTGGAATATCAAAACTTCCTAAAATATGCCAAGCTGTATGCGCTTGCTGTTCGGTATTGAGATTCGTGGGTGCAGACTTTGATAAGAATAGTGCGCGGATAAAACGGCTAGGACTCAAGTAATCGCCAGGTAGGCCATGTAAACCACTACCAGAACTAGGTGGGCTATAGGTCGCACCATTAATTACCATAGGATTTTTCTCAACAGGAGTTAAATTAGCGTAGTTACCAATATTATTCAATTGCTCTCTGAAAGCCGGATCATTTGTCATGACAGTGGTGGGATTGTCGGTAATGACCAATTCACTCTTTAGGTATTCAATCACAATACTTTTTCCCTTAGCATCATGCAATGTCATACGCACTGGAGCTGATTGATTATGGAATGCCGGGATAATTGAACGATTCACTTTAATTTTCCCAAAACCCACCTTCACTTCATCGACAGTTGCAAAATTAGTTAATGCATACATTAATATTTGCACAGAGGCGATGCTATTTGCCGAGTCTGCAGAGCTTACCTTTTGATATTCGGCGGTATTGGGCGCATTTAGCAAGCCTCCAACTAAACCTTTTTCATTCATGCCATCAACCAATACTGGCAAACCAAGACCATTCATACCCGCCGCTGCATATTTAGTGGTCCAATTCAAACCAGATCCGGGCTTACTATCAACGCCGATACCTAATGCCTTGTAGTTGCGTGGAATGACTGTAAGTTGAGACTTCAGCGGCAAACCAAATTCCATCGTACGACCATATACATAGCCACCGTCATTGCCTTTTAATAAAAAACTTGTACAGGCATTTCCGACTATTGGGCTCATTGCAAAGATAGTCGCAAGCGCGGCCGCAAAATTTTTTTGAATCATATTGACATCCTTATCGAATCAATCTGTGACCACTGATCAAGTCAGCATTAGCGATACTTTATGACGGCCCCAATGTGGGTACGCCTTCATTACAGCATATCAAACTAAGCTCTCTTTAGCAAAAAGAAAGTCAGTATGGTCACTGTTGTAAGCAGTAGCTTTGATTTACAAGCGAATCAGGCATCCAAACAAAGTCCCTAGGGCTTAAAGAGACTACAGCGCCTATTTCTCGGTGGAGAATAGGCACGTTAATAAAGTCAGGTTAGCGTTACGTAATGTAACCCCAAAAAAAACAAAACCCCCACCATTACTGATGAGGGTTTGCTTTTCTGGTGGGCCCACCAGGACTTGAACCTGGGACCAAAGGATTATGAGAGCAGAAGCCCAAGATAGAGCCATATAAACAGGGGGTCTGCGGGTGGTCAGTGTCGGTGTGCAAGCAAATGTGTAAGCAAATTTGTGGATTTAAGAGAAGTGCGAGGTCACTCTTTGGTTTTCAAAACCAAAGGATTTTTGGAGCAACCGTTTCGCACTTCGTTGCTCCAAAGTACTTTTTGGGTAATATGCGTTACTTAAAGTAACACTCAAAAAAAAGCCACCCGAAGGTGGCTAAAATCAGGAGACAGCAATAAAACTATTTAAGCCAAGTTGTAAATTCATCTGCACTAACGCGAGGAGTATGAAATGTATTTACTAATTCATGTTGATCCGCATAACCCAATGCCATACCGCATACCAGCATTTCATTCTTATTTGCCCCAATTAGCGGCAAGATAATTTTGGCGTAGTCATTCCAAGCAGCTTGTGGGCAAGTAGCGAGCCCTTCGCCTCTTGCTGCGATCATAATATTTTCCAAAAACATTCCGTAGTCGAGCATTGAACCTCTTCCTAGCTCTTTATCTATAGTAAAAAACAGGCATACCGGCGCACCAAATGCCTCAAAATTCTTACGATGCTGGGCATGCATCTTCTCTTTGTCGCCCTTGGTTATTCCTAGTAGTCCATACAGACCCCATCCATTCTCACGACGCCTGTCTATGTATGGGCTAAACCATTTACTTGGGTAATAGTCATACTCCGATTGATACTCCAGAGCTAAATCAGGATTAATGGCTATATTGTCATAGGCAGCACATACCTTTGTACATAAATCCTGCAATATATCTCCCTCTAGCGCATAAACTTTCCAAGGCTGAGTATTCGTTCCAGATGGAGCGCGAGCAGATAGATTGAGGATACTCATAACTATATCCCTTTCAACCGGATCTTTTGTAAATGCTCTTACGGACATTCTAGATTTGATCGCATCAGATACGGATTTAGATTTCATTTTCAATTTTGCTTTTTGAATGTAATTAATGGTTTATTGCTAGGTAAGTTAAAAGTCTTTCTATCAGACTCCACCTTAGATAGTGGAGTGCAGATCTTAAGGCTATTTAGGCTACGTCTAGTAAGTTCCTTGTACATATCCGTACCCTCTATTTTCCAAGCCATCTCTGCATCACTTAACTCACGCATAACTTTTGCCGGCATTCCCCCTACCAGCATTTTTGCGGGCACAACCATTCCAGCCTTAACAAATGCGCACGCAGCCACAATTGATGATTCCCCAATTTCCGCGTTATCCATAATGACTGCATTCATTCCAATTAATGCATTTTTACGCACAATACAGCCATGTAAAACAGCAGCATGTCCAATATGACCATCTTCCTCAACCAAAGTATCAGTCTCTGGAAATCCATGCAGAACGCAGGAATCTTGAATATTGACTCCAGCCTCTAGAATAATGCGCCCAAAATCACCCCTAAGAGCAGCAAATGGTGCGATATAACAGTTAGGGCCAATTAATACATCGCCAATAACAACTGCCTCTGGATGCACAAAGGCACTAGGATGTACGACTGGCTTAATACCGTCTATTTCATAAAAGGGCATATTAAGCTGCCGCCTTAATTCCGCCCATACAAAGATATTTAATTTCTAAGTAGTCCTCTATTCCATGCTTAGATCCTTCGCGGCCTAATCCACTTTCCTTTACTCCACCAAAAGGAGCAACTTCAGTAGAAATTAAGCCTTCGTTAATACCAACCATTCCGTACTCAAGGGCCTCTGCAACACGCCAAATTCGACTGATGTTTTGACCATAGAAATATGCAGCCAATCCAAACTCTGTATCGTTTGCCATCTCAATAGCCTCTGCTTCAGAAGAAAACTTGAATACTGGAGCAAGTGGGCCAAAAGTTTCCTCTCTAAAGGCCAGCATATCTTTGGTGGCACCTGATACAACAGTTGGTTCAAAGAAAGACTTACCCAATGCATGGCGCTTACCACCTATAACAAGCTTTCCACCTTTATTTATTGCATCATTAACATGCTCTTCTACTTTGGCCAAGGCTTTGTCATCAATTAGTGGACCAATAATGGTCCCATCTTCGGCACCATTTCCCACTTTTAAAGTACTTACAGCTTTAGCTAGTTTTTCAACAAATGCATCATAGATAATATCTTGCGCCATGATCCTGTTAGCACATACGCAAGTTTGACCCGCATTCCGATATTTTGAAATGATTGCACCCTTAACAGCTTCATCCAAATCAGCGTCATCAAAGACAATAAATGGCGCATTGCCACCCAACTCCATCGAAGTCTTTTTAACTGTAGTAGCGCACTGAACCATCAGCAACTTGCCAATTTCAGTAGACCCAGTAAAGCTCAACTTCTTGACTATTGGGTTAGAAGAAAGTTCACCCCCGATTTCAGCGGCAGATCCAGTGACACAGGAGAACACACCAGCAGGAACACCCGCCTCCTCGGCCAACTGACAAAGAGCTAGAGCACTAAATGGAGTCTGGCTTGCAGGCTTTAATACGATGGTGCACCCAGCTGCTAAGGCAGGGCCCACCTTACGAGTAATCATTGCAGCAGGAAAATTCCAAGGCGTAATCGCCGCACATACACCAATAGGCTGCTTAATAACGACTAAACGTTTATCGGCACCGTGCGGCGGAATGGTTTCACCATACACACGCTTAGCCTCTTCACCAAACCACTCAATAAACGAGGCCGCATAAGCAATTTCACCCCGACTCTCAACCAAAGGCTTGCCTTGTTCAGCAGTCATTAGTTGTGCAAGGGATTCCTGGTTTTTCATAATAAGATCAAACCAATTACGTAGAATCTTAGCCCGCTCTTTTGCTGTTTTATCTCGCCATGCTGGCAATGCTTTATTGGCACACTCAATTGCTCTTCGTGTTTCAACTACTCCCATTTTGGGGACTGTACCAATTAGATCACCAGTAGCGGGATTAGTTACCTTGATAGTCTCTTTACTATCAGCATCAACCCATTGGCCATCAATGTAGGCTTTTTCAAACTTGAAAGGCAAGTTACTCATGTTGTATTTGCTCGATTAATATATTTCAAAGAAGATTTGTTTCCTGTTGGGGAATTAGGTCATGCTAAATCCACCGCTAATGCTGATAATTTGACCGGTAATCCAACTACCCGCGTCAGAAGCCAAAAGTACAACCATAGGAGCAACGTCTGCAGGAGTGCCAAGTCTTCTTAATGGGTAAAACTTAGTGAGTTTTTCACGATTAGCCTCTATAAATGCAGGATCATGAGCTGTTTCAATTAAGCCTAATGCAATCGCATTAGCAGTCATGCCGGAACGTGTTTCACGCGCCAAAGATTTCATTAAAGCCACGTTACCTGCGCGAGTTGCTGCAGCCAAAGCCAATCCCGATTCACCGACACGTGATGAATCCCCGACGATTGAAATAATTCTACCGTTACCTTTTTCAAGATAAGGCAAAGCAGCATGGCAGCAATTGAGGGTTCCATAAAAACAAACATCAGTTTGCTGGCGCCACTCTTCCGGGGTGGAATCAATAAACCGCTTTCTAAAAACTAACCCTGCATTATTTACGAGGATATTTAATCCTCCAAACTCTTCTACAGTTTTAGCAACCATCGCCTTAACTGAATCTATATTAGAGATGTCGCAACCAATAGCCATTGCCCTGCCGCCAAGATCTTGAATTTCTTTAACTACAGCTTCGGCGCGCTCTTTTGATCCGTTGTAATTAACTACTACTGCTGCACCATCAGCTGCTAAGGCAAGCGAAATTTCACGACCCACATCACGCGCGCCACCAGTAATAAGAGCAACTCCTCCCGTAAGATCTGTCTTCATATTTTTTCCTTATAGTCTTTTTTAAGAATTAATTTTTATTAATTAGCTGAAAAATACGCTCTGGAGTCACGGGAAGCTCATTCACCTCACACCCAAAACTAGATAACGCGTCAGTAACTGCATTCGCAATTGCAGCTGGAGCACCAATAGTGCCGCCCTCTCCCACACCTCTGAAACCTCCAAGCGTATTAGGAGCTTTAATATCCATGTGAACTATCTTGACATCAGGTATTTCAAGGGCGGTAGGAATTGCATAATCTACCAAGCTAGCTGTAAGTACTTGCCCAACTTCGTCATACACAACCTCTTCTAGCAATGCCGCTCCGATTCCCTGTGCAACCGCACCTCGAATTTGTCCATCAACGATCAATGGATTAATCATTTGCCCGCAGTCTTCCGCAATGACATACCTCTTGATATCCACTTTAAATGTAATTGGATCTACCTCAACCTCAACCATATGAGTAGCGCTACTCGTGGTACCAAAAATTGGGTCATATGTTTTGGTAACAGTTAATTCCAATCTATGATCAGCAGGAATTCTGCCCATCTCCGAGTACACGGTTTTAGCCAATTTAGAAAAATCAATACTATTTGATGCGCTTAATTGCTCGATCGAGCTATTCATAAAGCGCAAATCCTCAACACTAGTATTAAATAAGTATGCGGCCATAGAGGCCATCCGACTCTTCAACTCCTGCGCAGCTAATATGCCTGCACCGCTACTAAGCACTGCTGTTCTGCTAGCATAACTACCAGTTCCATGTGGAACTGCTGAACTATCGCCCGTAATAACGCGAATATCCTGAATCTTGGCACCTAATTCATCCGCCACCACTTGAGCTAATGTAGTTTCATGACCTTGACCATGTGCAGCACATCCAAATGCAGCAGTGATTGCGCCAGTTGAATCTAAAGAAATGATGCACGTATCTGTGCCAGTATTGATCGGCATTCCAGGTGATGCTGAAATTTTCGAACCAATTCCAGAGAGTTCTGCGTAAGAGGCAACACCAATACCGACCCATCTACCTTCAGCTCGAGCTTTAGATTGATACTCTCGTCTTTCGTTATAAGAAAATGCTTCACCAGCTGCTACCAATCCTTCGGTAAATGCTGACTTATCCCAAACAATGCCACTCGGGGTTTTGTATGGAAACTCTTCGGGGCGAACCATATTTTTTAACCGCAGTTCGACTGGATCCATACCCAGCTTTTTTGCAGCCATATTCATCAAACGCTCCATCACAAAAGTGGATGTAGGTCTGCCAACACCACGATATGGACCTGTTGGCGCCTTTGGTGTAGTCACTGCAATCACACTGCCATGATATGCGGGCACACGATAAGGTCCCGGCATAAAACTAATAATCTGAACTGGCTCTATACCTGCTGTCCAGGGATAGATAGAGTAGGCACCAATATCGCTAATCACCTCAGCAGCTAATCCCAAGATATTTCCCGAGGCATCAACAGCTAATCGCGCCTTAATACGCTCATCAAATGCCTGACTTGTGGAAATTAAATCCTCAAGGCGATCCCCTGTCCACTTGATAGATTTTTGGACCTTTTTTGCCAAAGCGCAAACAATCATTTCTTCGGGATAGAGGGATGTTTTGCCTCCGAAACCACCACCGACGTCTGGTGAAGTAACGCTTAATTGGCTACCAGACATATTCAATAGTTCAGCCAAAGCATCGCGAATAATTCCTGGTACCTGACTTGATGTGTAAAGCTTAATAGCGCCCCTACTTTTTTCATAGTCCGCAAGGTAAACCCGGTTTTCCATTGCTACAGAAGTTTTTCGATGAAAACGGAACTCCGCCTCAATTAATGCGTGAGGGCTCTCAAATGCCCGATCAACTTCACCTTTAACAAAAGATCTCTTAACTAATATATTGCTAGTTAAATCTTCATGTAATAAAGGAGCATTAGGTTGACTGGCCTTAATTGGATCAAACTCAATAGTCAAAGGCTCCAAAGTTACCTCTAATAAATTGAGTGCATCTTCTGCAATATATCGACTAGACGCCAAAATCACCGCAATAGGCTCACCTACATAACGAACTACGCCATTAGCCAATGGATAAATTACTGTTGACTGGTAGTCGGCCATCCTAGAAAAAGCAACTGCAGGTTTAACCTGATCGGCAATATCCTGCCAGGTATAGACACCGTAGACGCCAGGAAGTGCTTTAGCTTCCTCAGTATTGATTGATAGTACTTTTGCATAAGGCTTATCACTACGATAAACACTCATATGCAAAATATCGCCAAGCTCAATATCGTCAACATATCTACCCATGCCACAAAGTAAGCGCGCATCTTCAGTGCGACGAACAGGCTGACCAACCAGACGTTCCCCTGAGCCACTTTTCACAGGCTCATATCCTCGCTCATGCACTAAGGACGAAAAAACCTTACTCATAAAAAGCTGGTCCCTTACGCATGGATTGCCACTGGGCATCGTCATGTCCAAATAAAATCTTTGCACCGCCCGATTGAATGCGCCTAACCTCAACCATGGATGCCAAAGATAGGTCTGGATTCCATGTATTTTTAGGATTAAGTTCCAAATCTAAATTTGCCTGCATTGGGACAGCATCTGAGGCCAATAAAAAGGAGCCATCTTTATCTAAATTCACCATGGCGCCTATCATTCCAGGTGTGTGACCTGGCAAGGGAAGTAACACAACTTTGCCATTACCAAGCAGATCATATTGACCGGTGATAGTTTTAATTTCGTTTGCATGCTTCCAATCTTTAGGGATGTAACCTTTTTGTAAGCCATCTTCAGCTTGTGCAGCTTCTAATTCAAACAAATGACAAAAAATAGTAGCGCGCTTAAAAAATTCATTACACCCACAATGATCTGAGTGGAAATGTGAATTTATAACAACATCAATATCATCTGGTTTGAGGCCTACAGAGTCCAGCTGTGTTATTAAATTATCTTGTGGCGAATTTATTGGGACCATTACTTTTGCCATAGAACCCCAACGATCTTCAGCATTTTTAGCTACTGAAGGATGGCACCCAGTGTCAAATAAGATATTGCCCTGCTCGTGACGAATGAGATAACAGGTTACTGGTAACTCAATAGTTTCAGTTTTTTCAGCAGCAGGCAAATACACACTCTTACGCATTTTTAAGCGACCGCCTGATAACGCGTGCATTTTCATAATGACCGCTCCGTTCTAGGTGAGATATCCTCAATGCTGATAACACCAGCATCACGTTTACGAGCACATTCCCGAACGGCATCAACAATCCCTTGATACCCCGTACAGCGACAAAGATTTCCGGACAATAGCTCTCGGATTTCTTCGTCAGTTTTTAAAGGGTACTTTTGCAGCATCTCAGTGGAAGTCATCAGCATTCCAGGTGTACAAAATCCGCACTGAAGACCGTGATTCTCATTAAACGCTTTTTGCAATGGATTGAGATTATCAGGAGAGCCTAAGCTTTCAACAGTGCAAATTTCTAAGCCGTTAGCCTGAACCGCAAGCATTAAACACGATCTTGAGCTGGCACCATCCACTAAAATAGTACATGAGCCACATACACCATGCTCACAGCCCACATGAGTGCCAGTTAATCCTAAATTGATACGTAAATAATCAGATAGCAATAGCCTTGGATCAACCAGATCTTCGTGCACTACACCATTCACAATGACCCATAAAGAGATTTTTTCAATTTCACCCATATTATTTCTCTATAGTCGCCTTATTCCATGCGGATTTAAAATTTCTCTTGAATAACTGTCCAGCTAAATGCAGACGGTACTCAGAAGATGCATGTAAATCTGTATTAGGCATAAGAAAATCACCTAAACTTTCTCGAACCGTTTCTAATAATCCATCAGAATAAGTCTGGCCATTAAGGCGCGACTCGATAGAATCAAGCCTTAAAGCAGTCTCGCCAACGCCCATCATGCTTATCTTGACATTTTGAATTCGGCTATCCGCGTCTTTATCTACCAATACACCAACTGCTGCCAGGGCAAAATCGCCATCACGTTGTGCAAATTCTTCAAAAGCCCAACCAGTGTGAGCCTTCAATTTTGAAAACTGAATTTGCGTCAATATTTCATCTTCAGCCAAAACAGTAGACAATGATCCTGCAAAAAATTTATCAGCCTGAATAGTGCGCTTTTGATCTATAGATTCACAATATATTTTTGCATCGAGCAAAAGACATAACATGGGATATTCGGCCGCAGGATCAGCATGAGATAAGCTGCCGCCAATCGTTCCACGATTACGAATTGCAAGATGAGCTACATGTTTTAAGGCTTCATGCATTACGGGTAAATCTTTTTTAACAAGATTGGAACTTGCCACCGCGCTATGACGAGTAAGAGATCCAATCGTAATTTGATCACCCTCTTCTCGAATAAAATCAAGTTCAACTAACTTCCCAATATCAATTAATAACGATGGCTGAACCACCCGAAAATTCAGCATGGGCATCAAGCTTTGGCCGCCAGCTATGACTTTGGCATCATCTGAGTGGCGTAAATGTTGTAACGCCTCCTCTAAAGAGTACGCGCAAAGATAGTTAAACGGAACTGGTTTCATTAATTTCCCTGAAACTGTGGTTCGCGTTTTTCTGCAAAGGCTTTTCGGCCCTCATGGTAATCATTGCTTTTACCTGCAGCAGCAATTAACTCCTCAGCTAAATCACTGTCTAAAGCGCCACGGCCCATAGCAATACCATTGAGCAAATATTTGGCCCCGGAGATACTTAATGGAGCATTAGAAGCAAGCAGCTTTGCAAATCCTCGAGCAGTCACCATTGGATCATCTGACAATTTTTGATCCACTGATTTCTTTTTACCAAACAAACTCTCGAGTAAAGTTGGCTTAGCCTCAGACTCAATTGCTCCAGTCATATGATCAATAAAGCCTAACTTTAGGGCTTCAGGAGCACCAAAACGTTGCGAGCCAAACAAAATTTTCTTAGCTTGCACTAACCCAACTAGATTGAGTAGTTTTTGAGTGCCTTTTACACCATAGATAATTGATAGACGAGCTGCCGGAATGCCAAATTTTGAAGTGCTAGCTGCGTATCGGAAATCACATGACATAGCTAAGTGAGCGCCACCACCCAAACAAAAGCCACGAATTACTGCAATAGTTGGTTTATTAATATTTGCAATAGCATCGCAGCATGCATCAACAGCCACCTCATAATCCCAAACCTGCTTATCTGTAGAGCGCACTTTTCCAAACTCAGTTATATCAGCACCAGCGCTAAAGTCCTCACCAGCACCCGTCAGAATTACTGTTCTGACATTTGGGTCTCTTTCTAGCGCGCCTAAAATTCCAGGAATAGCTTTCCACATACCCAAAGACATGGCATTTTTTGTTTTAGGTCTATTCAAAGTAACCACTGCAATATGATCAGAAATCCATATTTTGATCTTGTCATCAACCCACACATCCATCACATCTGGATCATTAGATCCAAACATAAATGCAGTCGGACCTATGCCATAACCTAATTTTGCATCCCCACTACCGACTACTAAACTTGCTGCTCTTGCTGGCAGGGCCGGCGCAGCACCTAAAGACTCCTGTTGATATTGAGAGAAATCAAGGCCTGCTGCTGGCTTTGCATCTAAACCGCCAACAGCTCTACCAAAATTCTCAAAAAAATCATCTGCATTTTTCCGCGCTGTTGCATCAATTAACCTTGATCCAAGTTGAGCCAATTTCCCACCTACATTTGCCTTTACTGTATAGCGAAGTAAAGTCAAAGATTGGTCAAGCTCTTCAAGCTCAACCCTAATCTCTGCTTTAGCAAATCCTGCCATGCCGCCTTGACCCTCTCCAACCAATGTATAGCTTGCTGGCGCCTTAATGTCGGACAGGCTTACATTTCCCAAAAAACGAGCCTTAATTGGCCCGACTTTAGAAACCACTACAGCGGTATAGGAAGTGTCAGATAGCTTTTGTAATTCTTCGCAGCCAGGTATGCTCTTTTTTAAAATCTCCGGATCATTCAAGGCATCCCAAACAACACTTCGTGATGCCTCTAATCGCGCTTCGCCTACCATATCCATCTGAATTCTCCGGGTGAGGATTTATTAATTAATTTGGCTTTACAAGTTGTTGCAATACGTCGCGAACGTTTTGTGGAAGTGGCGTTGGCTTATTACTCTTTCGATCAACATAAACGTGTACGAAATGACCCATCGCAGAAGCAATATCATCTTCATTTTTGAAAATTGCTACTTCATATTTCACGCTACTATTTCCTAAATGTGCCACTTTCAGTCCAACATGAATCATGTCTGGATATGCAATTGGTGAAAAATACTTACATTGAGTTTCAATCACCAATCCGATGGTTTCACTTTTAACCACATCCAAAACATTTCTCTGAATAAGATAGCGATTTACTGCTGTATCAAAAAAAGAGTAGTACACGACATTATTGATATGCCCATAAGCATCGTTATCCATCCATCTTGAATGAACATCTTCAAACGCCACAAAGTCAGAACGTACTGGTGGGGAAGGTTTTTTATCGCTCATAAAGCCTCTCTATATAGTTGTGCAGCATCATTCAAAGTAATTTCACGGGGGCTATTTTGCAATAACCTCGTTTGAAGCATCGCATCTGTAGCCAATTGATCTACATCTTCCGCAGTGATGCCTACCTCAACCAATCTTTGTGGCAAACCTAGTGCACCTGCAAGGCCCCCAAGATAGTTGGCTAGTTGAGTAGCCTGCTCTACGGTTGAACCTTGCAAACCAGGTTTGATAATTTGCCCCAGCTCAGCATACATGCTATGTGCAGCCTCCAAATTAAAGCGCATGACAGGTCCAAGCATAAGTGAGTTTGAAAGGCCATGTGGAACGTGGAATCTTGCACCTATTGGGTAAGCCAATGCATGCACACCTGCTACTGGTGCATTAGTAAAAGCCATTCCGGCGAGACAGGCGCCTAACAACATGTTTTCGCGTGCATCAATATCGCCACCAGCTTTAACAGCCTGATGAAGATTGCTAGCCAATAAACGTAAAGCCTCCTTGGCCAAGCAATCAGAAACAGGATTTTTTAATCGCTTTGTTGTAAAGGCTTCAATAGCATGAACCATCGCATCAATTCCAGTTGCAGCTGTAACATGAGCCGGAAGTCCTAAAGTTAGTTCGGCATCAAGCAAGGCAACGTCTGGAAGTAATTGAGGGGAAACCACACCCTTCTTCTCACTCTCGCTAACAGTAACAATAGAAATAGTTGTTACCTCAGAGCCAGTACCCGCCGTTGTGGGAACCAAGATCAAAGGCAAGCGTGGACCTTTGGCCATACCGACGCCATATACTTCTGATAATTTTTCTTTACCTGAAGCTAATAGGGCAACTAATTTGGCCACATCCATTGAACTGCCACCACCAAAGCCAATGATGTAATCCGCCTTGGAATCTTGGGCAGCTTTTACAGCAGAATCAATAACCGATACCGGTGGATCAGCCTGTACATCCGAAAATATTTGTACTGGCAAGCTAATTTCTTTAAATTGGGGCAAAGCCTTTTCTAGTAAGCCAGCAGATAAAACTCCTGGATCGGTAACAATGAAGGCTGATTTTCCGCCCCTCTCAGCAATTCTTTTAGCAAGATTTCTAGCTCCGCCTCTTTCGACAAGAATTGAACGTGTTGAGTGAAAGTCAAATTGCATGTTTGCCCCTTGCTAAATTTCTAGATTGCTTCTTTTAATTTAAAGCGCATTACTTTTCCGGAGCCCGTTCTTGGTATCTCTTTCACCACATGAATTTGCGCAGGAACTTTGTATGAGGAGAGATGGCCTTTTGTAAAATCAATTAGCTCTTCAGCTCCTATTGACTTACCATCCCTGAGAACTATAAAAACAACTGGAATTTCTCCGAGATGTTTATGCTCAATTCCAACTGCAGCACAATCTAGAATTGCTGGGTGACGCAGGACTGCCTCTTCAATTTCTCCGGGCGCAATATTTTGACCGCCTCGAATAATGAGCTCTTTTAAGCGACCTGTAATAGTGAGATAACCATTAGCGTCTGCTTTTGCCAAATCACCAGTGTGATACCAGCCATTCTTTAATGCTGCTGCAGTCTCGGTTGGCTTATTGTGATAACCAACCATTACATTTGGGCCGCGAACGATAAGTTCGCCCTCCTGTCCCGGACCCAAGTCAGCACCGGTAGTAGGATCAACGATTCGAACTGCCACACCAACTACTGGCAATCCACAAGAACCAAGGGTTCTGCCCCAAACAGGAGAATTCATTGTGACCATTGTTGAGGTTTCGGTAATGCCATATCCGTCTAACAACTTGATGGCAAAAAACTCTTCGAACCCTCTATTAAGATCTGCTGGCAATATTGCGCCCGCCGAGATACACAAACGCATACCATTTAATTTAACTGCAGAATCTGCTTTTGCAGACTCAAGAATGTAATGGAACATTGTTGGCACGCCAGGAAGGACCGTAAAGTTTCCTGTTTTCAACAAAGTTAATACTTGACTAGATGAGTATTTCTCAACAATAAATTCACTAGCACCGGCGGCAATAATAGAGAGCACTGAAAAATTCAGAGCATAAGAGTGGAACAAGGGTAACGGCGATAGAACAACATCTTTGTCATTTATCTCAGCAATTGGGATCCAGCACGCTGCTACCACCCAAAGCATTGAGCGCAACGTTAGCTGAACACCTTTAGCTTTACCAGTTGTTCCAGAGGTATAAACAATAAAGGCGACTTCATCAATGCTAGTTTGAATCTCCTCCTCGACTAATTGAGGAGAATCTGCACAGTATTCAGAAAAATTTTCGCATCCTAATGCCCGATCTTCGTCAACAATGATAATTTGAAGACTTGTACCTATCTCATCTTTGAGTCCGCCAAGCAGAGCTAAACGATCTTTAGTTGTGATGATTGCCTTAGCCCCAGAATCGGTAATTCTGTAACTGACCTCTCCAGGGGCCGCATCATGAGATATTGGAACAGCCACTAAGCCGGAGCGAACTACGCCAAAGCAACTTAATACCCAATTCACTGAATTGGGTAGATAGATGGCGACCTTATCAGCGCTTAAGAATCCCTGACTTCGAAGCTTTTTGGAAATATTTCCACTTTGACGGTTTAATTCAAAGTAGCTAGCCTCTTTATAGCTGTCCCAATAGGCTACTTTTGACCCATATTGAACCGCTCTTTGCTCCAAAAGCTTGCCAAGTGGCTTTATTACGTCCGTCTTAATCATTCACAATCCCTCTAACTATTTAATTTAAGACCTCTATTTGACAGCCTAAAAGAGGGACTAAATTAACCCTAAAGTAACTATTATTATTAGACCATATAACAATATTATATTAAAAATATTTTTTCAAAATTAGGTATAAACACTTATAAAAGTGTTTAACTTATTGTTTATAAAGAACTTATTTTTAATTTAACCTTAGAAATAGATTTATTGCTTAAAAATTTATACTTGTCTTAATGAACTTATATTACTAGTATTCAATCTGTAGCAAGACCAACCATAAGTGCACCTAGAGACAAGGAGTTTTTAAATGTTTAAGAAAAAGTTAATTGCATCGATCAGCATCCTAGCAATGTCATCCGCCATGGTAGCTCCACCTGCTTTCGCTCAAGCGTCAAATGACGTAATTCGTATCGGCGTACTTACTGATATGACAGGTCAATTCTCACATGAAGCTGGTGAAGGCTCAGTTGCAGCGGTAAAGATGGCGGTTGAAGATTTTGGCGGGAAGGTTCTGGGGAAGCCAATTGAAGTGATATTTGCTGACCATCAAAATAAACCTGATATTGGAGCCGCAAAAGCGCGGGAGTGGTACGACAAAGGCATTGATATGATTGCCGGTCTAATAAACTCAGGGGTCGCACTTTCCGTAACTAACGTTGCAAAAGATAAAAATAAAATAGCAATTATTAATGGTTCGGGTAGCTCTAAGATCACCAATGAAGGATGTACTCCCGTTAGCATTCATTACGCATACGATACTTATGCGTTAGCTACTGGTACAACAAAATACTTAATCAAAGAGAAGAATTTAGATACTTGGTATTTTTTAACTGCTGACTATGCATTTGGTCACGCACTTGAGGGCGACGCCACAGCTAGCATTAAAGCATTAGGAGGAACGGTAGTTGGTTCTACACGCTACCCAATGGATACTGCAGATCATTCATCCTTCCTCTTAAGAGCACAGGCCTCAAAGGCAAAAGTAGTTGCAATGGCTGGCTCAGGTCAAAGTTTTATTAACGCTGTTAAATCCTCCCAAGAATTCGGAATAACCAGAGGCGGCCAAACCTTAGCAGGACTATTAGTTTGGGATACCGATGTTCATGCGCTAGGTTTAAAACAAGCACAAGGCTTGATCATGACTACAGCATTTTACTGGGATAGAACCCCTGAGACTCGTGCATGGTCTAAACGATTCCAAGATCGCATGAAGCGTATGCCACATATGGGTGATGCTGGTGACTACTCTTCAACTATGCATTATTTAAAAGCGATTCAGGCCGCAGGTACAGATGAAACTGGTGCAGTAATGGCAAAGATGAAGTCAACACCTATTAATGACTTCTTCGCTACCAATGGACGTATTCGTGAAGATGGTCGTATGGTCCATGATATGTATGTTTATCAAGTCAAGACTCCTGCTGAATCCAAATACGCATGGGATTACCTCTCAATCAAAGAAACAATTCCTGCAGCACAAGCATTCCGCCCACTTAGTGAAAGTTCCTGCTACTTGGTAAAGAAATAATAAGAATCATGTCTAACGAAGCCTCCTTAAGGGGGCTTCTTTTTTAATAAAGTGGTGACGCCGTGAATTCACATGATGTAATTCTCAATACTCAAGAGCTGACTAAATCATTCAAAGGATTTACTGCAGTAGATAATGTCAACCTATCGGTAGAACGAGGGAGTATTCACGCTCTAATTGGTCCTAATGGCGCAGGAAAAACCACATGCTTTAATTTGTTGACGAAATTTTTAAGCCCATCATCGGGAAAAATATTTTTCAATGGACTTGATATTACCAATGAGAAGCCCGCTCAAATCGCAAGAAGAGGTGTAATCAGATCATTCCAGATCTCCGCTGTCTTCCCCCACTTAACAGTCTTAGAAAATGTACGTGTAGCCTTGCAACGTGGACTAGGGACTGAGTTTCACTTCTGGAAACCTGAGTCATCTTTAAATGTTCTCAATGAACGCGCAGAAGAACTATTGGTTGAAGTAGGGCTGGAAAAATTTACCAATGAAGAAACATTGAACTTAGCATATGGTAGAAAAAGAGCGCTCGAGATTGCAACAACTCTGGCTATGGAGCCCGAACTTATGCTACTAGATGAGCCCACACAAGGTATGGGTCATGAGGATGTAGAGCGTGTAACTGAATTAATTGACCGTGTTGCAAAAGGACGTACGATTTTGATGGTTGAACACAATATGAATGTTATTGCTTCAATTGCTGATCGAATTACTGTATTGCAACGTGGATCCATATTGGCAGAAGGTCCATACAAAGAAGTATCTAATAATCCGGCTGTAATTGAAGCTTATATGGGCAGTCACACAGAGGTGACAGTATGAGCACAAAGGCACTGGAGGTAAAGAATCTACAGTCATGGTACGGAGAATCTCATATACTGCACGGAATTGACTTTACTGTTGATGATGGTGAAGTCGTTACCCTTCTTGGTAGAAACGGTGCAGGACGCAGCACTACACTTAAATCAATTCTCGGCCTTACTGATCACCGTACTGGAGTAGTAAATATTTATGGCTCCGACACTATCGCACTTCCATCTCATAAAATTACATGCCTAGGAGTTGGCTACTGTCCAGAAGAGCGAGGAATTTTTGCAAGCTTAAGTGCTGAAGAAAATCTTTTGTTGCCCCCAGAAATAGCAGATGGCGGGATGAACTTAGATGAAATTTACGAGATGTTTCCAAATCTATATGAAAGGCGCCATAGCCCTGGCACACGCCTCTCTGGGGGTGAGCAGCAAATGTTAGCGATGGCGCGGATTTTAAGAACCGGCGCAAAACTGCTTTTGCTAGATGAGATCACCGAAGGCTTGGCTCCTGTAATTGTCCAAAGGCTTGGGAAAGTGGTCACAAAACTCAAAAATCGCGGGTTTACGATTGTTCTGGTTGAGCAAAATTTTCGCTTTGCAGCACCTCTAGCAGATCGACATTATGTTGTTGAGCATGGCAAGATTGTTGAAGTAGTTAAGAAAAACGAGTTAGCAGCAAAAACAGTATTGCTAAATGAATACTTAGGGGTCTAATTTATATGTTTGAACTTCTTGGAATTACCCCACAAGGGCTGGCTGCTCAGCTCTTAGTGGGGCTTATTAATGGCTCTTTCTATGCCATTTTGAGTTTGGGCCTAGCTATTATCTTTGGCTTACTCAACATCATTAATTTTTCGCATGGTGCTCAGTACACCATGGGAGCTTTTATTGCGTGGATTGGTTTGACTCAAGTTGGCCAATGGTTTGGATTTCCTGATTTCTCAATTAATTATTGGTTTGCATTAATTTTGGTGCCTTTGGTAATGGCAGGCTTTGGTTTAATTCTTGAGCGCACAATGCTCAAACGCCTATATCACCTTGATCACCTTTATGGCCTGCTATTAACTTTTGGATTGGCTTTGATTATTGAGGGCATGTTCCGCCATTGGTACGGAATTTCTGGCGAGAGTTATCCGGCACCTGAACTATTACAAGGCGTTATTCCATTAGAGTCGATTGGCATTATTTTGCCCAAATATCGTTTGTGGGTAGTGATTGCCTCTTTGGTGGTTTGTTTCTCCACCTGGTATGTCATTGAGAGAACGAAGTTGGGTTCTTATCTTCGCGCTGGAACTGAAAATCCAAAACTACTTCAGGCGTTCGGCATCAACGTCCCTTTGATGATTTCTTTGGCTTATGCCTATGGTGTTGGTTTGGCTGGTTTTGCTGGTGTTCTGGCCGCACCTATTTTTCAAGTCAACCCACTGATGGGTTCGAACCTCATCATTGTAGTTTTTGCAGTTGTCGTGATTGGTGGCATGGGCTCCATCATGGGTTCTATCTTGACTGGCCTCGCTTTAGGTTTGATTGAGGGCTTAACTAAAGTGTTTTATCCAGAAGCATCTGGCGTGGTTATTTTTGTGATCATGGCAATTGTGTTGCTCATTCGCCCTGCTGGACTTTTCGGCCGGGAGAAATAAGTGAGTTTAAAAATAAAATTGCTTTATGGCATTTTGGTTTTAATTGCCCTGCTGCTGCCCTTTCAGGACTTTATCTATTTAGTGTTTGCAATGAAGGTGTTGTGCTTCGCCCTTTTTGCTTGCGCCTTTAATTTGTTACTAGGCTTTACTGGTCTTCTTTCTTTTGGCCACGCCGCCTTCTTTGGAACCGCCGCCTACATTACTGCGTATTTTTGTAAAGAAGCCGGCCTATCCCCTGAGTTGGGAGTTGTCTTGGGCGTCTTGGGCTCTGGCATTTTAGGATTTTTGATTGGCTCCTTAGCAATTCGTCGTCAAGGCATTTATTTTGCGATGGTGACATTGGCGCTTTCCCAAATGGTTTACTTTTTGGCGGTACAACTTCCATTCACTGGTGGCGAGGACGGCATTCAAGGGGTGCCACGTGGCATGCTGTTTGGCTTGATTGATTTAAAAGATGACGTCAGCATGTATTACTTTGTTTTGGCTATTTTCTTGCTTGGATTTGCGCTGATCGTTCGTACTGTGCATTCTCCTTTTGGCCAGGTTTTAAAAGCTATTCGTGAGAATGAACCGCGTGCAGTTTCTTTGGGTTACGACGTTGACCGTTTTAAGTTAATGTCTTTCGTGATTTCAGCCGCCCTCTCTGGTTTGGCAGGGTCGATGAAGTCTTTAGTATTCCAGTTAGCAACGTTGACCGATGTTCACTGGCATATGTCAGGCGAAGTTGTTTTGATGACCTTATTGGGCGGCATGGGAACCATTCTTGGTCCAGTGGTTGGCGCCGGCATTGTGGTCGGCTTGCAAAACTATTTAGCCAATATTGGATCTTGGAGCACTATTGCAACTGGATTTATCTTTGTTGTTTGTGTCTTGGCTTTTCGTCGAGGCGTTGTTGGTGAAATTACGGCCATATTTAAAAAATAGTAGAAAATATCACTCATAGTGAACAAACTCGCAGAAAACATTGAACCAATCATGGCGGAGGCATGCTCCGTCAGAAGAACAGTCAACATAATTGGTGATGGCTGGTCTTTTATGATTCTAAGAGAATGTTACTTTGGCGTACGCCGCTTTCAAGATTTTCAAGAAATCTTAAATATTCCTCGCGGAACTCTAACGGCAAGATTGAATACGTTGGTTGCTGAAAATATCCTGAGAAAGACAACATCCGACCCAAGTAAAAAACGACTTGAATATAGACTTACGAAACAAGGTATTGATTTATATAAAGTGATGATTGCGCTAATGTCATATGGAGATAAGTGGATTGATGCATCTCCAAAACAACCCCTAAAGTTAAAACATAAAATATGTAATCACGAATCCCACCCGTTTGTAGGGTGCCCCCATTGCAGACAAGAAATTACTGCCTCAGAAGTTACCTATAGAAATGGGCCAGGATTTGGACTTGAGTCCGCGTATCCGGGACCTAAACTTCGTAAGTCCGCTGACCCTTTATTGATTGAAAGAAGAAGACCAAGCTCGGTTGCTAGGGCATTACGAACTATTGGGGATCAGTGGGGCTTCATGGTGCTTAGGGAGGCATTCTTCAAGGTGAGGCGATTTGATCAAATCCAAGCTAAGCTGGGAATTGCACCCAACACCTTAGCTAACCGACTTAATCACTTTTTAAATGAAGGTATGTTTCAAAAAGTTCAGTATCAAAGCAATCCAGAGCGCTTTGAATATCGATTGACACCAAAAGGTCGAGCAATATTTTCTAGTTTTATGGCCATGCTTGCATGGGGGGATAAGTGGCTATCCAAAGATGGTCCTCCAATCATATTGAGCCATCAAAAATGTGGGCATGACTTCACACCTTTAGTAATGTGCGACTTCTGTAAGAATGAAATTCATGCAAAAGACATGCACTATGACACTGTATATTCCGATCCAAAAAAATCCGTTCAGCACACAGACTCATAATAATTCACCAAAATCTATAAACACCTCATAACTCTAATTTCAAACCGATTTATCTATGGGGCTGCCATTAAAACTGTGCAATTTTGCCTACACACTTTTTGACCCTCCAAGCGTTACTTAAAGTAACGCTCAAATGATTAAACCTAACCTTTAGTCTCAAAAGCTAGCTTTTTGTGAGTTTTAGGTCCTATTTAGGTTCTCTGGTTATGAGTCCTGCTTTAATCAATTGTCATTTTAGAAGTTTGAATCACTTTACCCCAGCGATCCAACTCCTTGCGTGTGAAGTCACCCAGCTCTGCAGGCGTCATTGTTTGAATAGTTGTTCCAGCGCCGTCCGCTCTAGTTCTGGCTTCTGGCGAGTTCAAAGCCGATCCCAGTGCTAGATTCAGTTTTTGGATGATCTCTGGATTAGTGCCTGCAGGCGCAAACATGGCAAACCATGAATCTAATTCATAATTTGGCAAGCCAGCCTCATCTGTTGTTGGCATCTGTGGCAAAGCGCCAAGGCGCTTCTTTCCAGTTACGGCTAAACCACGCAAGCTTCCCGCTTGAATTTGACTGACAACGCCAGCTGGAGTTGTAATAAACATATCAACCTGCCCACCTATTAAATCTTGAACTGCAGGGCCCGATCCGCGATAAGGAATATGGGTAATGAATGTTCCTGTTTGTTGTTTAAAGAGTTCACCTGCAATGTGTTGAATGGATCCAGATCCCGAAGAGGCGTAATTCAGCTTACCAGGATTCTTCTTTGCATACGAAATCAGTTCCTTCAAATTATTAATTGGTAACTTAGGGTTAATTGCAATCACCTGCGGAGCTACCGTCATCATCCCTACTGGAGCAAAATCACGAATCGGGTCCCAGCCCGCCTGCTTAAATAAATGGGGATTTCCAACATGGTATCCGCTGTAACTCACGAGCAAGGTATAGCCATCGGGCTTGGATCGGGCAACGAATTGATTTCCAATATTGCCGGATCCTCCGGGTTTATTGTCAACTAGTACCGGGACACCTAATGTCTTACTCATGGATTCCGCCACCAGCCGCGCAGAAAAATCGGTTGTTCCTCCCGGCGCTGTTGGCACAACTAAGGTGATTGGCTTATTAGGCCAGCTTTGAGCCTGTACACCAGCGGATGCAAAGAAAATACAGATGAGGCTGGTTGCAATTAATTTGATATTTTTGAGCATGGTATTTAGTCCTTAAGTAGTTAGCTCGGAAATCTCAATCAAATTCTGATCGGGATCGCGTACGTAAACGGAATTGATTTTTTGAGTTGCGCCTGTCCGAATGACTGGCCCCTCAATAATGGGCCACTGCACTTGATTTAACTTGGCCATTACTTCATTCAGTGGTCGGTCAGCAATAAAACATAAATCCAAGGATCCCGGCGTTGGAATATCGGCCTTGGGCTCAAACTCTTTCCCTTTGATGTGTAGATTAATCTTTTGATTACCAAAACGAAAGGCTTTGCGTTCAACCGGCGGCGTTCCGCCAATAAAAGACTCGAGCTGCATACCGAGTACCCGGGTGTAAAAATCAATGCAGGCCGCTTCTTTTGCGGTTGTTAAAACCAGGTGGTCTAAGTGATCAATCATATCGCTCTCCCTATTGGCATGGCGGCTCTGGATGCAGATCATGAATGCGCCCGGCTTTAGCGACTTGACCAGGAATATCATGCCCCACAATCCGGGGGAGTCCTTTTGCAATCGACAGCAGTGCATCTAATTGAATACCTGTGTCATATCCCATCGCATCCACCATGTGAATGGCGTCTTCACTGCATACGTTACCACTAGCTCCAGGGGCATAAGGACAGCCCCCTAAACCTCCCAATGAGCCGTCAAATCGGGTAATTCCAGACTCTACCGAAGCTAGTATGTTCGCTAATCCCATGCCCCTCGTATTATGAAAATGCATGGTGAGCTGCAGGTGTTTGAATTGATTGTGGAGGACGTCGATCATTTTTTTCACCTGCACAGGCTGAGCCATACCCGTCGTGTCACAAATGGTCACACCACGAACGCCTAAGTTATCAAAACGACTTACATAATTCATAACAACATCTTGGGGAACGTCCCCTTCCATCGGGCAACCAAATGCAGTTGATAAAGAAACGTTGATTGGGATTCGGCCGTTGATGAATTCAATAACCTCACGCAAAGCTGAGAAACTCTCTTCACGCCCCATCCGTAAATTACTGCGATTATGGGTTTCTGAAGTTGACATGACTAAATTCAGCTCATCTGCTTTTGAATCTAAGGCGCGCTGTGCGCCCCGTAAATTAGGCACCAAAACCGAATACTCCACTTTGGGATTGCGCTGAATTCGGCTCATCACTTCTTCAGCATCTTTCAGCATCGGAATTGCTTTGGGCGATGTAAATGAGGTGACCTCTACCTTTGCATAACCACATTGACTTAAGGCGTCGATCAATTCAATTTTTTGATCGGTTGGAATAAAGTTTGGCTCAATCTGAAAACCATCCCGCGTGGCAACTTCATTAAAGTAAATTCGATTCATATTCATCTCAGTGTGTAAATGCAATACCTTTATCTTTTAAAGCGGCAATCTGCTGGCTAGTAAGTCCAATCTCCTGCAAGATTTGATCAGTTTGCTCCCCCACCTCGGGTGCTAACGATTTCATCGAGCCCGGGGTTCTTGATAGCTTTGGAATAATGCCAGGAACCTGAAGTGCACTGCCATCCTTCAAGTAAATTGTTTCGATCATTCCGCGGGCGTGGTAGTGCGGATCCTTGGCAATATCTTCAATCGTAAATATCTTTCCGGCAGGAACACTGGCATGATCCAGTGCTTCAAGAGCCTGTTCTACCGAAATCTGACTGGCCCAAACGCCGATTGCCTGATCCAACTCATCAACCCGCTTCACTCGCCCATCATTACTGGCGAATTCTGCATCTTCAGCCAAATCTTCTCGTCCTATGAGTTTCATGAGGCGCTTGAAAATACTATCGCCATTGCCTGCAATCAAAACGTATTTTCCATCCTGGCACTGGTATGCATTGGATGGCGCGATACCAGGTAATGCACTGCCAGCTGCTTGGCGGACTTCACCAAACGCACTGTATTCTGGTAATAAACTCTCCATGCAATTAAACACCGCCTCATACAGTGCAATATCGATGACTTGTCCTTTGCCACTGGTGTGCCGCTCCTGTAATGCGAGCAGTATTCCAATAACACCATGCAGTGCGGCGAGAGTATCTCCAATGCTGACACCGACTCGTACTGGAGTTCTCCCAAGCTCAGCAGTTAAATGTCGTAAACCACCCATTGCTTCAGCTACTACGCCAAATCCAGGCTTATCACGGTAAGGACCTGTCTGCCCATAACCACTAATGCGCAGCACGATTAATTTGGGATTGATCAGCAGCAAATCCTGAGGGTCTAGACCCCAAGACTCCAAGGTGCCTGGACGAAAATTCTCAATCAGAATATCCGCCTCCTTTATCAGACTCCTGACAATCTCCTGCGCTTCAAAGAGTTTCAAGTCCAATGAGAGTGAACGCTTATTACGCGACTGAACCTGCCACCAAACCGATGTACCGTCTTTTAGCAAGCGCCATTTGCGCAGGGCATCTCCAACAATTGGTGCCTCGATCTTAATAACATCCGCACCAAAATCGGCCAATGTTTTTGCAGCAAAAGGCCCAGCAATGAGCTGACCCATTTCAATTACTTTGAGATTTGCTAAAGGCTCCATGGTCATTCTTAAGATAATTTGGTTGTCTTACTTTATGTCGGTTTAAGGCTTTTGTGAATTGCTTTATACAGCACAAGCCTTCTCATTTTGCGAAGGCTTAGCTAGAATAGCTTCATGCACAATCCAATCAATCCCGGCAGAGTCGATTTTGTCACCCTCAAGCTCTTTTGTGCTGTTGCAAAAGCGCAAAGCATTACCAAAGGCGCTCAAGAATGCAGCTTAGCTCTCTCGGCAGCTAGCCGGCGCATGTCTGAACTAGAAGAAACCGTGGGTCTTATTTTATTGGAGCGCTCCGCAAAAGGTGTGACCCTGACGCAAGCTGGTCATACCGTTATGCAACATGCATTACGGCTGTTCCAAGGCTTCGAGCAATTCAGCAATGAGATCGGCGACTACTCAAAGGGGATTAAAGGGCATGTGCGACTTTGGGCCAATATGTCTGCACTCTCTGAATTTCTACCCTCAGCACTTGCCTCTTTTTTATTACAGCACCCCCAAATCCAGGTTGAGGTTGAGGAGCAACTCAGTAGCGATATCGTCAAAGCGTTGGTTGATGGTATTGCAGATATTGGCGTATTTGCCGAGGGGACACCGGTCACCGGCCTAGACACTGTAGTTATAGGCGGTGATGAACTTGTGATTGCATGCAGTAAAGATCACCCGCTCCACAAAAATAAAAATAAGATCGTTTCGTTTAAAGATTGTCTTCAATATGACTTTGTTGGCCTAAATCGCGGTAGCGCCTTGCTGGAACTCACGTCAAGGCATGCAGAAAAGTTGGGGGAACGGATGCGCCTGCGTATTCAGGTACGTAGTTATGATGCGATGTGCAAAATGATCTCTGCCAATTTAGGAATCGGAGTGATGCCGATTCAAGCTTGCTCCGCTCACTTGCAGGCTATGGATCTTGCTGCCATAAAAATCAGGGATCCTTGGTCGGCACGAAATCTCTTGTTAGCTACCAATGCAGGCTCCGCACTATCTCCATCCTCTGCCCTGTTAGTCGAGTTTCTGAATAAAAACTGTCAACCTAAGCGCAAATAAAAAACGACCTAGGAATTTTCCCCTAAGTCGTTGATATTTCTGGTGAGTCCACCAAGACCTGAATCTAGGTTCTAGGATATTAGATTATTAATCTAACAAATAGGACCGAAAAGTGTGTCATAAAAAAATAATTCAGCCCTATAAACTGAAGGCTAGCTTATAGCAATTAATCCAATCACTTTATTCTTTACGGCTGGCCAAGTAGCGCACACCTTTCACGCCATAACGCTCAGAATGTAATTGATTCGGCTCTAAATGAAAGACATCCCCAGATCGATAGACAGTCGTTTTTCCATTAATCTCGATCTCTATTTCCCCATCGAGAACAAGAGCCATGGGCTCAAAATCATGGCGATGCGGACCTAGCTCACCAGCATCACGCTCAACCAACACAGCCGCAGGAAATCCCTTTTCTTTTAACAGAGCTTCAAAAGTGGTGTGATTTATAGGCATTTATATATTTAACCTCAAAATAGAATCAAAAGAAATGAAAAAAAATACCAGCCCGAAGACTGGTATTTTCATTTCTGGTGGGCCCACCAGGACTTGAACCTGGGACCAAAGGATTATGAGTCCTCTGCTCTAACCAACTGAGCTATAGGCCCGTTAGTCTTTGGATCAATCCTCTTCGAGGAAGGTCTTGAGTTTGTCGCTACGGCTTGGATGACGCATTTTTCTCAAGGCCTTAGCTTCAATCTGACGAATACGCTCACGTGTCACATCAAACTGCTTACCCACTTCTTCGAGAGTATGGTCTGTGCTCATCTCAACACCAAAGCGCATACGCAATACTTTTGCTTCGCGTGGTGTTAATGAATCTAGAACGTCCTTCACTACATCGCGCATCGAGTCATGCAAAGCTGCTTCAGCTGGTGCCAAAGTATTGCTATCTTCAATGAAGTCACCCAAGTTTGAGTCCGCATCGTCACCAATTGGTGTTTCCATGGAGATTGGCTCTTTAGCAATCTTCATAATCTTACGAATCTTGTCCTCAGGAATTTCCATCTTGAGAGCCAAGGTTGCAGCATCTGGCTCATGACCAGTCTCTTGCAAGATTTGACGGCTAATACGGTTCATCTTGTTGATCGTCTCAATCATATGAACTGGGATACGGATCGTACGTGCCTGGTCAGCAATAGAACGGGTAATCGCCTGACGAATCCACCAAGTCGCATAAGTAGAGAACTTATAACCACGACGGTATTCAAACTTATCTACCGCCTTCATCAAACCGATATTACCTTCCTGAATCAAGTCCAAGAACTGCAAACCACGGTTAGTGTATTTCTTAGCAATCGAGATTACCAAACGTAAGTTGGCAACCGTCATCTCACGTTTCGCTTCACGCGCACGCTTCTCACCAGCAATCATCTGCTTGTTTACTTCTTTTAATTCTGGGAGTGGCAATACAACACGCGTCTGAATGTCGATCAACTTCTGCTGTAATTCCTGAATCGCTGGGACGTTACGTTGCAGCAATGCGGTGTATGGCTTGTTTTCTTTGAGGAGCTTAGTTACCCACTCTAGATTCATCGACATTTTCGGGAAGTCTTTTAATACTTCGCTACGATTAACACCAACTTTATCTACCAACAAGCTCACAATGCCACGCTCGAGCTTCCAAACTTGGTCCACTTGTGAACGCATGGTGTCACATAATTTCTCAACACTTTTTGCAGTCAAGCGGAAACCAAGCAACTCGCCACGAATAGCTTCTTGCGCCTTGATATACGCTGGACAGTTATAGCCCTCTTTATCAAAAGCACGACGCATCTTGTCAGACTGGGTGCGCACAATTGCAAACTTCTCTAGAGAGATCTGCTTTAACTCCTCGAGTTGCTTAGCGTTAGCTGTAGCTGCACCACCGCCGCCGCCTTCATCTTCACCGCCTTCATCGTCGCCCTCTTCAGCATCTGGGTCAATCTCTGGCTCTTCAGGTCCAAGCTTAATATCTTCAGCATTAGGATCAACCAATCCATCTACAAACTGATCAATCTCCATCTCGCCACTAGCAATCTTGTCTACGTTAGCCAAGATCTCGCCAATGGTGACAGGGCAAGCAGCCAAAGCCATCACCATATCTTTAAGGCCTGCTTCAATCTTCTTCGCGATCACGATCTCGCCTTCGCGAGTCAGCAAATCGACAGTACCCATCTCGCGCATATACATACGCACTGGATCGGTTGTACGGCCGAACTCTGAGTCAACAGTAGCTAAAGCAGCTTCAGCCTCTTCTTCAGCCTCTTCTTCGGAAGTGGTTGCTGAAGCATTTTCATTGAGGAGGAGCGTCTCAGCATCTGGAGCCTGCTCATACACAGTAATGTTGATGTCGTTTAAGAGGCTGATCAATGTTTCTAATGCATCGGCATCTGACAACTCATCAGACATCACGTCATTCATTTCGCCATGAGTTAAGTAACCCTTGGACTTACCCATTTTGATCAATGTCTTTAGACGGGTACGACGTAGTTCTTGCTGCTCTTCAGAGCCTAACTGTTGTGCTGCGAATTCTTTTAAGAGTGCTTTTTCTTTTGCCTTACGCTCGCGCGCTTTTTGACGATCAGTCAGAACTGGCTCAGCACCTTCCGCAGGAGCATCCGCTTTGGGTTTACGACCTTTTTTTACCTCTTCAGTCGCAACAATCTCAGTCTCAACTGCTTTTGCTTTTTTACCTTTGACTTCTTTGGCTTCCGGAACTTCCTTAGAAGCTTTAGCTGCCTTAGCAGGCTTTAACTCAACCTTAGGAGTGGCGACTTTACCTTTTTTAGGTGCTTCCACTTTTGCTACTGGTTTAGCGATGGTCTTTACTGCAGCTTTTACCGCTTTAGCGGGGGCCTTCACTAGCTTAGCTACTACTTTTGTTGGTGCCTTAGCTTTAGCTACTGGTTTAGCTAGCGCCTTAGCTTTTGCTGCTGGCTTGGCTGATGTTTTTACTAGTGCTTTAGCTTTGGCTACTGGTTTAGCAGGCGCTTTAGCTTTTGCCACTGGCTTGGCTGTTGCTTTGACTTTCGCTACTGGCTTAGCTGATGCTTTTGCTGGTGCTTTGGCTTTGGCTACTGGTTTAGCAGGTGCCTTGGCTTTTGCCGCTGGCTTGGTTGGTGCTTTGGCTTTTGCTGCTGGCTTAGCTGGCTTAGTTGATTTAGCTGCTGGTTTTTTCTTGGTATTAGGCATTTATTAGCACTTACTCACGTTACTGATGATTGTTCTCGACTGCATAGGCGCAGCCACTAAGTCCACTTGCCCCAAATTTCTTCAAAATAAAGCGCAAGTGGCTGAATTAAATCGGTTTTTTTCTGGGAATAGAGGATTATAGTCGATTGTGACTTTTTTACCCCGATCTGCACTCAAAATATGGGGTAAATTTCGGGTTTTCTGGGCTTAAATCAGAAAATGCTTAGGAGAATTTCAGTCTTTCGCCCAGTTCGCGGTATCGAGCCCGATCTTGCTCTGTAGCAGTGCTTCCGGCAATCTTTTGGGCGATTTCTGTCATTTCTGTTTTCAGATGGGTCAGCTCCAGTTTTTTGAAAGCCCCATCTAAATCTGCCATCGCTCCTTCAATCTCTAAATCCGAGCCCATTACCCGCTTTCTTAAGACTTCATAGAGCGGTGCCAACTCGCTGCGAGATAGCTGCTCTTGGAATAAAGCAAAAGCCCCAGCACCTACCGCTGGTGGCTTACCGTTTTCACCGGGAATCAATTCAACCTGATCACACTGAGTCAATAAATCCTTCATGAGCTCTAATGCTTTTTCTGAGCGCAGCTCGGAAGCCTGTAAAGCAAGCGCCCTCTTGTTAGCATCGAGTGCTTTTCCTAAATGCGGAAACTGAATCAAGACGCGCAACATTTGCTCAGCCAAATCGGTAGGAGCTTGCGGAGGTGGGATATTGATTACAGGCGCTCTTTTAGCTGAAACCTTAGAAGCCTGCCAAGGCGCGCCCTGGGTTCGGTTGCCGCTATTAGCTTGCACAAAGTTGGGTGCGCGTTGATTCGTTGTTGCATATGAACCTTGCTGCACTGGTGCAGGCACTATCGTCAATCCACAGAAAGACTCTAACTCTGCAGGTGTTGAATTCGTACGGATAGCAAGCTCACGCAAGATTTGCGTACGCAGAGCGATTGGCGGCATGGATAGCAACATCGGTTTTGCTGCATGATGCGTTTGCGCCCTTCCTTCAGGCGTTGTCAGCTCATGATCTTGACTTGCAATCTTAAAGAAGAAACTGGAAATCGACATGGCTTCTTTGATGACTTTTTCAAAGGCAGGCGCACCATAGGCACGGACATAACTATCGGGATCATGCTCTGTCGGCAAAAATAAGAAACGTATTTCTTTGTCATCTGACATTAATGGGAGGCATGCTTCTAAGGCACGTTGCGCCGCACGTTGTCCAGCAGAGTCACCATCAAAGGAAAACACAATACGATCAGTTTGGCGCAACAACATGCGTACGTGGTTTGCAGTACAAGCTGTACCTAATGTGGCTACAGCATTCGGAAAGCCTAATTGCGCAAGTGCCACAACATCCATATAGCCCTCGCACACCAAAACATATTCTTGCGAGCGGATAGCTTGCCTTGCCTCGAATAATCCGTACAGCGTATTGCCTTTAGAGAACAGTGGTGTTTCTGGAGAATTTAAATACTTGGGCTCACCTTGATCCAAGATGCGTCCACCAAAGCCAATAGTCTGACCCTTAGGATTACGAATCGGAAACATGATGCGATCACGAAAGCGATCGTAGCGTCTGGCAGTTTGGTTATTGTCAGTCTGCTCACTCTGAATGAGTAAACCACCTTCAAGCAAAGTCTTTGCCACTTCATCATTGGCATAAGTGCCAAAGACTGCTTCAAGACCCTGCCAACCATCAGGCGCATAACCCAAGGCATAACGCTTAGCGATCTCACCGGTAAGGCCGCGCCCCTTCAAATATTCCACTGCACGCGGTGCTACTTTGAGTTGTTGGCGATACCAATCGGCAGCAGCACTCATCACTTCACTTAACGCCATAGTCTGCTGTTGGCGGGCAACATCATTTGCAGTTCGCTCTTCACGCGGTACGTCCAATCCTGCAGAACGAGCTAAGTCCTCAATGGCATCGACATAACCAAGACCGGAGTACTCCATCAGAAAACTAATGGCAGAGCCGTGCGCTCCACAACCAAAGCAGTGATAGAACTGCTTGGTAGGTGATACTGAAAATGAAGGAGATTTCTCAGAATGAAAGGGGCACAAACCTTGAAAGTTCGCGCCCGCTTTTTTTAACTTCACGTGCTGCCCAACCACATCCACGATGTCAACCCGATTTAATAAATCGGCGATGAAGGATTGGGGTATGAGAGCCATCAGTATGGGATGAGGCTTAGCTGATTAACTTACTTAGCCAGCGCCGCTTTTACTAAACCAGAAACTTTGCCCATATCGGCTTTACCAGCCAATTGACCTTTGAGAATGCCAATCACTTTGCCCATATCCTGTGGACCAGCAGCACCAGTCGATGCAACTGCTGCAGCCACAGCCGCCTCTACTTCAGCATCAGACAACTGTGCGGGTAAGTAATCTTGCAGAATGACCATCTCAGCTGCTTCGATCGCTACTAAATCATCACGATTGGCTTTTTCAAATTGAGAGATGGAGTCTTTGCGCTGCTTAATCATCTTCTCGATGGTGGCGATGACACTGGCATCATCCATCACAATGCGATCATCCACTTCGCGCTGCTTGATGGCGGCCAATAGAAGACGAATAGTTCCAAGGCGCGCTACTTCTTTTGCACGCATCGCGTTTTTCATATCTTCAGTAATTTGATCTTTTAGACTCATGGCATTTTTCCCGGTATTAAATATCTCATAAATTGCTGGCGACTCAAAAGCAAAAACCCGCTGCGTTTCACCGTCAGCGGGTTTCAAAGCCTCTCGGTGAGGAGAGCTTTTAAATTCGATTAGTAAAGCTTTTTAGGCAACATCTGGCTGCGAATACGCTTGTAATGGCGTTTAGCAGCAGCCGCCTTTTTACGCTTACGCTCAGCCGTTGGCTTCTCGTAGAACTCGCGGGCACGCAAGTCTGTCAAAAGGCCATTCTTTTCAATGGTGCGCTTGAAACGGCGCAATGCCACTTCAAAAGGTTCGTTCTCACGGAGGCGGACTGTAGTCATACTTGTTTAACTCGTATATGCTCGAAAAATATCGATAAATTAACTGAAATGCGATTCTAGCACGACCAAGCAAAAAAATGATTGTTTTAGGCATAGAAACTTCTTGCGATGAGACCGGGGTAGCCCTTTATGACACTACCTCCTGGGAAAACCATGCCCCAGCCCATCAGGGCATCCTAGGACAGGCACTGCACTCCCAAATTGCTATGCATCGAGACTATGGCGGCGTTGTTCCAGAATTGGCCTCCAGAGACCACATCAGACGGGTTTTACCCCTTCTGGATGACACTTTGCATGAGGCTGGGCTTAAATTAAGGGATATTGATGCCATCGCCTATACCCAGGGCCCTGGATTAGCTGGCGCTCTGCTCGTGGGCAGTGCTTTTGCCAAATCCCTAGCTCAGGGGCTCAATTTACCCTCGATTGGGGTGCACCACCTCGAAGGGCACCTGCTTTCACCACTTTTGGGGGGTTCTGTACCGGAATTTCCTTTTATCGCCCTCCTAGTCTCAGGTGGACATACCCAGCTCATGCTGGTGAGCGGAGTTGGTAAGTACCAACTTCTGGGTGAAACCCTGGACGACGCTGCGGGTGAAGCCTTTGATAAAACAGCCAAATTATTAGGCTTGGACTACCCAGGCGGTGCCGCCATCTCCAAATTGGCAGAAAAAGGGCAATCCGGAAGATTTGATTTGCCAAGGCCAATGCTGCACTCAGGGGATTTGGACTTTTCTTTCTCTGGACTTAAAACAGCGGTTCTGAACCAGGTGAAAAAATTTGAGGCGCTGGGAATTACTGATTCTGATGAGATAGCCACTTTTCATGCGGATCTCGCACGAAGCTTTGTCGATGCCTTAGTTGCGGTACTAGTGAGCAAATCAGAGAAAGCACTCAGACAAACCGGCTGTAAACACTTAGTACTAGCAGGTGGTGTGGGTGCCAATTTGCAATTACGCGCGGCACTGAATGCCAGTGCCAAGAAGAATCGCTTCGAAGTGCACTACCCACCGGTCAATCTATGTACCGATAACGGTGTCATGATTGCTTTTGCTGGAGCACTGCGCATGTTGGCAGAAAATAACGGCTCTACAACTTCAGGCGCTTTTGATATCAAACCCCGCTGGGATTTGGCGAGCAATAATCTTACTTAGATTATTGCGGGGTTTATTACTTAGTCAGACTAATTTTGGCGTAGGCGCTATGGTTATGAATCGACTCAAAGTTCTCAGCCTCAACCACTAAAGACAAAATACGCTGATCACCTTTAAGCTGGCCCGCTACATCGCGCACTAAGTCTTCCACAAACTTCGGATTGTCATAAGCGCGCTCGGTAACCCACTTCTCATCAGGTCGCTTGAGTAAGCCCCACAACTCACTGGATGCTTGGCTCTCAGCGGCTGCAACCAAATCTTCTACCGTCATCTTGGTTTGCGAATCCAGCTCTACTGACATGGTCACGTGTGAGCGTTGATTGTGCGCACCATACTCCGAAATCTCTTTAGAGCAAGGGCATAGGCTCATCACCGGAACTAGAGCGCGCAGATTTAACTCAATATCAATTGCACCAGATGCATTTTGTTTTGCTCTTGCAGTCCAAGTCACTTCGTAATCCATCAAGCTTTCAACACCAGATACAGGCGCGGCTTTTTTTACGAAGTGGGTGTAGGTAAATTGAATGCGACCTTCAGTGGCATTGAGCAGGGGCAGCATCTCACGCACCATGACAACAACGGATGCACTATCAATAGGCTCATTGTGTTTTTGCAAGAGTGCAATGAAGCGAGACATGTGAGTGCCCTTCACATGCGCAGGCAAAGCTACATCCATTTCAAAATGGCCAACCGCTGGCATTACACCCGTCTGAGTGCGAATATTCAATGGATGACGTAATCCCCGAATCCCCACCTGCTCAATTGGTAAAGCGCGCTCGTCATGCGAAGACTGTATGTCTGGCATGGATTGCGGTTTGAGGAAGGCGGTATTGATGTCGTTCATGGCTCTATTTTCAGGCAAAAATGACTTATTTGCCTACAGCCACAGGATTTGTTGCAGTTTTAACTAGAAAACGCAGGGAAATAGCCTTTGCAATCCCCGCAACGTCCAAGCCACATTGACTCATCAAGAGTTTGTAATCACCATGCTCCACGAATACATCAGGTAGACCTAATTGCAAAAGGGGTTTGTTTATCCCCATCGCAGAAAGTGCCTCCAAGCACGCACTGCCTGCACCACCCTGAATGGCACCATCTTCAATCGTCACAAAATAATCATGGTCTTGCGCCAAAGATTTGAGAAGCTCAAGATCTAATGGTTTAACAAAACGCATATTGGCCACTGAGGCATTGATTTGTTCAGCCACTTCAAGTGCTGGATAGAGCAGAGTTCCGAAAGCCAAGATCGCTATGCGCTGACCGGCAGGCGCACTCGACTGACGACGTACTTCACCTTTACCTAATGGCACAGTACGTAATTCTTTAGAAGGAATCGTTCCGACACCAGCACCGCGTGGATAGCGCACTGCGCTTGGGTGCGGCTGATGAAATGCAGTCGTCAATAAATCACGACACTCCGCTTCGTCTGCCGGTGTCAAGACCAACATATTCGGAATACAACGTAAGAACGGAATGTCATACGCACCAGCATGTGTTGCGCCATCTGCACCCACTAATCCTGCACGATCCAATGCAAACAACACTGGCAAATCCTGAATCGCGACATCATGAATCAGTTGATCGTAGGCGCGCTGCAAGAATGTTGAGTAAATAGCTACTACTGGCTTCATACCTTCACATGCCATACCAGCAGCGAAAGTCACTGCATGCTGCTCAGCGATACCCACATCGTAATAACGCTTAGGGAAATTCTTTTCAAATTCCACTAGGCCAGAGCCTTCACGCATTGCTGGGGTAATACCAATCAATAATGGATCGGCGTGCGCCATATCGCACAACCACTCACCGAACACTTGAGTGAAGGTTTTGGGAGAAGGAGTGGTGGACTTCTTCAGACCCTCTTCTGGATTGAACTTGCTCGGACCGTGATAGAGCACTGGGTCTGCTTCAGCCAACTCATAGCCTTGACCTTTGCGAGTGACTACATGCAAGAACTGGGGACCGCGCCCCTCAAGCGCCAAGCGGCGTACGTTTTGCAACATCGGAATGAGGGCATCTAAGTCATGGCCATCGATTGGGCCGAAATAGTTGAAACCAAACTCTTCAAAAATGGTGGATGGAGAAACCATGCCCTTTGCATGATCTTCTAAGCGTTTAGCAAACTCGCGCAAAGGCGGTGCAATAGATAAAACGCTGTCGATACCCTTCTTGGTTGCAGAGTAAATATTGCCACTTAATAGTCGAGCGAGATGTCGATTGAGTGCACCTACAGCTGGCGAGATCGACATGTCGTTGTCATTCAGGATGACTACTAATGGTAGGTCCTCATACACGCCCGCATTGTTCATGGCTTCAAATGCCATTCCACCCGTCATGGCGCTATCGCCAATCACTGCAACGGCGACTTGCTTCTCACCCTTAGTTTGAAAAGCGCGAGCCATGCCCATCGCCGCAGATATACTCGTTGAAGAATGGCCGGTACCAAAGGCATCGTATTCACTTTCAGCGCGACGGGGGAAACCTGACAAACCATCCAACTGGCGCAAGCTACCCATACGCTCACGACGGCCAGTCAAAATTTTGTGCGGATAACTTTGGTGACCCACATCCCACACAATTCGATCCTGCGGTGTATCAAAAACGTAATGCAAGGCAATGGATAACTCGACCGTACCCAAGTTAGAAGAAAGATGTCCGCCCGTCTTAGATACTGAATCCAACACAAACTGGCGCAACTCATCTGCAAGCGCAGGCAGTTGCTCGCGAGAGAGTTTTTTTAGATCTGCAGGGGAATGAATGGAATTTAAAGTCATCAAATCTTTAGTAATCTTATTTACCTCTATTAACCACTAATAGAGCCAAATCTTTCAGGGCTTGAGCTTTAGCGCCAAAACTCTCTAAGCTGGCAATTGCCGTTTCTTGTAAATCGGTTGCCGCTTTCTTGGCATAGTCTAAACCCATCAAGGTCACATAGGTGGGCTTGTCGTTGGCTGCGTCTTTTCCTGCGGTTTTACCCAAAGTTTGACTATCTGCGGTGACATCCAAAACATCATCCACAATTTGAAAGGCTAGGCCTAAAGCTTCAGAGTAGTTTTTGAGATGCTGCATTTGAATCGCATTGAGCTTGGCAGCAATGCCGCCCATCTGCACAGAACAAGAAAGTAGAGCACCTGTTTTCATCGCATGCATTTGTTTTAAGCCTGTGAGATCTAATTTTTTACCCACACTCTCCAAATCAATTGCCTGACCACCAGCCATACCGCGCGAACCAGACGCACTAGCCAATGCACTGATCATTGCCAAGCGCGTATTCCCATCGCACTGCGTATTTGCCAAAACCTCAAATGCACGAGTCTGTAATGCATCGCCAACCAATAAAGCAGTCGCCTCGTCATAAGCCTTATGTACAGTAGGACGTCCACGGCGTAAATCATCGTCATCCATACAAGGCAAATCATCGTGGACCAAAGAGTAGGCGTGAATACATTCAATTGCAAACGCAGCAGAATCTAGAGCGTTATTTTTCTCTTCACCGGAATCATCACCTAGCTCACCAGCGGCATAAACCAATAAAGGACGAATACGCTTACCGCCACCTTGAGCGGCGTAACGCATGGCTGCGTGCAAACGTACAGGATTAGCATTTGCAGCATCGAGCAAACTCTCGAGAACCAATTCAGTTCGCTGCCCGTGAGCACGAACCCAATCTTCAAATGAAAGTGCGTGGTTCATAAGGCAAAGTCTTAGAGGGGCTTAGGCCTCAAATACCCGAACTTGCTGCTCAACTTGAGCAAGCATAGCCTGGCAATGTTTTAGAAGTGCTGCACCACGCTGATAAGCCAAAAGTGTCTCTTCCAAAGAGAATTTGCCCGATTCCATATCCGAAATCAGCTTTTCCAGCTCCTTGACAGCCTGCTCATAACGCAAATTAGGGTCGATTTGCAGCTCAAGACCGGGCTTCTGATCTTCAGATTTCTTCGCTGGCATTAGCTTATTTCCTTCAAATTTCTTAGAGATGTAGCCCCCTATATTAAAGCGAGATGAGGGTCAGATGGGTATAATCGCTTCCTTCCTTTCCAATATCGATCCGTCGATGGTTGGATTGGTTATTCCGCTTAGCTTCGGCTGACGTTTTCGGGGGTGGGGAGAATGACTAATCTGGCTACCGCGCAGCAGCTTGCGCCGTCCAACTTACAACTGCCGGTTTCGGCCTATTTTGACGTTGATCTCTATCAGCGTGAAATTGAACTGCTTTTTAAGCGGGGCCCAGGCTATGTTGGTCACGAACTCATGGTTCCCGAGATGGGCTCCTACCAAACTTTGACATCTGAGAATGAAGGCCGCCTATTGGTTAGAAACCAAGCCGGCGTTGAACTCCTCTCTAATGTCTGCCGTCATCGCCAAGCACTCATGCTCAATGGCAAAGGTAAGGCAGACAATATTGTTTGCCCCCTGCACCGCTGGACCTACGATTTAAACGGTCAGCTCATGGGCGCACCCCATTTTGAAGATAAGCCTTGCCTTAATCTCGGTAAATCACCTTTGCAGAATTGGCAAGGACTCTTATTTGAAGGTCCACGTGATGTGCGTACCGATCTTGCCAAGCTTGGCGTAGCTGATGATCTCAACTTTGAAGGCTACGTTCTAGATCATGTTGAGGTCCATGAATGCAATTACAACTGGAAGACTTTTATTGAGGTCTATCTTGAGGACTATCACGTAGTGCCCTTTCATCCAGGCTTAGGTAAGTTTGTTTCTTGCGAAGACTTGCGCTGGGAATTCGGTGACTGGCACAGCGTGCAGACGGTCGGTATTCACAAGAATTTAGAGAAACCTGGCTCACCCGTGTATCAAAAGTGGCATGAAGCAGTATTGCGCCACCATGAAGGCAAGACCCCGCGCCATGGCGCCATCTGGCTTACCTACTACCCTAACGTGATGGTCGAGTGGTACCCCGGTGTTTTATGTGTTTCCACCTTACATCCAATGGGCCCTAATAAAACACGTAATGTAGTGGAGTTTTATTACCCTGAAGAAATCGCGCTCTTTGAACGCGAATTCGTAGAGGCAGAGCGTGCAGCCTATATGGAAACTTGTATTGAGGATGATGAAATTGCGGAGCGTATGGATGCTGGTCGCGCTGCTCTGTTAGCTCGCGGTCAAAATGAAGTGGGTCCATACCAAAGCCCCATGGAAGATGGCATGCAACATTTCCATGAATGGTATCGTCGTGCCATGAATTATCAAGGCGCATAATTAAGCAACACCAATCTCGCCCTCAATAGGAAACCATCATGACGCCTCTCATTACTGCAAACCAGTTAGAAGAAATCATTAATAGTGGTGAGAATGTTTTGCTGTGCGATTGCCGCTTTGATTTAGTCGATCCGCTAGCTGGTCGTAAGTCTTATTTAGAAGGCCATATTCCAGGCGCACTCTTTGTGGACCTAGACCACGATTTATCTGGTGAAAAGACGGGCAAGAATGGTCGTCACCCACTTCCCACCCCAGAAGCCTGGGCCCAAACCAAATCGCGTCTGGGCATTGACTCCAATACCTTAGTGATTGCCTACGACAATCAGGGTTCTGTATATGCCAGTCGCCTCTGGTGGATGCTTAAAGCTACTGGCCATGCCAATGTTCAAGTATTAGATGGCGGTCTAGATGCTTGGAATGGTCCGATTGGCACTATGCCACGCGAATCCAATCCAACAACAACGCCAGTGCCTACAATGCCTTATGTTGGCTTAGTGACAGTAGAAGAAGTTGTTCACAATCTCCAGGCAAAAACAAATCTCATTATTGATGCTCGTGCAAATGATCGCTTCCATGGTCAAAATGAAACTTTAGATCCTGTAGGTGGACATATCCCTAACGCAATTAATTACTGTTTTAGAGAAAATCTTTCCAGAAAAAGTTTTAAGGCTCCAGAACAACTTTTTAAAGACTTTGTAGATCTCTTGGGCTCAACCAAACCTTCCGAGGTGATTCATCAATGTGGCTCTGGAGTTACGGCCTGTCATAACCTACTAGCCATGGAACTCGCTGGCCTCAAGGGCTCACGTGTATACGCAGGTAGCTGGAGTGAATGGTGTGCCGACCCAAGCCGACCAGTAGCTCTTTAATGCAAGAGTGAAAGCAGAATTACCAAGCCAACACCACAGGCAATCAAAATCGTTTGACGCAAAGACTCAGCCCAATGTGGGCGCCGGTGCATTTGTGGTATCAGATCGCTCACCGCAATATAAATAAAACTACTTGAGGCAATGACTAACAAATACGGCATTGCCGCATGCGCCCTCTCCAAAAAGAAGTACGCCAAGACGCCACCTAGCACCGCAGCTAAGCCACAAATTAAGTTGTACATCAAAGCACGAGTGCGAGTAAATCCAGCATTCAGCAGTACGATGAAATCACCAATTTCTTGCGGAATCTCGTGAGCAATGATGGCGATCGCAGTAAAGATACCCACCTGGTAATCCGCCATAAAGGCAGCAGCAATCAAAACACCATCAACAAAGTTGTGTATGCCATCGCCGACCAAAATCATCCAACCACTGCGACCCGCTACTTCTGCATCATGACCATGGTGATGATCATGACCATCCCCTTCGTGATGATGGCTATGACGTAATAAAGAGATTTTCTCAAGCAAGAAAAAACCTAAGAGCCCTGCAAGCAAGGTGGCAAATAAGAGCTGAGGATTCACACCCGGCATCGTAAATGCCTCGGGTAATGAATGCAGCAAGGCGGTGGCCAGCAAAATACCCACTGACACACTCACCATGCTGTGAACCATCTTCGACAGAAAAGACAAAGAAAAACTTGCGGCAACGAGAACGCTAGCGGTTCCCGCTAGCGCCGTTACCAACAAGATGCTTTGCAGTACTGACATGGAAGTTAGGCAACCCCGTTTTGTTTAAACCAAGCAATACATTTTTCCCAACCATCTTTTGCAGGACCTTCGCGATAAGTAGCTCGGTAATCTGCATGGAAGGCATGCGGTGCATCAGGATAAATCTCAAAGCGAGAGGCTTTGGCTGCTGGATTTTTGGGGGCTGCTTTTGCAAGCGCTTCACGCATTTGCTCAACACTCTCTAGGGAGATGCCAGTATCAGCGCCACCATACAAGCCAAGTACTGGCGCCTTGAGATCAGCAGCAATATCGACTGGGTGGCGCGGATTACCTTCCGTTTTCTCACCAATAACACGACCATACCAAGCTACGCCAGCCTTAACCTGAGGCAGTGTGGCCGATAACCAAGTAATGCGACCACCCCAGCAAAATCCAGTAACGCCAACTTTTTTCAAGTTGCCACCGTTCTTGCCGGCCCATACTAAGGCTGCTTGTAAGTCATTGAGAACTTGAGTATCTCCCGTTGGGGCAACGATATTTTTTTGAATCTCGGCAATGGTGCCGTAAGTATTCGGATCGCCAGCACGAGTAAAAAATTCTGGGGCAATCGCTAGGTAACCCAATTTAGCAAAACGTCTAGTGACATCTGCAATGTATTCGTGTACACCAAAGATTTCGCTAGCAACAATCACAATCGGCAAATTACCTTTGGCTTTTTCTGGACGTGAAACATAGGCAGGCATCTGAAAACTTCCTACTGGAATCATTTGCTCGCCCGCCTTAATGCCAGTGAAATCCGTTTGGATCGCTGCGGCCATGACTGGCTCAGAAGCGGCTACAAAACCAATTCCCATAGTTGTTGCTGTGACAGCAGAGGCTTTCATAAAACCCCTTCTATCGCTGGACACCATGTTTGAACCCTGATCTTTTTTCGTTGTCATCTCTTAGTCTCCTAATTTAGTGCGCTTCTTCCCAATTATCGCCAATCCCAATACCAACTACCAAAGGAACCTTTAGTTCAGCTACCTTGCACATTAAATCAGGTAGCTTTGCTTGCAAAAGCTCCAGCTCATCTAGCGGCACATCAAATACCAGCTCATCGTGGACCTGAAGGAGCATGCGGGTCTTCAACTGCTCTTGTTCTAACCAGTTTTCGACCGCAATCATGGCCAATTTGATCAGGTCGGCCGCTGTCCCCTGCATTGGCGCATTAATTGCAGCCCGCTCTGCTCCTTGGCGGCGAGGACCACTCCCCTTAATTTCTGGGAGCCATAGACGCCTACCAAAGACCGTCTCGACATAACCATTCTCTCTGGCCTCCAAGCGAGTGCGCTCCATATACTGAGCCACTCCCGGATAACGATCAAAGTACTTAGCAATGTAGTTTTGGGCTGCTGAGCGCTCAATACCCAGATTACCGGCTAGACCAAAGGCACTCATGCCATAAATTAAGCCAAAGTTAATGACCTTGGCATAGCGGCGCTGCTCTGAATTAACGCTTTCTAATGGCACTCCAAAGATCTCAGCAGCGGTAGCTTGGTGTACGTCTTTACCAGCAGCGAATGCAGCTAATAGATTTTCATCCTCAGCAATGTGCGCCATGATGCGCAATTCAATTTGAGAATAGTCGGCAGAAAGTAACTTACAACCCTCAGCCGGAATGAACGCTTCCCGAATGCGACGGCCCTCTTCCGTGCGCACAGGAATGTTCTGCAAGTTCGGATCGCTTGAAGCCAAACGTCCAGTCACCGCAGTCGCCTGAGAAAAACTCGTATGTACTCGTCCCGTTTTAGGGTCAGCCATACGTGGGAGCTTCTCGATATAAGTCGACATCAATTTAGCGAGACTGCGGTAATCCAAGATACGCGCAGGTAAGGGATAGTCTTCCGCCAACTTTTGCAGCACTTCCTCATCAGTCGATGGCGCACCCGATGGTGTCTTTTTAATTACGGGGAGCTCTAACTGCCCAAATAAAATCTCTGCGATCTGCTTAGGGGATTGAATATTAAATGGTTGCCCAGCTAGCTTATGAATCTCACCCTCTAGAGCTAACAGTCGTTTGCCAACTTCTTGACCTTGCTGAGATAGCAAGGCAGAGTCAATCCGAATCCCATTACGCTCCATGATGCCCAAGACCCGCATTGCTGGCATCTCGATATTTCCATAAATGTAAAGAAGGCCAGGACTTGCCTGAATTTGTGGCCACAATACATGGTGCAACCGTAGAGTAATGTCAGCATCTTCTGCTGCGTAGTCGGTGGCAATTTTCAGATCTACTTGATCAAAGCCAATCTGATGGACGCCCTTACCGCATACCTCTTCATACTTAATAGTTTTCATGCCGAGATGTCGCTCGGCTAAGTTATCCATGTTGTGAGGCATATGCGATTCGAGCACATAAGATTCCAACATGGTGTCAAAAGTAATACCTTGCAAAGCAACGCCATAGTTCGCAAAGATATGACTGTCGTACTTGAGGTTTTGCCCTAGCTTTAAATTAGTCGCGCTTTCTAGCCAAGGCTTCATGCGCGCCAAAACCAGTTCTCGACTGAGCTGAGCTTCTCCATTACGATGCGCTACCGGTATATAACAAGCCTCTCCAGGGGTGACGCAAAGCGAAATACCGACAAGCTCTGCAGCCAGTGCATCTAAGCTAGTGGTCTCAGTATCAACTGCCGTAAGAGCAGCGCCTTCAATTTTTTTAATCCAACGATCCAGCGCCATTTCATCAACTACGCACTCATAGCGTTTTGCAATCGCTCCATGCAGATCCGTTGTTTCTTGCGATAAGGCAGTGGTCGCTTCTGTGGCAGTGGGGCCAAACTTTTTAACTGCATCTTTTACATTTGCTTCGGCAGTATTTTTGATGGGGCTACCAGCCAAATCAAAATCACTGACGGCCTCAGGAACTGCACCACTTAACTGCCTCTCCACGTCACGTAACCAAGTCTTAAATGCATAGCGCTCAAACAACTCACGCAAGAGCGGCGCGTCTTCAGGTTTCGCATGCAGGTCATCTAAGCCTGGAAGATGCGGCGATAAATCGCAATCGGTTTTGACGGTAATGAGTTGTCGTGCTTGTGGAAGCCACTCCAAACTATTTCGTAAGTTTTCACCTACAACACCTTTTACTTGATCGGCATTCGCCATCAAATTATCTAAATCACCAAACTCAGCCAACCATTTGTTTGCTGTTTTAGGGCCGGCCTTAGGAACGCCCGGTACGTTATCGACCGTGTCGCCAATGATGGAGAGGTAATCTACGATGCGCTCTGGAGGTACGCCAAATTTTTCAATCACACCATTGATGTCCAACTTCTCATTGGTCATCGTATTAATTAAGGTGACAGAGGCATTCACTAACTGGGCCAAATCTTTGTCGCCAGTAGAAATAATGGTCTCCCAGCCAGCCTGAGTTGCTTGACTAGCCAAGGTGGCAATCACATCATCAGCCTCAACCCCAGAAACCATTAATACCGGCCAGCCCAAGGCTTTCACCATGGCATGGATCGGCTCAATCTGTTTTACCAAATCCTCAGGCATGGGGGAGCGATGCGCTTTGTACTCGGGATACATTTCATCCCGGAAAGTCTTGCCTTTGGCATCAAAAACACAGGCAATGTGATCAGCCTTGAGTTCTGAGCGGGCTCGGCGCATCATATTCACCATTCCATAGATGGCTCCCGTTGGGTCACCTGCCCCATTTCTGAGGTCTGGCATGGCATGAAAGGCGCGATAGAGGTAGCTAGAGCCGTCTACCAACAAGAGTCTATGTTTAGTCATACCGCAATCGTACAATCTAGTTGCTAACTGCCTACAGATCAGGTTCAAATCCTCCTGAAAAGAGGCCTAAAAAAGGTGAAAAATGATGCACGCACTAACTAACTTACTCCACTCTTCTTTGAGCCAAACCCTTGTTCTGACAAGCTTTTTAATGGCTTTCGCCTCTTTTAGCCTAAATTCAGCACACGCCCAAAATAACTCGCAAGCGCTCAGCCCCTCCGAGTTGCAGCGTATTAATAATCAACCTTTAGCGCCTGCAGTGAGCGCTTCTCAAGCAACCAGCGCGCCTAAAAGTCGTAAACCGAGCTTTCAACACAAAGAATCTACTGGTACTGAAATTACCGAGTACAAAGATACCAATGCGCCCACTCAGGTGGATGTGAAGACTCGCTACACCAACTACGAAATGGCACCTCCGGCAACGGTCATGCCTGGCGTACCAAAAGAAACTGACCTGATCAGCGTACCGAGTATCCGAGTTCCTTTTTAATCTTTACTCATGGCCGTCTTTACCCCCATTGAACTGAGCGATATCTCCGCTTGGATATCAAGTGACTTTGATATCGGACAGGCTCTCGATATTCGTGGAATTCATGGTGGTATTGAAAACTCCAACTTCTTTCTCGACACCGAAAAAGATGGCAAAAAACAAGAGTATGTTCTGACTATTTTCGAAAGACTGTCTGCAGAGCAACTTCCGTACTATCTAGATCTGATGCGCCACTTGGCTAATAAAAGTATTCCAGTACCTAAGCCACTTGAAAATAAACAGGGGCAAATTTTATTTACACTGAAAGGTAAGCCTGCAGCAATTGTGAGCAAGCTTCCCGGCGTTTCTAGGCTTGCACCCGAAGCTAAGCATTGCGCTCTGATTGGCGAGTACTTAGCCAAAATGCATTTGGCTAGTAGCGACTTTAAGCATACTCAAGAGAATCTTCGCAGTCTTGCTTGGTGGCAAAAAACAGTCCCGCAAGTGTTGTCACACTTAAGTGATGCACAAAAAGAATTGCTGACTAGCGAGCTCGCAACTCAAGAACAATTCTTTACCTCAGAGGTTTATGCATTGCTTCCTCAGGGAGCAAGCCATTGCGACCTTTTTAGAGATAATGTGCTATTTGATCCTCAAGGCACAAGCGATGGCTCTCAAGATCAGCTAGGTGGTTTCTTCGACTTTTATTTCGCTGGAACAGACAAGTGGTTATTTGATTTAGCAGTTACTGCAAATGATTGGTGTCTTGCTGACAACAAGCAAGACTTAGATCCCGCTCGCTTCAAGGCACTAATGGATGCCTATCAAGCTGTTCGCCCACTAAGCAAAGAAGAACAGGCAAGCTGGCCCCTGATGGTGCGTGCTGCAGCTCTGCGATTCTGGATTTCCCGCCTGTGGGATTTTTATTTGCCACGTGATGCGCAAATGCTCACCCCACATGACCCCCGTCATTTCGAAAATATTCTTTTAAGTCGTAAGGCAATATGAAACTGAACTCCGTCGCTCCAAAAGAGGGCTACACCTGGATACGTCAAGGCATTTGGCTTTTTAAACAAAATCCTTTGGGGTTTTTGATGCTGGTATTCATGTATATATTTGTAGCGCAACTTGCAGTGCTCGTACCTGTGATTGGCATCTTTGCCGTCTTATTACTCACGCCTACTTTGTCGGTGGGCTTTATGACTGCCTGTCGCCTGGCAATTCAAAAAGAGCGTATTCGACCCTCGGTATACGTGATTGCCCTGCAATCCACCCCCTTGGTTCGAAAACGTATTCTCCAATTGGGATTGGTCTACGCCGCACTCATACTAGCTCTCAGCTTTATCTTAAGTATGTTGGTAGATTTTGAGCTGCTTATCCCACTGATGACTAACGACAAGCCCATCACTTCGGAAGCCATTAATCAGATTTATCTAATTCTCTTTTTTGGCGGCCTTCTGTATGTGCCAGTTGCGATGTTGATGTGGTTTTCCCCCGTACTCGTTGCTTGGTCTGATATGCCCATAGCGCAAGCGCTTTTTTCCAGTGCTGTTGCTTGCTGGACTAATCGAGGTGCATTCTTCATCTATCTCGCAATTTGGGGTGCAATCTTAATCGCCATCCCTTTGACGATTGGCTCCATCTTTGATGCTCTCGACCTAGGCCAAGCTGCATCATTTATCATCGCCCCCATTTCTATGGCGGGGCTCACTGTAATGCACTGCTCTTTCTTTGCTACTTGGAAGGCATGCTTTGCCGAAAAAGAATCGGCTACTTTGATCGCTTAATCGATCGCAGCAAGCTTAGCAATACTGAGCTGCAGCCATTTCACGCCATGGCGCTTGAAATTTACCTGAGCGCGCGCATCAGCATCATTACCCTCTAGGCCTGTAACGCGCCCCTCACCAAACTTGGTGTGGAATACATTTTGCCCAATCGTAAATGGGTAATTTCCTCGTGGTGGTGCGGCCATTCTAGTTACGGCGGTTGAGGCAGAGCCTACTCGGCCAATTTGCCTTGCAGGTCGCTCGCGTTCATTACCACTGTCAAAGAAATCATTCGATCCAAACTCACGCTGACGTGTATAGCCATCTTGCCAAGTTGACCCTGAGCGACCGCCATTTCCATTGCCAGTACCACCCCAACGGGCATCTTTGACTTTTGGAGTGAGCCACTTCAGCGAATCACATGGCAACTCTTCTAAGAAGCGAGATGGCATGTTGTAGCGAACTTGACCGTGCAACATCCGTGACTGTGTGTGAGAGAGATAGAGGCGCTCTTTTGCGCGTGTAATCGCCACATACATTAAGCGACGCTCTTCTTCTAAACCATGCTGCTCATTAATACTGTTCTCATGTGGGAATAACCCCTCTTCTAAGCCAGTAATAAATACAGAGGTGAACTCCAAGCCTTTAGCAGAGTGCACTGTCATCAGCTGCACAGCATCTTGGCCTGCCTGGGCCTGGTTATCACCGGCCTCAAGTGAAGCGTGCGAGAGAAATGCAGCCAACGGCGAGACCTCGACTACGCCAGGGGCATTCTCACCAGGCAATGTGGCAGCAGTGGCATCCTGACCATAACCTTCTTCTGCAATAAATGCGGTTGCAGCGTTAATTAATTCTTGTAAGTTTTCTACACGGTCCTGGCCTTCGCGCTCTGAAAGGTAGTGCTGAATCAAACCACTGTTTTGAATCACGAATTCCACTGTCTCAGGCAATGTGTTGTAACGAGTAGCTTCACGCATATGGTCCACCAGGCGTACAAAGCCACCTAAGGAGGCACCAGCTTTACCGTCTAATGTCGATGCCGCTAAATACAAAGAACTATTTTGTGCACGAGCTGCATCTTGCACAGCCTCAATCGATCTTGCACCAATACCGCGTGTTGGGAAATTCACTACGCGCGAGAAGGAGGTGTCGTCATTCGGATTTTCTAGCAGACGTAAATACGCTAAGGCATGTTTAATCTCTGCGCGCTCGAAGAAGCGCAGTCCACCGTAAACCCGATATGGAATCGCTGCAGAAAATAAGGCATGCTCAATAATGCGTGACTGAGCATTGCTTCTGTAGAGCAAGGCAATTTCAGTGCGTTTGATACCACTACTCACCAGGGCTTTAATTTCATCTACAAGCCATGCAGCTTCAGCATGATCACTCGGCGCATCATAGATGCGAACGAGCTCACCATGACCTGCATCGGTACGCAAGTTCTTGCCTAGACGATCCGTATTATTGGAAATGAGGTAATTGGCCGTATCTAAGATGTGGCCATGTGAGCGGTAGTTCTGCTCAAGCTTGACCATCATCGGGTGATATTGCTTTTCATACAAACGCATGTTCTCCACATCTGCGCCGCGGAATGCATAAATACTTTGATCATCATCGCCTACCGCAAAAACTGCACTACTTCCCATGCCGCTGACATTGACACGACTCGCATCATGACCAGATAGTAATTTGAGCCAAGCGTATTGCAAGGCATTGGTATCTTGAAACTCATCAATCAAAATATGACGGAAGCGCTCTTGGTAGTGCGTCCGAATGGCCTCGTTATGTTTGAGCAATTCATAACTACGTAATAAGAGTTCAGCAAAGTCGACTACACCTTCACGCTGGCACTGCTCATCGTAGGCTTCATAGAGTTGAGCCATCTTCGCCTGAAAGTCGTCCCCTACGGATAATTCTTTAGCGCGCTGACCACGCTCTTTGGCATGGGCAATGAAATATTGCAACTGCTTAGGTGGGTATTTCTCATCATCGACCTTTAAGCCCTTCAAAAGGCGCTTAATGGCGGAAAGCTGATCCTGGGTATCCAAAATCTGAAAAGTAGACGGCAAACCTGCTTCTTTGTGATGCGCACGCAATAAACGGTTGCAAAGACCATGAAAAGTACCGATCCACATGCCTCGAGTGTTAATAGGCAGCATGGCGCTTAAGCGCAGCATCATCTCTTTAGCGGCCTTATTAGTAAAGGTCACCGCTAGGACGCCAATAGGTGAAACCTGGCCTGTTTGGATCAACCAAGCTATACGGGTCGTGAGAACGCGGGTTTTTCCACTGCCAGCGCCAGCCAAAATCAGGGCTGACTGGGCTTGGCCATTTTCATTTACCGGCGGGAGGGTCACTGCCTCGCGTTGTTCTGGATTAAGGTTTGCGAGTAGGTCTGAGTACATCGCCCCAATTATAATTTGCCTCTTATGCCAAATGCTTCGAATACCCCTAATTCATCAGCGGCCAGTTCACTAGACGAACTAGCCAAATCCTACGAACCTGCCCCAATTGAAGCTTATTGGGGTCCGGAATGGGAACGCCGAGGCATTGCCGACGCTACCCTAGATGAGGGCAAGGGAGATTTCTCAATTCAGTTGCCGCCACCGAATGTGACCGGCACACTGCATATGGGTCACGCTTTTAATCAAACCATCATGGACGGCTTGGTGCGTCATGCCCGTATGTCCGGTAAAAATACTTTATGGGTTCCTGGTACCGACCATGCTGGTATCGCCACACAAATTGTCGTTGAGCGCCAGCTTGATGTACAGAAGATCTCTCGCCATGATTTAGGTCGCGAGAAATTCTTAGAAAAAGTGTGGGAGTGGAAAGAAACTTCTGGCAATACCATTACCCGTCAGATTCGTCGCTTAGGTGCCTCAATTGATTGGGGTAAAGAATATTTCACGATGGACAGCAAGATGTCCAAAGCAGTTGTTGAGGTATTCGTTCGCCTGCATGAACAAGGATTAATTTACCGCGGTAAACGTTTGGTGAACTGGGATCCAGTCCTCGGTACTGCTGTTTCAGATCTAGAGGTAGTGAGTGAGGAAGAAGATGGTTCCATGTGGCATATCCGCTATCCATTAGCAGATGGCTCCGGACACCTAACCGTTGCCACCACGCGCCCAGAGACTTTATTGGGTGACGTGGCCGTCATGGTCAATCCAGAAGACGAGCGCTACAAACACCTCATTGGTAAATCAGTACAGTTACCGCTGTGCGATCGCGAGATTCCGATCATTGCCGATGACTATGTTGATTTGGCTTTTGGTACTGGTGTCGTCAAAGTGACACCTGCACATGACTTCAACGACTATGCCGTTGGACAACGCCATCAGTTGCCACTCATCAATGTCTTGACTCTAGATGCCAAGATTAATGAGAATGCACCTGCGGTTTATCAAGGCCTTGAGCGATTTGCTGCCCGTAAACAAATTGTTGCAGACTTAGATACAGCTGGTTTATTAGAAAAAGTACAGCCACATAAATTGATGGTACCTCGTGGTGATCGCACCCAAACCATCATTGAGCCGATGCTCACTGACCAATGGTTTGTCGCCGTATCTAAACCAAGTCCTGATAACCAATATCAACCAGGCTCTTCTATCGCAGGCGCTGCGCTAGATGCAGTAAAAAATGGTGACATTAAGCTCGTTCCAGAAAACTGGATTAGCACCTACTCCCAGTGGCTGGAAAATATTCAGGATTGGTGCATCTCTCGACAACTTTGGTGGGGGCATCAAATCCCCGCCTGGTATGGTGATGACGGACAGATTTTTGTAGCACGCTCCGAAGCAGAGGCGAAAGCGAAGGCTGCTACTGCTGGCTATACCGGTCAACTGAATCGTGATCCTGATGTTTTGGATACTTGGTTTAGCTCTGCCTTGGTACCCTTTAGCTCATTAGGCTGGCCAGAAGAAACGCCTGCCCTGAATCATTTCTTACCATCATCAGTCTTGGTTACTGGTTTTGACATCATTTTCTTCTGGGTAGCCAGAATGGTCATGATGACTTGTCACTTTACTGGCAAGGTGCCATTTCATACGGTGTATGTTCATGGCTTAGTACGTGATGCCGAAGGCCAGAAGATGAGTAAATCCAAAGGTAATACTTTGGATCCGATCGATTTAATTGACGGTATCAAGATTGAAGATCTAGTTGCTAAACGCACCACTGGCTTGATGAATCCAAAGCAAGCTGAAAGCATTGGCAAAAAAACTAAGAAAGAGTTTCCGGAAGGAATTCCTGCATTTGGCACAGATGCTCTGCGCTTTACCTTCGCCTCACTTGCATCACTAGGTCGAAATATTAATTTTGATCAGAAGCGCTGTGAAGGCTATCGCAACTTCTGCAACAAACTTTGGAATGCCACTCGTTTTGTGCTGATGAATTGCCCTGGCAATGACCAAGAGAACGGCTTTGCTCCTTGTGACAGCCAGTGCGGTCCAGAGGGGCAGCTTGATTTCTCTCCAGCCGATCGTTGGATTGTTTCTTTATTACAAAGAACAGAGGCTGATGTTGCTAAAGGCTTTCAGAACTATCGCTTTGACAACATTGCTAACAGCATCTATCAGTTTGTTTGGGATGAGTATTGCGATTGGTATCTAGAGTTAGCCAAGGTACAACTCCAAACTGGAACGCCTGCGCAGCAACGCGCTACTCGCCGCACTCTCTTGCGTGTTTTAGAAACGATCTTGCGCATGGCGCATCCACTCATTCCATTCATTACCGAAACCCTCTGGCAAACCGTTGGGCCAAAGGTTGGTAAAGAGCTAGCTAAACAAGATAAACAAACCATTGCGCTGCAGCCATACCCAGTTGCTCAACTCGATAAGATTGATGAGCAAAGCGAAGCTTGGGTTGCCCAGATTAAATCGATTGTGGACGCTTGCCGTAATCTACGTGGCGAGATGCAAGTCTCTCCTGCACTCAAGGTACCCCTCTGGATTAGTGGGCCACAAGATTTCTTGAGCAAAGCAAGTCCGTACCTAACTGCTTTAGCCAAGCTATCTGAAGTCAAAATCTACGATGACGAGTCCGCTTTAGAAAAGGATGCCCCCGGCGCACCAATGGCTTTGGTTGGTAATCTGAAGTTGCTACTCAAAATTGAAGTAGATGTGGCAGCCGAGAGAATTCGTCTAGGCAAAGAAATCGAACGCTTAGCTAATGAGATCACCAAAGCACGTAGCAAGCTTGGCAATGAAAGCTTTGTAGCTCGCGCTCCAGAAGAGGTGGTGGCTCAAGAAAAGCAACGTCTTACTGGCTTTGAGCAAAACCACGAGAAACTTGTTGCACAATTAGAACGACTGAAATAAAGCCTCAATAAAACTGATCGGAGTTGAAATGCCATTAAGCACTAAAGCCGTTACCAAAGCCGTCTTCCCGGTTGCGGGTTTGGGCACTCGTTTCTTGCCAGCCACTAAGGCTAGCCCGAAAGAGATGCTCAATGTAGTGGATAAACCACTCATTCAGTATGCGGTTGAGGAAGCGATTGCTGCTGGCATCACCGAAATGATTTTCGTGACCGGCCGCAGTAAGCGTGCCATTGAAGATCACTTTGATAAAGCTTACGAGCTTGAGGCCGAACTTGAAGCAAAAAATAAACAAGCTCTTTTAGAGATCGTACGAAGTGTAAAACCTAGCCATGTGGATTGTGTCTACGTACGCCAACCTGAAGCTTTGGGCTTGGGTCATGCAGTTTTATGCGCAGAAAAGCTCGTACGTGATGAGCCTTTTGCCATCATCCTTGCGGATGACTTGCTCGATGGCCAGCCGCCAGTACTAAAGCAAATGCTCAAAGTCTTTGATGAGCAAAATGGCTCTGTCTTGGCAGTGGAAAAAATTGATCCCTCTAAAAGCAGCTCCTACGGCATTATTTCCGGAGTAGAAGTATCCAAAGGTATCTATCGCTTAAATGGCATTGTGGAAAAGCCGCAGCCTCAGGATGCGCCATCCAACCTAGCGGTAGTAGGTCGCTATGTTCTTTCTTCAGATATCTTTAGTCACATTCGCAATCTGAAGCCCGGCGCTGGCGGTGAAATCCAGCTCACTGATGCGATTGCCTCATTACTCAAAGAAGACCCCGTATTTGCTTATGAATACGACGGTGTGCGCTATGACTGCGGGAGCAAGCTTGGCTACCTCAAGGCGTCAGTAGAATTTGCTTTACGGCATCCAGAAGTGAAGACTGAGTTTGCCGCTTACTTAAAGAATCGTTCTTTAACCTAAGCATCACAATCAATCTCCAGTGCGAGAAAAGTAAAAAGGCAGAAAATAATTTCTGCCTTTTTCTTTGGAGCTTTAGGCTCAGCGCGCCTTATCTTCTCTTGAGAAAGAAAACCAATACGTCTCCCTCAGTACTGCTAGCGAGCAGTTCATTACCGGTCTGTTTTGCAAATGCAGGAAAGTCATGCGCAGCACCAGCATCCGTAGCTTTCACTTTCAGCACTTCGCCGGACTGCATGGTAGCTAGAGCTTTCTTGGTACGCAAAATTGGGAGCGGGCAATTCATGCCGATCGCATCGACCTCGAGATTAAATTCGATAACGTCACTCATTTAGATGCCACCCAATCTTTTACGCCGGCTAAAGCAGCCCCTAACTTGCTTGGGTCGGTACCGCCGGCCATCGCCATCTCTGGTTTACCGCCACCCTTACCGCCGACTTGCTGGGCAACGAAGTTGACTAAGTCCCCTGCTTTTACCTTAGCAATCGAGTCCGCAGTCACGCCGGCAATCAGACTCACCTTATCACCCTGCACTGAAGCCAAAACAATTGCGGCAGTCTTTAGCTTTCCTTTTAAGGCATCCATAGTCTCGCGTAAGACCTGAGCATCAGCACCATCTAGGCGAGCCGCCAATACTTTAAGGCCATTGACATCAACTGCTTGTGTTGCCAACTCATCGCCTTGGCTTGCAGCAAGCTTGGAGTTCACCTTATCTAACTCACGCTCAGCCTGACGCAAACTATCTTGAAGTTGAGTAACACGACTCACTAAATCACCAGGGTGAGTTTTGAGAACTGCAGCGGCTTCATTGATTTTGTCTTCTAAACCTTGTAAAAAGATCAGGGCATTTTTCCCAGTCACCGCCTCAACACGACGAATGCCAGCCGCTACACCACCTTCAGAAAAAATCTTCAAGCTTCCGATATCACCAGTACGTCCAACGTGAGTTCCGCCGCACAGCTCTTTAGAGCTGCCGATTTCTAGTACACGAACTTCGTCTGCATACTTTTCACCGAAAAGCATTGTGGCACCGGTTTTTTGAGCGTCATCCAAAGACATCACTTTTCCAGAAGTCGCAGTATTTGCCAAAATTTCAGCATTCACAATATCCTCTATCCGTCGAATTTCTTGCGCAGTAATAGGTGCATTGTGAGTAAAGTCAAAGCGGGTTTTAGTGGCATCAACTAATGAGCCTTTTTGCTGCACATGATCACCCAAGACTTCACGCAATGCTTTATGCAAAATATGCGTAGCACTGTGGTTACGCATTGTTTCTGTTCTTTGCTGAGCATCTACCAAGGCATTAAGCACATCACCTACCTTGAGCTCACCCTCTTGTACTTCACCCTGATGACCAAAAACATCTGCCTGAATCTTGAAGGTATCTTCAACTGCAAAGCGAACTACTTCATTTCGTAACTCACCCTTGTCTCCAACCTGTCCACCAGACTCAGCGTAAAAAGGCGTGTTGTCTAACACAATCACTGCTGCATCACCAGCCTTGATGGACTGTACTGCAGAACCATCGACATAGAGTGCGGTGACTTTAGCGCCCTCATGCTTCAAAGTATCGTAACCATGAAACCGGGTTGGCTTACCGGAGTACTCCAAGCCTTGCGCCACTTTGAACTTACCGGCTGCTCTTGCTTGGTCACGCTGCTTTTGCATTGCCAAGTCAAAACCTTCGGCATCGACAGTAACATCGCGCTCACGGCATACGTCAGCAGTCAGATCCAATGGGAAGCCAAAGGTATCGTGTAAGCGGAAGGCAGTTTCACCATCAATTGTCTTGGCGCCACCAGCAAGTGCACCTTCCAAAATTTCCATACCGTTAGCAATAGTCTGAAAGAAACGCTCTTCCTCCTGCTTGATTACCTCAACCACTTTATCTTTTGCTGCCTGCAACTCTGGATAAGCCTGACCCATCTCTTTTACGAGGGCGGGAACGAGTTGATAAAAGAACGGTTTGCGCGCGCCCAATTTATAGCCATGACGAATCGCACGGCGCGTAATGCGACGCAAAACATAACCACGACCAGCATTACCTGGAATCACACCATCCACCACAATAAAGCTACAAGCGCGAATGTGATCGGCAATGACTTTGAGAGACGGACTAGTTGGATCGCAATTATCACCACCGGCTGCATCAACAGCTTCTTTAGCTGCTTTGAGCAAATTCACAAAGAGGTCAATTTCATAGTTGGAGTGCACGTGCTGCAACACTGCCGCAATACGCTCAAGCCCCATACCAGTATCGACGCTAGGCTTAGGCAATGGATGCATATTGCCCGCTTCATCGCGATTGAACTGCATGAATACGTTATTCCAGATCTCAATATAGCGATCGCCATCTTCATCAGGACTACCAGGAGGGCCGCCAGCAATATGTGGACCATGGTCATAGAAGATTTCAGTACAAGGGCCGCATGGACCTGTATCACCCATCATCCAGAAGTTATCTGAAGCGTAACGAGCACCTTTGTTATCGCCAATGCGAATAATGCGCTCAGCTGGAACACCGATTTGCTTATTCCAAATCTCATAAGCCTCATCATCATCTGCGTAGACAGTGACTAGTAACTTTTCTTCTGGCAGCTTAAAGACATCCGTCAATAGGCCCCAGGCAAACTGAATTGCATCTTTCTTAAAGTAATCCCCAAAAGAGAAATTACCCAGCATTTCAAAGAAGGTGTGGTGACGCGCTGTATAACCAACGTTATCCAAGTCATTGTGCTTACCACCTGCACGGATACATTTTTGCGCTGTGGTCGCACGGCTATAAGGACGCTTGTCAAAACCCAAAAAAACGTCTTTGAACTGATTCATCCCCGCATTCGTAAACAATAGGGTTGGGTCGTCTCCAGGCACTACAGGGCTGGATGGGACAATTTGATGGCCTTTTTGGGCAAAGTAGTCCAGGTACGCCTGGCGAATTTGAGAGACTTTCATGCCAATAATTATCGCATTGGCACTAGCCGGGGGCAAACCTTGCGTAAAGCACCTCAATCCTGCCTTACAATCCCTAACATCAATAAATAGATCGGCAATTAAGTCGATACGAGGAGCTCAACTTGAAAATTCGCAATCAACGGGATTTTGGCGCAGGAATCATGTACATGGTTATTGGCCTTTTCTTTACCATCGTAGCTACCCAGTACCCCATGGGTACTGCAGCCAAGATGGGGCCAGGCTACTTCCCATTTTGGCTCGGTATTCTGATGACCCTTATAGGACTTTTAGTTCTGATTAAGTCTATGGGTGCCAAGGCTGCAATTGAGTCTATTCCCAAGTTCAACTGGAAGATCATTACGCAAATTACAGGCTCGGTAGTGCTCTATGCCTTATTACTGCCACGCATGGGCTTCTTAGTAGCTATAGTGGTCTTGGTACTGGTTTCAGCTAGCGCCAGCAAAGAATTCACTTGGAAAGGTTCTTTGATCAATGCTGCCTTTCTAGTCACCTTTACTTATTCAGTCTTTGTTGTGGGCCTCAAGCTTCAGTTCCCACTACTACCAGCATTCCTACAACAATAACGAACCGGGACTCTAAAAATGGATTTATTTGCTAATTTAGCGCTCGGTTTCGACACGGCGTTTACCTTACAAAATCTGATGTACTGCCTGATTGGCTGTATCTTGGGTACATTAATTGGCGTTTTGCCAGGTCTAGGTCCAATTGCGACAATTGCAATGCTTTTGCCAGCCACCTACGCATTGCCTCCAATTGCCGCTTTGATTATGTTGGCCGGTATTTACTACGGCTCACAGTACGGCGGTTCTACCACCGCAATTTTGCTCAACATCCCAGGGGAAACATCCTCGGTGGTGACGGCGATTGACGGTTATCAAATGGCCAGAAATGGTCGAGCAGGCGTAGCTCTATTTACTGCCGGCATGGGTTCATTCTTTGCCGGTTGCGTAGCAACACTAGTGTTGGCTGCATTTGCTGCACCACTCTCCCAACTGGCATTTAAGTTTGGTCCCGCCGAGTACTTCTCCTTGATGGTTCTAGGACTGATTGGTGCGGTCGTACTTGCTTCAGGCTCCTTAATCAAGGCGATCGGCATGATCATCTTGGGTCTCTTGATGGGCTTGATCGGTACTGACGTGAACTCTGGCGTATCACGCTATGCTTTTGACATCCCTGAATTAAGTGACGGCATTGGATTCGTAGCCGTTGCAATGGGCGTCTTTGGTTTTGCGGAAATTATGGGTAACCTAGAAAAAACTGGTGATGACGAGGGCTTCCTCAACAAACTCACTAGCATGGTTCCCTCTAAGCAAGATATCAAGCGCATGATTCCATCCATCTTGCGCGGTACAACGATCGGCTCCATTTTGGGCATCCTGCCAGGCGGAGGCGCTGCTTTGGCAGCCTTTGGCGCCTACTCAGTTGAAAAGAAATCTTCCAAGTACAGCCATGAGTTTGGTAAGGGTGCGATTGAGGGTGTAGCAGGTCCTGAAGCAGCAAATAATGCTGCCGCTCAAACCTCCTTCATCCCATTGCTCACCTTAGGCATCCCACCGAATGCCGTCATGGCTTTGATGGTTGGTGCGATGACAATTCATAACATTCAGCCTGGCCCACAAGTCATGACCAGTAACCCAGCCTTGTTCTGGGGTCTGATCGCCTCTATGTGGATTGGTAACGTGATGTTGATTCTCTTGAACTTGCCACTCATTGGTATTTGGGTAAAGCTCTTGAAGATTCCTTATCGCTTCCTCTACCCAGCAATTCTGGTGTTCTGCTGTATCGGTGTGTATACCGTTAATAACACTGTATTTGACGTTTACGTAACCGCAGCCTTTGGTTTAATTGGCTACCTCTTCTTTAAGTTGGGTTGCGAACCACCTCCATTGCTCTTAGGTTTCGTGCTTGGGCCAATGATGGAGGAGAACTTCCGTCGCGCCCTCTTGCTATCACGCGGCGACTTCACAACCTTCGTGACCCGACCACTCTCCTTAGGTTTGCTGATTGCAGCAGCGCTCCTAGTTGTGATCGTGGCCTTACCTGCAGTTAAGAAAACCCGTGAAGAGGCATTCGTAGAAGAGTAATTCTCGAGTGCCTCCCAGAAATGAGCCCGCAGCAGTTTGCGGGCTTTTTTCTTTATAGGCAGGGGTTTTCTCTACAATGGGCGCATGTCCCAAGATAGCAAACCATCAAAATCACCTGCCGGCACTCTTGCTGAGCCCTCTAACTTTTTGCGCCAGATCATCGATCACGACCTGGCGAGTGGGGCCTACCAGAATCGCACTAATCGAGATGGTCAAGCTATCCCCTCGATCATTACTCGCTTTCCACCAGAACCCAATGGCTATCTTCATATTGGCCATGCAAAAAGTATTTGCTTAAACTTTGGCTTAGCTGCTGATTACAACAATCAAGCGGGCGGTGCGCGTTGCAATATGCGCTTGGATGACACCAATCCAGTCAAAGAAGATATTGAGTACGCTGACAGTATTTTGGATGCGGTTAAATGGCTTGGCTTTGATTGGGGAACACATCTGTATCACGCGAGTGATTACTTTGATCGGCTTTATGAGTTCGCAGAAATTCTGATTCAAAATGACAAGGCCTATGTTGATAGTCAGAGCGCGGATGATATTCACACCAATCGTGGCAACTTTGGCCAAGCTGGAAAAAATAGTCCGTACCGCGATCGCACACCCGATGAGAGCCTAGCTTTATTCCGCGAGATGCGTGATGGCAAATATAAAGATGGTGAACATGTACTGCGCCTGAAGATCGACATGGCGCATCCAAATATTGTGATGCGCGATCCCGTGGTCTATCGCATTCGCCATACGGATCACCATCGCACTGGCAGTAAGTGGTGTATCTATCCTTTGTATGATTTCACGCACTGTATTTCTGATGCCCTAGAAAATGTTTCGCACTCTATCTGCACTTTGGAGTTTGAAAATAATCGCCCGCTCTACGATTGGATTATTGCCTCATTAGCTGAGCTGGGAATCTTCAAAAGTCCTGTTCCACATCAATATGAATTCGCCCGCCTCAACTTAACTTACACCATCACTAGCAAACGCAAGCTCTTGCAATTGGTTGAAGAAAAGCATGTTGATGGCTGGGATGATCCAAGGATGCCAACGATTGTAGGCATCCGTCGCAGAGGTTATACGCCAGAGAGTATTCGTCTGTTCTGTGAACGCATCGGTGTTTCTAAAGCAGATAGCTGGATTGATATGAGCACCCTAGACCAAGCTTTACGGGATGATCTTGAAGCCAAGGCTCCGCGCGCCACAGCGGTTCTCAAGCCACTCAAGCTTGTGATTGAAAACTTCGATGCATCCGCGAGCGAGGCTTGCTCAGCACCGCGCCATCCACAACATCCTGAGTGGGGTAATCGTGAGTTTCATTTCACCAAAGAATTGTGGATTGAAGAAGATGATTTTATGCAAGAGCCCGTCAAGGGGTTCTTCAGGCTCTACCCGCCAGTAGGCGATCTAGCTGGTGGACGTGTACGTTTACGTCATGGCTTTGTGATTGAGTGCACCGGATTTGAAGTAGATGCTCATGGCAAGGTGATTCAAGTCAATGCAACACACTTCCCAGACAGTAAGAGTGGTACACCCGGCTCAAATAATTACAAGGTCAAGGGCAATATTCATTGGGTCAGCGCTGCGGAAGCTGTGCCTGCACAACTTCGCCTCTATGACCACCTATTTAATGACCCACATCCAGACAGTGGGGATAAAAATTTCCTTGACGCAATCAATCCTCACTCGAAGCAAACGATTACTGCGTACTTAGAGCCGTGCATGAAGGACGTCAAAGCGGAAGATCGTTTTCAGTTTGAGCGCCATGGCTACTTTGTTGCGGATCAAAGCGAATCAAAACCAGGTCAACCGGTATTTAACCGTACGGTCGGACTTAAGGATTCTTGGAAATAGTTTTCAGAAACTCTGCCACGCTAGGATAGCGTAGTGGGGTTTTCAATTCTGCTAGCCGTGTATTCGTTACCCGCCGTGACTCCCGCATAAAAGACCACAGCATGGGGGATACGATTTTCTCCAACTGCTCAGCTGGCAATCTGGGTGGCCGCTCCAAGCCAAACGCATCAGCTACTTCATCAAAGTAATCACCCATCTTGGTTTCACCACCGTCGCAAGCATTAATGACGCGTTGTGGCTTGCCGTGATAAACGGCAGCACACACTAATCTTGCCAAGTCATCACTCTGTATGTGGTTTGAGTAAGCATCCTCAGCTGGATTTAAGGCGGGGGTGCCGGCCTGAATGCGATCAACCGGCAAGCGGTCAGCAGCATAAATACCTGGCACTCGCAGAATGGTGAGGGCAACTCCATGAGCTGGCGCCCAAAGACGTAGGCAGTTTTCTGCATCCACCCTTCTCTTAGCTCGCTCGCTTTGAGGTTTAACCGGCGTCACTTCGCTTACCTTAGCGCCTGCGTGATCACCATAAACGCCCGTTGTGCTCACATAAATCACGCGCCCAACAGTATCAGAGCCTTGGGCTAAAATTCGGAGGAGGTTGCGAGTTCGGCAATCACGATGACCTGTATTTTGGGGTGGTGCCAAGTGGATCACGGTTTGCGCTAATCCACTTAAACGCCACAAGCTATCGGGCTTATCCAGATCCCCCAAAATCGGAATCGCGCCAACCGCTCTCAACTCCTGAAAACGTGTTTTCTGGGAAGTTAAGGCGTATACGCGATGACTTCGAGCGAGCTGCTTGGCAATACGCAGACCAATGTCACCACAGCCAACGATCAGGATTCGAGATTTACCAAAAGATTGCATAGATCACATCGTAACGATTTATTGAAAGGAATGAGAGTGTCTTATCAAGTCACGCTCAAGGCGAGCGGCAAACAATTTACCGTCCAGGAGGATGAAACCCTTCTTGAAGCAGCGCTACAACAGGGCATCACCCTTCCTTATGGCTGTAAAAACGGTGCCTGCGGTTCTTGCAAAGGCAAAATCCTGGAGGGCCAGGTAGAGCATGGCCAGCATAGTGCCGCCGCTTTAAGCCCAGCTGATGAGGCCACCGGTGGGACCTTATTTTGCTGCGCCCACCCCAAGTCAGACCTTCTCATTGAAGCTCGTGAAGTTCAAGGGGCTGGTGATATCGCCATACGGAAAGTGCCTTGTCGCGTGAACACCATTACAAAACCAAGCGCAGATGTGGCCATTCTTCAATTGCAATTACCAGCTGCCGAGCGCTTTCAATTTTTAGCTGGCCAGTATTTAGAGTTCCTACTCAAAGATGGTCAGCGCCGCGCCTACTCTATTGCCAATGCACCCGATCAAGAAGGTCCCCTCGAGTTGCATATTCGCCACTTGCAAGGTGGACTCTTTACCGACCTAGTGTTTGGTGCAAAAGACCCCGCGTTAAAGGAAAAAGATATTTTGCGTTTTGAAGGTCCATTAGGCAGCTTCTTTTTAAGAGAAGACTCCAAGAAACCTATTATCTTTGTTGCAGCGGGTACCGGCTTTGCGCCGATTAAATCCATCATCGAGCAAATGCAGCTCAAAAAGATCCAGCGTCCGATGCATCTGTATTGGGGTGGACGGCGCCCGAGCGACCTCTACCTCAATGAGCTCTGCCAGTCATGGGCAAAAGATATCCCTGACTTTAAGTACATCCCCGTCATTTCAGATGCTCTGCCAGAGGATCAATGGCATGGACGCACAGGCTTTGTGCACCAAGCTGTGATGGCCGACCATCTCAATATGAGACCTTACCAGGTCTATGCCTGTGGCGCCCCTGTAATGGTTAACTCGGCTCGCCAGGACTTTTCATCCCAGTGCAGCCTGCCCGAAGAGGAATTCTTTGCAGACTCCTTTACCAGCGCTGCTGACCTCGCGACAAACTAGTCTGCTAAGCGCGATAATAGAAACCTCATTTGATTTCACTTTGCATACGATATGAATAAGCCAGCCCAATCCGTAGATGCCCACTCAGTGATGTTTATCACCCCGCGACCAGAGTTGACTATGGTTGAAGGCAAAGGCTCCTGGCTGACTGATAACCAGGGCAAGCGTTATTTGGATTTCTTGCAAGGCTGGGCAGTGAACTGTCTCGGTCATAGCAACCCCGGCATGATTGAAGCGCTCAACGCACAAGCTAAGAAACTCATTAATCCGAGTCCTGCGTTTTATAACGAGCCAATGATTCGCCTATCGAATCTTTTGACAGAAAACAGTTGCTTTAACAAAGTATTTTTTGCTAACAGCGGAGCTGAGGCTAATGAAGGCGCCATTAAGTTGGCGCGTAAATGGGGGCAACTGAATAAATCAGGCGCCTTTGAAATCATCACCTTTGACCATAGCTTTCATGGTCGTACATTGGCGACGATGAGCGCATCTGGTAAACCAGGTTGGGACACCATGTTTGCCCCACAAGTTCCTGGTTTTCTTAAAGCGGATTTGAATGATTTAGATTCCGTCAAAAAACTAGTAACTGATAAAACAGTTGCAGTCATGCTTGAGCCGGTACAAGGTGAAGGTGGCGTTATTCCCACCACCAAGGAGTTTATGCAAAGCCTGCGTAAATTTACCCAAGAAAATAATATTCTGCTGATCGTCGATGAAGTTCAAGCTGGCTGTGGTCGCACTGGCACTCTCTTTGCCTATCAGCACTATGGCATCGAACCAGACATCATGACCTTAGGCAAAGGTATTGGTGGTGGCGTGCCATTAGCTGCGCTGATGGCAACTGATGCAGTTGCTTGCTTTGTTCCTGGCGATCAGGGTGGTACCTATAACGGCAATCCACTGATGGTCGCAGTAGGTGTCAGCGTGATCGAGCAATTATTGGCGCCAGGCTTCCTAGAGTCTGTACGCACCAAAGGGGAATTGCTGAGCAAAGAGCTCCTCGCCATCTCCGCAGAATTTAATTTAGATGGCGAGCGCGGTGAAGGACTATTACGCGCCCTGATGTTGAGTAGTGATATCGGCGCGAAGCTAGTTGAATTAGCTCGTGATAGAACTCCAGAAGGCTTATTAATTAATTCACCAAGACCTAATTTGCTACGCTTTATGCCAGCACTCAATGTTTCTGATGATGAAATCCGTCAGATGTGCAATATTTTGAGAGAGTTGCTCAAGCAATTAAGCTAATAAAATACTCAGATGAAATGCAATAAAGGGGCTCTAGGCCCCTTTATCTTTTATTACAGCAATTACCTCAACAAAGGTCTTACTGACTAGCCAACTAAATTCTTTGGCAGTGAGAATATGACATCCTCCACCACGCCCTCTAGATTACGAATGTGACGTGGTCCAAATTCTTGAATCTTTGCCACAATCGAAAGGGCTAGGCTTTCAGGAGCTGATGCACCTGCAGTGAGGCCTACGCGCTTCTTACCAATAAACCATTCGGCCTGAAGCTGCTCAGGTGCATCGACCATGTAGGCCGGTACACCTAGTTTTTCAGCTAATTCACGCAAGCGATTCGAGTTCGAGCTTGCCTTACTTCCGACCACAATAACTACCTCAACTTGAGGGGCCATAAATTTCACAGCATCTTGGCGATTTTGAGTGGCATAGCAAATATCTTGCTTGCGAGGTTGCACGATATTGGGGAATTTTTGAATTAAGGCATCGACAATTTCTTTCGTCTCATCCACGGAGAGTGTCGTTTGCGTAACAAAAGCGATTTTTTCATGCTCAGTAAAAGGCAACTTAGCAATATCTGCCACCTTCTCAATCAGATGAACACCTTCCTTAACCTGACCCATCGTACCTTCGACCTCCGGGTGCCCCGCATGGCCAATCATCAACACCGTAAAGCCATCCTTGCACATCTTAATGACTTCAACGTGCACCTTTGTGACCAAGGGGCAAGTCGCGTCATATACCTGCAAGCCGCGTGCCTCAGCATCTTGACGAACTTCTTGAGAAACACCGTGGGCGCTAAACACCACAATGCCGCCTTTAGGAACTTCATGCAACTCCTCAACAAACACAGCACCCTTATCACGCAGCTCATTCACGACGTAAGCATTGTGAACAATCTCATGACGTACATAAATTGGGGCACCAAAGCGTGTGAGCGCTTCATTCACAATATTGATTGCACGATCAACACCTGCACAAAAGCCTCGGGGCTGCGCCATCAAAATTTCAGCGGTGCTTTCTCCGCCTGCTTGAGTATTAGTTTGTTTGTTCATTGGCTACAAAATCGCAACAATTTGAGCTTCGAAGGTAACAGGCCTTCCAGCAAGTGGGTGATTGAAGTCAAACCAGGCGCCTTCTTCGTTAATCGATTGCAGTACACCAGCGTATTGAGCGCCACCAGGCGCATTAAATTCAATGACATCGCCAGGGTTAAATTGCGCATCATCATCGCGACCCTCTTTAAGTGCATTCAGAGAAACCCACTGAATTAATTCTTCTTTGCGCTCACCAAAGCTTTCTTCTGGTGGCAATAAGGCACTTTTCTTATCACCCACACCCAATCCGATTAATACTTTTTCAAAACAAGGCGCAAATTGTCCAGAACCCATCAACACCGTCGCAGGGCGATCGATAAAAGTATTGATGTAGTCATCCCCACTCGGCAAAGTCAGCCGATAGTTGAGGGTCAGGAAGGAGTTGGGCAAAACCGTAAGCTTAGTCATAAGGTAATTGTATCTAGGCCCGACCGTAGCGTGCACTTGCCGATTACGGATTGGCCAAAAATGGAGCAGCCCCGCGAAAAACTGCGCGCCCTTGGCGCCGCAGCCCTGAGTGATGGTGAGTTACTCGCTATTTTTCTTCGTGTTGGGGTTAAAGGCAAAACTGCCGTAGCCCTGGCCGAGGATCTTCTCCATCATTTCGGCAATTTACCGCGTCTCATGTCCTGCACCCCAGAAGAATTAACCCAGATTCATGGCATGGGCATTTCTAAGTGGTCACAAATCCAGGCGGCCTATGAGCTTGTAAAGCGTAGCCTTGAAGAAACCCTCTCCCAAGACTCTGTCCTTACCTCACCAGGCTACGTCCGAGAGTTCTTGCAGGCCAGATTTGGACGCCTGCCACACGAAGTCTTCTTATGCCTATACCTTGACTCCCGCTTACGCCTGATTGAGTGTCAGGAGCTCTTTAGAGGCTCCCTAAGCCATACCGCCGTTTACCCACGAGAAATCCTTAAGGAGGCTCTTGCCAGAAACGCTAGTGCTCTGATCGTGGCACACAACCATCCCAGCGGAAACCCAAAACCGAGTATTGCTGATCAAGAATTAACCAAGACACTAGCCAAAGCCTTGCAGTTAATCGATATCCCCCTGCTGGATCACTGCATTGTGAGTGATGGCGGTTTTTTCTCATTTTCTGATGAGGGTCTTATGAAAAATGACGATAAATAGAAGTAATTACTAACTTAAAGGTAGTTTTTAAGCAATATTACCGACTATTTCTCCTCATCCCCAAAACTAAAGCCAATTAGGGGTAGATCAAAGTAGCTGGAGGCTGATACAATCTTCTTTTTTCGCAATTAATGGAGTTATGTCATGGCAAAAGTTTGCCAAGTCACTGGGAAGAAGCCGATGGTTGGCAACAATGTATCCCATGCAAACAATAAAACGAAGCGTCGCTTTTTGCCGAATTTGCAAAATCGCCGTTTCTGGGTTGAATCTGAAAACCGCTGGATTAGCTTGCGCTTAACCAATGCTGGTTTGCGCGTGATCGACAAAAACGGCATTGATGCTGTCTTGTCTGATCTCCGTGCACGTGGCGAAATTTAAGGAGCGCACAAATGGCTAAAGGCGGCAGAGAAAAAATTAAATTAGAGTCATCAGCTGGTACTGGTCACTTCTATACAACATCAAAAAATAAGCGTACAAAACCTGAAAAAATGGAGATCATGAAATTCGATCCAACCATTCGCAAGCACGTTGCTTACAAAGAAACCAAGCTGAAGTAAATCATCGATTTGATATTTATTTTTAGCAAATAAGAAACCCGCTATATCAGCGGGTTTTTTATTGTCTTCGATTTCGTTAAGCGTAGCGACGCAATCTCAAAGAGAAGTCACGCAGGCTCGATAAACCACTCTCTTCAGCATGCTGACACCAAACATGCAATTGAGTCAGTAGCTGATCACCTGTGGCGTTAGATCGGCCCCAGATTGCTTGTAAATCACGACGCATCTCAATCATCTTTCGTAGCTGAGCATTCGTTGCCATCAACTCTTCAAGTTTCATTTTTTCTTCTGTAGTTAAACGAGACTCATCTTTGCCCAACCAAGTACGCGCATCTTTTAAGTGAGCTGCGAGTACGTGCATGTGTTGAACTTCGTTGCTAAAGAAGGTGCCCAAGGTCTTACTATAGCGGGCCATGATTTCATAACGATTAGCAATGATGGCTTCGAGTGTGCTTTGATCCGCAGGACGCAAGTCACTCAGCACTGGCTTTGGAGAAGTCTTTTTTACTTTCGCCAAGCCAACAGCACTCATGATCTGAATGTACATCCAGCCAATATCAAACTCATACCACTTACTGGAGAGCTTAGCGCTAGTAGCGAAAGTGTGGTGGTTGTTATGTAACTCTTCGCCACCAATCAAAATACCCCAAGGCAAAATGTTTCTTGAGGCATCTTCGCAATCGTAATTACGGTAACCCCAGAAGTGGCCAATACCGTTAATAACTCCAGCAGCAGTAATAGGGATCCACAACATCTGCACTGCCCACACAGTTAAACCAATTGCACCGAACAAGAGTACGTCGATAATCAACATCAAGGCTACGCCTTGCCATGAATACTTTGCATAGAGGTTATGCTCAAGCCAATCATCGGGTGTGCCATGACCAAACTTATCTAAAGTCTCCTGATTGCGTGATTCGTTTTTATATAACTCAGCACCACGAGAAAGCACAGTATGAATACCCAAAACTTGCGGGCTATGCGGATCATCCACAGTTTCACACTTGGCGTGGTGCTTACGATGAATCGCCGCCCATTCTTTGGTCACCATACCAGTTGTTAGCCAGAGCCAAAACCGGAAAAAATGGGACACGATGGGATGCAATTCCAGAGCGCGGTGCGCTTGGCAGCGATGCAGAAAAATAGTGACCGCAGCAATGGTGATATGGGTTGCAACTAAAGTAAAAACCAGGATTTGCCACCAAGCCCAATTTAAATAGCCATTGGAAAGCCAATTGAGGAATAAATCAAAACCAGAAACTGTGTTCAAAAGGGTATCCCCAGATAGGTCTAAAACCCTATTTTAGTTCTTTATCAGCTTTCTTGCTTTTGACTTTTACCGACTTTTCGTCATCTTTATCGACAGATGCCGCTGAAATAGCCGCTTTCTTCTGAAAAACAGCCCCAAAGAAGCCATCAGTCCCATGAATATGAGGCCATAACTGCCACCACGGGTTGTCAGGACTGCAACCCAAAGGCATTTTATCCTTTGGAAACAATGCCTTAAGAACCTCAGCAGCAGGAACAACCTCAAAATTAGGGTGCTTTATCAGGAAATCTTCTGCAATTTGCTGGTTTTCTTGTGGCAAGAGGCTGCAGGTGGCATAAACCAAGCGGCCGCCTTGCTTAAGTAAACGGCTTGCAGAGGCCAGAATATTCATCTGCTTTTGATTGAGCTCCAAAACACCCTCTGGAGTCTGGCGCCATTTGAGATCCGGATTACGTCGCAATGTGCCCATGCCACTGCAAGGAGCATCCACTAGGACGCGATCAATCTTCCCAGCCAAGCGCTTGATCTTGGAGTCATTCTCACTATCAATCCAGACGGGATGAACGTTAGAGAGGCCGCTACGGGCTTGTCTAGGCTTTAAATTAGCTAAGCGACGCTCAGATGTGTCCAGGGCATACAAACGACCTGTGGATCGCATGATTGCCCCAATTGCTAAAGTCTTACCGCCGGCGCCAGCACAAAAGTCCACCACCATTTCGCCACGCTTAGGCGCAAGTAAGTAAGCCAATAACTGACTACCTTCATCTTGAACCTCAAACATCCCCGTCTTAAAGCTGACAGTATTTTGCAAAGCGGGCTTTCCCATGATTCGAACACCATCAGGCGCGTACGGAGTTGGAATGGCTTGATAGCGACCACCAAGAGCATTCATCTCGACAAGCAATTGCTCGCGAGTCGTCTTCATGGTGTTGGCACGTAAATCCAAAAGGGCTGGATGCATGAGTGACTTAGCTAATGCCTCACGTGATTCTTCACCGGGATATTTTCCAAAGGCATCCCAAAGCCATTCAGGCAAATTATTCTGAACTAAGGGATTAAGTGCCGATGGATCGACCGTGGCAAAACGCTGCAACCATTCGTACTCGCCTATCTTCAATACGTGAGCTAAGTCGGCAATAGCACTCTCAGCACGGTTAGCAGAACCTAAACCACCTTCAGACAAAGCGGACAGCAAACCCAATAGAGCTAAGCGTCTAGCCTGTGAACCCTCGCCGCTGGAAGCAAATTGCGAGAACTCATTCTTGCGACGCAGGATCGCAAAAGCACTCTCTGCAATCAAAGCGCGATCACGGTTACCCAGCTGAGGCTCAGAGCGGAAATAGCGACTTACTACACGGTCAGCTGGTTGCTCGAAATTCAGTAACTCTGGAAGCAGGCGCTCTAAATGAATTGCATGCTGAGGCAAAGCCTTTGCATTAGAAAAGTTTTTTTGGCCTTCTGGTGCAATGATGTTGCCACTCGCATTGCGACGCTCTGGGCGACGCAAGGGATCTTTGGATTTAGCAGCATAACTTTTTTGTGGGCCTAAGCGTGGCCCAGATCTTGATCCAGATTTACTGCCAGCGCTAGCTGCGCGGGATGAACGTTCTTTACTCATAATTTGATTAATTGCGACTCCGGTGGTTGTACCTGAACTTGATTACCAACTATTCGCAATCGTCCATCTAGGAACCATTTTACGGCTCGCGGGTAAATCTGATGCTCAGCAGCCAAAACTCGCGCTGCCAAGCTATCTGCATCATCTCCAGGAAGTACTGGAACCGAGGCTTGGCAGATGATAGGACCCTCATCCACACCCTCGGTAACAAAATGCACGCTGGCGCCATGTTCAGCTACTCCAGCCTCCAAAGCGCGCTCATGGGTATGCAATCCTGGGAAGGCTGGTAGCAAGGCGGGGTGAATATTGATCAGGCGACCCTCGAAATGACGAATAAATCCCGGGGTCAAAATCCTCATAAAACCCGCTAGAACCACTAAATCAGAGCCTAATTCATCGATTTTTGCCATGAGAGCGGCATCAAAAGACTCTCGAGTAGCGTGCTCGCGATGTTCGATGGCAAAGGCCGGAATCCCCTGAGATCGAGCAAAATCAAGGCCCTTGGCGGCAGAGTGGTTAGCAATGACCCCTGCAAAAGTAACCGGCCACTGCTCTTTTTGAGCTGTTTTGACGATAGCCTCGAAATTAGATCCGCGGCCAGAGATTAAGGTGACGATAGATGGCATGCCCACAATATAATTGATGGTTACCCCGAAAGCGACCCTGAAAGTGATTTAGTGAACGTATTCCGTGGCCCTACCCAGTTTTCTGCAGGACCGGCTTGTGCCTTAACCATTGGTAATTTCGATGGCGTGCACAGGGGTCATCGCGCACTGCTCAAAGAGCTGAAGGATGGCGCGCAAGCACGCGGTTTAGTTAGCTGCGTTATGACTTTCGAACCGCACCCTAAAGAATTCTTTTCCCCAGAACAGGCGCCACCACGAATCCTCAACTTGCGTGACAAGCTGGCTGCCTTTGCTGACATTGGCATTGATCGCGTAGTAGTGGAGCATTTCAATAGTGCATTTGCGCGCCTTACTCCCGAAGAATTTGTTTCTGAGATCATTGTCAAGCGACTCAATGCCAAATGGATTTTGATTGGCGATGATTTTTGCTACGGTGCTAAACGTGCGGGCAACTTTGCAAGCCTCAAAGCGGCTGGCGAACAATTTGGGTTTGAAGTTTCTAGCATTCATACCGTGCAAGAAGGTGGCGAAAGAATTTCCAGCTCGGCACTACGCAATGCCTTGGCTATTGGGGACATGGATCAAGCCAGTAAATTACTGGGTCGTCCTTACGGCATCTCCGGTCATGTCATTCACGGGCAAAAGCTAGGTCGTACTTTAGGGTTCCCAACATTGAATCTCGCTGTTGCTAATCACCTGCATCACCGCAAGCCTGCCTGCTCTGGCATCTTTACTGCACAAGTCTTGGGGCTTGGAGATAAGCCACTGCCTGCTGTAGCCAGTCTCGGCGTGAGACCAACGGTAGAAGATGAAGGTCGCGTATTGCTTGAGACTCATATTTTTGATTACAACGCCGATGTCTACGGAAAAATTATTACCGTAGAGCTCTTAGAAAAAATTCGGGATGAGGCGAAGTACTCTGACCTCGATACACTTACCAAAGCGATTGCATCTGATGCAGCGCATGCCAGAAATTATTTCCAGAAAAAATCTTATGTCTGAAAAAGAAAACTCTTATCCCGTTAATCTTCTAGAAACATCGTTTCCGATGCGGGGAGATTTACCGAAACGTGAACCGCAATGGGTTGCACAGTGGCAGAAAAATAAGCTTTACGAAAAGATTCGTGCGGCACATGCTCACCAGCCAAAATTTATTTTGCATGATGGTCCTCCCTATGCAAATGGCGACATTCATATTGGCCATGCAGTAAATAAGATTCTCAAAGACATGATCGTAAAGTCCCGCTGGTTAATGGGCTTTGACTCTGCATATGTTCCTGGCTGGGATTGCCACGGTATGCCGATTGAGATTCAGATTGAAAAAGAATTTGGTAAAAATTTACCGACTGCTGAAGTCCAATCAAAAGCACGTGCCTACGCTAAGGTACAAGTAGATAAGCAGAAAAAAGATTTTGAGCGTTTGGGCGTGCTGGGTGATTGGAATAACCCGTATCTCACGATGAACTTCCGTAATGAGGCCGATGAAATTCGTGCACTCGGCAAGATCTGGGAAAAAGGTTATGTTTTCCGAGGCCTAAAGCCAGTGAACTGGTGTTTCGATTGCGGCTCCGCACTGGCTGAAGCTGAAGTGGAATATCAAGATAAAACTGATCCAACAGTAG